>DAOTYY010000033.1:0-41251 GCA_034434695.1 Anaerolineaceae bacterium
GATCGTACTCAACTTGAAACGCATGGTCAAATTGCTGTGGGGAATTGGCTTCAAAACCCCAGCAGTCAGTCTCAACCGGGGGTGAAGTGCCGCTGGTGGTCGAAAAAGCAGCAAAAATCGAGGTGATCATGCCAAAATTACAATAACACTGCCCCCTCACCCTTCCGCCCATCCCTCTTTTGGCGGTGTGTTTTACCAGAAGAGGCTCTTTACCGCCAATTGCCTTTATTTTTCAACACCCTCTCAGAAAGTATTTGACGTATAATAAAAACGATAACCGGATGGTTTTCTTGTACATCTGCAGGGAGAGATGATAACCTTTCGAGACCTTGTCGCTGGATTAAGATCGTTAGGATTGAAACCCCGCCATCCTCTGATTGTACACGCCTCGCTGGACTCCTTTGGACAGGAGGTGCGCGGCGGCGCGCAGACCCTGCTGGGTGCTTTGCTTTTGACCAGCGACGCTATCATGATGCCCACCTTTACCTATAAAACCATGCTCATCCCGGAAAGCGGACCGGAGAACAACGGCATCACCTACGGCAGCGGCACCGCCCTCAACCGTCTGGCGGAGTTTTACCGCCCAGATATGCCTGCCGATCCGCTTATGGGGATGCTGGCAGAGACACTACGCCAACACCCGCGGGCACAGCGTTCCAATCACCCAATTTTATCCTTTTCGGGCATCAATGTCGGCGAAGCGCTGCGGACGCAAACACTGCGCGAACCGCTGGCGCCTATTCAGCGTCTGGCACAGGCGCATGGCTGGGTGTTGTTGATCGGCGTTGACCACACGGTCAATACCAGCATTCATCTGGCTGAGCGCTTGGCGGGACGGCATCAGTTTGTGCGCTGGGCTTTGACGCCCGCCGGCGTTAAAGAATGTCCAAACTTTCCAGGCTGTTCGGATGGATTCCAACAGGCGGAAGACCTGCTCAGGGAAATCACCCGCCGCGTCATGATCGGCAAAGCGTTGATCCGTGCTTTGCCCCTGCGTTCGATGCTGGACATCCTCAGGCAAAAGATTGAAGCTGAGCCGCTGGCGCTCTTGTGTGAACGGGCGGATTGCGAGCGCTGCCAGGCAGTTCGCAAGATACTCGACTTTCAGCCTATACTCTAGGCGGACTTTTTTACGGCACTCGATGTCAGAAGACAGCACCCGCTCTTCTCTGGAACTTCTCTACAATATCAGCCGCGAGCTGGCGAAGTCGCTGGATTTGCACACGGTTTTGCCGCGCGTGTTGTTGCTCTCGGTGCATAACCTGAGAGCTGAGCGCGGCTCGCTGGTTGTGTTGGATGAAAAGCAGCAGCCGCTGGATGCCGCCATTGTGATCAACGACCAGCTCATCCAGCACACGGTGGATCGCATCCAGGCAACGCTGGATCAGGGGCTGGCGGGGTGGGTGCTGCGCGAACGGAAACCCGTTCTGGTGCCGGATACTTCTCAGGACGAGCGCTGGCTGCGCCGCTTTGATGATACGCAAAGCCGAACCGGTCCCAAATCGGCGATGTGTATCCCTCTTCTGGCAGGCAGGAAAATTGTCGGCATTTTGACCATTGTTCACCCTGTGCCGGGTTTTTTCAACGAGGATCATCTGGCGCTTTTGCAATCTATTGCCGATCAGGCGGGGATTGCCGTTAATAACGCCCTGCTCTTTGCCTCGTTACAATCGGCAACCCGCCGCTACCGTGAACTGTTCGAGGATAATCTCAATCCGCTGTTGATCAGCGATTGGGAAGGCAAAATTTTGGAAGCCAATCGTGCTGCTGCCCGGCTGACCTCATACAGCCCGACAAAACTGGTCAACATGACCATTGCCGATCTGCACCGCGACGGCGCGCCCCGCATCGCCGAAAACAGCGCCACACTGCACGCCGGCGAGACTGTCTCTTATGAGACCGAGCTTTTGCTCAAGAACGGCAAAACGCACCCGGTGGAAGTCTATGTTCAAATGGTCAATATAGATGGACAGGATTTTCTTCAGTGGACACTGCGCGATATTGCCGAACGTAAAACGCTGGAAACCCTGCGCGAGAACCTGATTGCCATGATCTATCATGACCTGCGCTCGCCGCTTTCAAATATTGTCTCCAGTCTGGACATGATTGAGACAATAACAACGCCGCAGGACGAGGCGCTGGAAGCGGTGTTCACCATTGCGCATCGTTCCATCGAACGAATGCAGCGGTTGATTGATTCCCTGCTCGATATTCACCGTCTGGAAGCCGGTCAGCCGATCGGCAATCAGAAAATTGTCGAAGTGTCCTCACTGGTGCGCTACGCGGTTGAGGCGGTCCAGCCGGTCATTCACAGCAAACAGCAAACCCTGACGGTTGAAGCGCTGGATGTTTTGCCTTTGGTGCGGGTGGATGAAGATATGATCCGCCGTGTGCTGATCAACTTGCTGGAAAACGCTGCCCGGTTTACCCCGCTGGAGGGCACGATCACCATCTATGGTGAACAGGTAGAGGAATGGGTGCGGCTTTGCGTGCAGGACAGCGGACCCGGCATCCCCAAAGAGGTTCAAGAGCTGATTTTTGATAAATTTGCCCGCCTGGATACTGAGCGCTACCCTAAGGGTATGGGTCTGGGGCTGGCATTTTGTCGTCTGGCAATCCGGGCACATGGGGGTAAAATTTGGGTGGAAAGCACAGCGGGTGAGGGCAGCCGTTTCTTTTTCACACTGCCAGTCGCCCAAGCTGTCTGAGAAACCAAACCATCGGAAACAGGAGAACACATGCAGGAAATTGCCCCCCGCGTTTACATCGAAACCTCTTATGCGGGCGTCACCTTGGGCGCCATCAACTGGTCGCATGGGTTGATTCTGATTGATGCTCCCTTCCGCCCGGAAGATGCCCGTTCCTGGCGCTCGGCACTGCTGAATCTGGGGGGCGGCGTGGACCGGATGCTGGTCAATCTGGATGGACATTTTGACCGCACACTGGGCAGCCGCCTCTTGGATTGCACGGTGATCGGACATGAAAAACTGGTGCAAATCTTCCGCTCCCGTCCCGTCACCCTCAAAGCCCAGATGGCGGAAACCGGCTCGGAATGGGAAATACAGCCAATCGTTGGCAGTGTGCGCTGGCTGCCGCCTGAGATCACCTTCACCGACCGCCTTCAGGTCCATTGGGATGAGCAACAATCGCTGATCCTGGAAGCCCATTTTGGTCCGAATCCGGCTGCTATCTGGGCGGTTATTCCAGATGAAAAGGTGGTTTTTGTTGGGGATGCGCTCACGCCGCACCAGCCGCCTTTTTTGGCAAATGCTAATCTTCCTCTCTGGCTGGAATCGCTCCAATTGCTGCTCTCAGATAAGTATCGCGAGTATATCTTTGTCAGCGGGCGCGGCGGGCTGGCTGCCGCTGCCGAAGTGCACTGGCAAATCCGCTATTTGGAAAAAACGCAGCAGCTTTTAGAAGAACTGGCAGCCAGCCATGCCGGTGCGGAAGAAACCGAAAAACTCGTCAAGCCGCTGCTGGCTGGAATAGAGGTTACTCCCGAAAACCAGATGATCTATCGTCAACGGCTGAGTTTCGGGCTGAAGCAGTACTACACCCGTCATTACGCTTCGACGCGCAGTGAGAGCGGCGAGAGCAGTGCATAGCCCCTGTTTCTTAAGCACAGCGTGAGTTTGCGCCGCGCTGCCTCAAGGCGCGGCTTCATTTCATCACATATCTGCATTGGAGGAAATATGTCTGGATTGAACGGCAAGGTGCTGAAAGCGCGTTTACAACAGGGGCAGACCCTGATCGGCGCCTGGATCACCATCACCGATCCAACGGTTGCGCGCATGTTTGCTCAAATCGGGTTCGACTTTTTGATCATTGATCTGGAGCATACTGCCATTCATCAGGAAAGCCTGCAGCATATCCTGCTGATGTTTGAAGGGACGGACTCTTGTCCGCTGGTGCGCATCCCCTGGCATGATCTGGTGTGGGTGAAATGGGCGCTGGATTGCGGCGCGGAGGGTGTTCTTTTCCCCAATATCCGCAGTGCAGAGGAAGCGCGTCGGGCGGTGCGTCTGGCGAAATACCCGCCGCAGGGCGAACGCGGCTTTTTCCCGCGCGTGGCGTCCAACTTTCTGACACAGCTCAACGAATATCTGGACGGCATCCATGAACGCATCCATGTCTGGATTCAAATCGAAGATGTGCAGGGCGTCGGCAATCTGGATGAGATCTTTGCGGTGGACGGCATTGATGCGGTGCTGGTTGGTCCGGCGGATCTCTCGCTCTCGATGGGCATTTTAGGGCAATGGGAACATCCGCGATTTCTTGAGGCGCTGCAGACTATCCTCGCCGCCGGTCGGCGCTACGGCATCCCGGTCGGCTATCCGGCGGACGACTCCAGCGCACATGCCATCCGTCGGCTCAAAGAAGGCTTTCAGTTTGTCACTGCGGGTATGGATAGCCTCTATGTCCAAAAAGCAGCGCGCGAAACGCTGAAAGCCTTGCGCGCAGTCCACTAGCCAGATTCGACCGGCTTTAACTGTGTCTGCTAGCGCAAGCCGGCGAATAAATCGTTTTCAGTCCGTTGATCGCGGTTGACCAGACTGTAAACGCGGTAGAAGGTCTGTACCGCCCAATCGCTGATGTCAAAGTGTTCGGGGATGCCTCGAATCTGCTCCAGAAGTTGCTGTACCTGTGTCTGGTGGCAGGCGATGGCGGCAAGTCCGGTTTTCCAGTATGCCCGCGCATCAATCAAAGCGGTAGCAGCCCAGCTCGGCCAGCCAAAATGACGGCGAATCTCCCCGCCTACCTGATATTTAATTTGCTCGCCAGTGACGGCGGTATAAAGGTTCACCAGCGGTTCGGTGTCAATCATGAAATACACTTTGGGGACGCGGTAAGCCGGACGTCCTTCGGCATCGCGGTATTCGGCATCGGCGGCGGCAACCACCGCGCCGAGGGTGAATTGCGAGACGGCGATGTGGTCCGGATGCCCGTAGGCGCCGGTCGGGTCAAAGGTGATCACCACCTGCGGGCGCACCCGCCGCAGATGAGTCACCAATTTGCCGATGGCTTCCAGCGCGTCCACCTGCGCCAGCTCGCCGTCCATGTAGTCCAAAAAATTGACCTCACGCAGACCCAGAACACGCGCCGCTTCTCTCAGCTCTTTTTCGCGCAGTTGCCCCAGCGCTTGCGCTCCAGGATTTTCTTCCGGCGCACCGGACCAGCCGCGTTCGCCGCGCGTGGCAGTCACCAGGCTGATTTCAACCCCCTCAGCGGCGTACTTCGCCAGCGTAAAGCCTACGCCCAGTGCTTCGTCATCAGGGTGCGCAGTGACGCACATCAGCTTAAATGGTTCGGTCATTCTGCCTCCTGTGCGGTGGATTTGGATGACCCTATTGTACAAAAACCCCGCAGAGGATACAAGGATACGTTATGCCAGCTTGGCTTTGGGTGATGCGGGCGCAGGTTACAAAACCCCTCAACCCAATTTTCAATTTGTCCATGACACGCTGCAAAATACTGAATTAAGGTTACAATACCCAAAATACATTGTGGAGCTGAAAGATGGCGGAACAACTTTCTCCAGGCGATTTTGTGACCTTTGTCAAACAGGGTGGAATCCCGGTGCGCGTCGTGCGTTATGGGGGCGTGTATGTGCGCTATGTTCCCTACGGCGGCAAGCTGGTGACCCTCTCGCATCATGAGGGCATCCCTATTACCATCGAGCGCGAAGCCGAGCTGCCGCAGGAAATCAGAGAGGAGATTGGCTACGATGTCTGAACTGCATCCGCTGGTTGTCCAACTGCGTTTTGCCCGTCACAGCCTGTTGCGCTGTCTGGAAGGTGTTACGGAAGAGGATGCCCGCCGCCGGCTGGAACCGATGAATTGTTTGAGCTGGATTCTCGGTCATCTGGCGAATGTCGAAAACCGCTGGTGGGTGCTGCTGGCGCAGGGGCAGGAACTGCTGCCTGAGCTGAATGAGCTGGTCGGTTATGGCAAACCTGCCAGCACGCCCTCGCTGGCAGAGATGCGCGCTGCCTGGCAGACCATCACGCAGACTGCCGACCACTACCTGGATACGGTAACGACGGAAACCCTGCAAAAGCATTTCATCTGGAAGGGCAAACCGCGCCCGGAAAGCATCGGCACCACCCTGCTGCGCTGTATCTATCATTACTAGTATCACATCGGTGAAGCCAGCGCCATCCGTCAACTGCTGGGGCATTCTGAACTGCCGGAATATGTCGGCGACATGTCCATGGCGCCCTACCAGCCAGAATAGAACACTAGAGGGGTATTAAGAAGGCGGATAAGAAGGCGGAGAGGGTGGGATTCGAACCCACGGTAGCCCAAAGGACTACAACGGTTTTCGAGACCGCCCCGTTCAACCGCTCCGGCACCTCTCCGGGGTGGCTGTATTATACAGTGTTTCTCTTCATTTGGGGAGAAACGAGCCATAGTCTCCGCAGTGAGACTCAGCCGGTCAACTCAGTGGATAAGCAGTGTTTTTGGAGGGTTTAAGATTGGAACGGATTTCCACCCATCTCACCCGCCCTGCCTGAATGGCATTCCTGACCTGTCGTTCCCTGTCGTTCAGCGAAGAGTCTCCAGTTTTGACCTCGGCAAAAACAACTTGTCTGACATTATCCTCGTTCAGCCCATCAAAGATGATCAGGTCAATGGGGCTGCCGATGAAACGGGCGTCTTTGGGGTTGTAAGTGAAATCCGGCAGATAAGGGACGAGATGCTCGGTAACTTTACCCGTGATGACCGATTGACTTCTCTGGATGGCATCCTCACGGATGGTCTTTTCATATTCTGCTTTCCATTTTTCAAATTCCACCCTCATTTCTGCGCGGGCAGTTTCCAACTGTTGTTTGCGGGATTGTTCCAGTTCCTGTTCACGCCATTTCTGAAACAGTTGCTGCGCTTTATCCAAAGTGATTTGAGCCTGCTTACGGTATTCCTCTGCCATCTGCGATTTGAGCACGTAATATTGATAGACGAGAAAAGCAATCGCGCCGATGGCGAGTAGAAGAAGCGCCACCAGCGCCAGAAGAACAACCAACAACGGGTCTTGCATCGAAAAACCTCTTTATCCGAAATCTCAGCCGGCACCACCTTAATTATACGTGCAAGATCAACATAGATTTTTCGCCTCTGTGTACTCTGTGCGTTCTCCCTAGACACCCAACTTAAATGCTATATAATAATCTTTAATCTTTGCAATGGTCGCGCATGGGAAAAATGCGCGGCTATTCTTGCGCAAAGGCAGGTTGTTGATTTTGAAATGGATGAACGATGAACATCATCTTCCGCAATCTGTTGCGCCGCAAGACCCGCACGCTGATCAGCGTGGTCGGGATCAGTATTGGCGTGGCGGCAATCATCCTGCTTGGCGCCCTGTCGAAGGGACTGGAAGCCGGCTATTCTTCTATCCTCACCGGCGCCAAAGCCGACCTGATTCTCTCCCAGCCGGATGCAATTGAATTAAGTTACAGCTCGGTGGACGAAACGGTTGGTAAAGAGCTGGAGAAGATGCCCGAAGTTGCCGAAGTTACCGGCATGATCCAGGGCTTTCTCCAGTCCGAAGGCGCATTCTACATGTTTCTCTTTGGCTATCCTGAGGACAGCTTTGCACTGGAAAAGTTCGCCCTCAAAGAGGGTGTTTTCCTGAATGATAAAACGGTGCATACCCAGCGCGGCAAGCCGATGATGCTGGGTTCCGCCGCCGCTGAAGCTTTGAAGAAAAAGGTCGGTGGTACCCTGCGCGCTGGTGAAACGGTGTTCCGCATTGTCGGCATTTACGAAACCGGCGACGCTTTTGAGGACAGCGGCGCCGTGCTGAACCTGCGCGATGCGCAGGAACTTCTCGGCAAACCTCGTCAGGTCAGCCTGTTTTATATCCGCCTGAAGGATTCACAGATGCGCGAGCGTTTGCAGGCGCGTGTTGAGCGTCTCTGGCCCAACCTGGAACTGGCTGGCACGCGCGAGCTGGCGGATAAGCAAATTTTCGATGATGTGATGGCAGCCTACACGATGGTCTTTGCCGGGCTGGCGATCGTCCTGGGCGGTGTGGGGATGATGAACGCCCAACTGATGTCGGTGTTTGAGCGAACGCGCGAGATCGGCGTCCTGCGCGCCGTGGGCTGGAGCAGCCGGCGTGTGCTGGGAATGATTCTCGGCGAATCGCTGCTGGTATGCGCCGCCGGCGGCGTGCTGGGGGTCGGATTGGGTTATCTGGGGTTACTGGCAATTTCAAAAGCCACCGTGATGATGGGGATGTCCCCGCGCAGCATGACGGCGGGGCTGGTGATGCAGGCAATGATCACCGTCCTGATCCTCGGACTGGTGGGCGGTTTGTATCCCGCCTGGCGGGCTTCGCGCCTGCAGCCGATAGAAGCCTTGCGCTATGAGGGCGGCACCAGCGGACAGCGCGTCAAGCGCATTCGCTTTGGCGGCATGGCGGTTCAAAGTCTGCGTCAGCGTTCCGTCCGCACTTTGTTGACCCTGGCCGTGATCGCCATCACGGTTGGCGCACTGATGGCGTTTCAGGCGGTGTTGGATGGCGCCGCCGAGTCGTTCACCGGGATGGCGGTCGGCGCAGATGCGCAGGTAATTGTGCGTCAGGCAAATATCTCCGATACCAGCACCAGCGCCATTGATGAGCGGATGATGGACCGTATTGCCGCCATGCCGGAAGTAGCCGGGGTGAGCGGTGTGCTATTCACCGCTGTTGTACTGCCCGAAGGCAAGGGTTTCTTTATCCTGGAAGGCTATGAGCCGGATACTTTTGCCTTGAAACGCTTCCATATTATTGAAGGCGAAACGTTAACCCACAACCGCCAGATGATCATCGGCAAGCAGATGGCGGATTCGTTGAAAAAAGGGGTTGGCGATACCATTGTGCTGAGCGGCGTCCGCTTTCAAATCGTTGGGATTTATGAAAGCAACGTGAGCTGGGAGGGGTTGGGCGGCGTCATCACCCTGCGCGATGCACAGACCTTTATGGGACGTCCGCGCAAAGTGACCATGATTCAAGTCAAGGTTAAAGACCCCTCGCAGGCGCCTGTTGTGGTCGAAAAAATCAATCGAATGCCGGATGTCAGTGCAGCGTTGTCTGGCGAGTTCATCCGCCAAACGCCTGATATGCAGGCTTCGGGCGCGCTGATGAATGCTATCTCCATGCTGGCGGTTATCGTGGGCGGTCTGGGCGTGATGAACACGATGCTGATGTCGGTGCTGGAACGAACACGCGAGATTGGGGTCCTGCGCGCGGTGGGCTGGCGGCGGCGGGTGGTGATGTCGTTGATCCTGCGCGAGGCGGTCTTGCTGGCGCTGCTGGGTGGTTTGGCGGGGGCGCTGGTTGCCCTTGTCATGGTTTTCGGCATTCAGAGCGCTCCGATGTTGGGAGAAATGTTCCTGGTGGTCTGGACTCCGCGCACATTCGTTCAAGCCATACTGATCTCATTAACGCTTGGCGCGCTGGGCGGCTTTTACCCGTCTTACCGTGCCACCCGTTTACAGCCGGTGGAGGCATTGCGCTATGAATAATCATTTCTATTGTATATATGAATAATCATTTCTATGTATAATGGATGCTGGAGAGAAAGGAGGAGGACATGCGTCGTACCCCACAAACCCTCATCTTCACATGGATAGCCTTGTTGGTAATAACCCTGACATCCGCTTGTGGTCAGGCAACGCCAACTCCGGCGCCCGCAGCCGAGGCGGAAACATCTGCATTTACAACCAAAGTGAGCGCGACTGCCCAGGTGGTGCCCGTGCGCTGGAGCACCCTGAGCGTGCAAACGCCCGGCGTTGCCGAAAAAGTGTTTGTTGTCGAAGGGCAGGGCGTGGCAGAAGGACAGGTGCTGGTGCGCCTCTCCGGCACTGAGAATGCCAAAGCGGCGCTGGCTGCTGCCGAGCTGGAGCTTCTCTCCGCTCAGCAGGCGCTGGACGACCTGTATGAGAATCATGAACAGATGCTCGCTGCGGCTGAACAGCGGCTTGCAAACGCCAAAAAGGCGCTGGATAAAGCCAAAGATCAACAGACCTGGAAGCAATATCAGCCCGGTGACAAGGATTCGGTTGACATCGCCTGGGGCGACGTGGTCGAGGCTCAGCAAGCCGTTGAGGATGCCGAAGAGTTGTTCTCCTTTTATGCAGACCGCCCGGAGGATGACCCGGACCGTGCAAGAGCGTTGAAATATCTGGCTTCCATGCGCAAGCGGCTGGAAACTGCCAAGCGCAATTACAATTATCTGGTTTCACTGCCGGATGAAATTGAGAAAGGGATTGCCGATGCCAACCTGGCGGCTGCACAGGCAGAAGTGGACGCCGCCCAGCGCGAGGTTGACAAACTGAAAGATGGTCCCGATCCGGACAAACTTGCTCTGGCAAAAGCGCGTCTGGAAAATGCTGAAAGACAGGTTGAAGCGGCGAAGAAAGCGCTGGATAACCTGGAGCTGAAGGCGCCCTTTGACGGTACGGTCAGCAGGCTGTACATCCGCGAGAACGAATGGGTCAACCCGGGTGTGCCGGTGCTGGTGCTGGCAGACCTCTCCGAGATGCAGGTGGAAACCACTGACCTGAGCGAGATTGACGTGGCACGGGTGCGCGAGGGCAATCTGGTGGAAATTACCTTTGATGCGCTGCCGGATGTCGTCGCGCAGGGCAAGGTAATCCGCATTGCCCCCAAAGCCGCCGAAACCTCAGGCGTCAACTATCCTGTCACCATACAATTTTTGGAAATGCCCAGTGGTCTGCGCTGGGGCATGACTGCTTTTGTGGATATTCAGGTCGAACCGTAATCCAAAAGGCGTTTATCCTATGACCACTCCTCCGACCTGGATCATTGAAACGCGCGCTTTGACCAAGGTTTACGGCGAGAATCACGGCGGCGTGCGTGCCCTCGATGGGATTGACCTGCGCGTTTCGCCCGGTGAGCTGCTGGCGGTGATGGGACCGAGCGGCAGCGGCAAGTCCACCCTGCTGAACATTATTGGCGCCCTTGACCTGCCCACCAGTGGGCAGGTGCTGGTCAATGTCGAAGACCTGACCAAGATCAAAGATCTGGACGAATTTCGCGCCAGGACGGTAGGTTTTGTTTTTCAACTGCACAACCTGCTGCCCACCATGACCGCCCGTGAGAACGTCGAAATCCCGATGATCGGACATTTGAGCCCGGGGGAACGCAAACGCCGCTCGGAGGAATTGCTGGCGCTGGTGGGACTGGAAGACCGGGCAGACCACCTGCCGGGACAGCTTTCAGGCGGACAACGCCAGCGGGTAGCGATTGCCCGCGCCCTGGCGAATAACCCGCCGATCATCCTGGCGGATGAGCCGACCGGCGCGCTGGATTCGGTGAGCGGGGCGGAATTAATGCAATTGCTGCGTGAGCTGAATCAACGCCAGGGCGTCACGGTGGTGGTGGTCACTCATGATCTGGGTGTTGCCCGCCAGACCAACCGTGTTGTCTTCATGCAAGACGGGCGCATTATCCGTGAGGATTACATTGGCACGCCGCTGGAAGAAGACCTCAAGCTCTGGGCACATTCCGGGCTGGGTCAGCGCATCCTCAATGGGGATCGGGAACTGTTGCAAACGCTGGGCATCTCGGACAAGGAGAGCAGGGCACTGCAAAAACTGCTGCAGAGCATCAAGCACGAGCAGATGGGATAGAGTTATTCAGCCCGTCTTCAGTCCACCAAAGGAATACTAACCTTGCACTTTAAGAACTTCATAGAGCCAATTGGCTGCAAATCAACTCGATAGACTGACCTTCGATGAAGCGTGCTTCCAGCCAAACGAGAAGATTTCTGCGGTGTTCTTGCTGGAGCCGACGCCGAACGTCACCACAAGTTAGGAGCGACCCTGGTTCCTGCGAGCGCAGTTCTTCTAAAAAACACTGCAAACAGGCCGTCAGGGTCCAGAAGCGCAGCACACCTTGGCGGGTCATCACCTGGTAGTGGTCGCTTCCGAGCAAATCTTTCTCGTACTCGAAGAAGGTTTCCACTTCCCAACGGATCGCCAGGATGTCGACCATCCCTTGAGCATCCAGGTCCATGATCGTGCTGCCCCAATAGCGCACACTCTTGAGCGGTGCATCCAGATCATGACAGGTGATCAGCAGTAAAGTCGGTCCGAGCTTGCGGATCCAGGTTGAGACCAGATGAGCATAGACTTTTTGCCCACCTTCGGCGGAAGGCCAGGTGACTTCAACCCATGCTTCTCGGGTCAGTCCAGCCGCATACGCAGAGAGTTTCACCCATCCTCGGCTGCCATCGGAGTGCTTCAGGCGCATCACTCGATTGCTCTTGAGACCACCACTGACATCCCAGCCCCGTTGGTGAGCTGCCCGGCGAACTTGCTTGCAGTGGTACCAGCTATCGATCAGAACGTGCGTCTGGGTGCCTGCAACGGGTTCAAATTGCCTGATCTCCTCAACCGCCATCACAATTTTGCTCTGGAAAGGAATGTTTTCCTTCCGGCAAACGGCCTCCTGGCAGTACATCCTGGCTTTCAGCGGACTACGTTGGCCCAAGAGCGAATACAGACCCGTGAATAAGCAATGACCACTGACCACTTTCTGCTCCGTGTTGGAATAATGCCCTCCCAGGCCGCCCATTTTTCGCCCTTTCGGCTTCTCATGCACCGCATCGTCGAAGATCAGGTAACCTGTCACAACGGTCTGCCTGGGGCGTCCGACTTGCTTGGGCAATTCTGCCTTGAGGCGATCGTGTTCTGCCTGGACCAAGGGGCCCATCCGCTGGCGGAAGTGTAACTGCCAGATGGCAGCCACTTTTTCTGGTGACCACGGCCATTTGTTGAGGAACCGAGATAACCCAGATAGACTGACCTGCTCAGCCACCACTCGCAGCAATCCGGTCATCGTTTTCCGCTCTTCGCATTCGATCAGGCCCAGCAGTACGATGACGAAGTACTTCCACTGGGGCTTACTGAAGCAGGAACGAAACAGCTCCAAATACTGGCGCAGCTGCTCGGATAAGCATACAATTGGCTTGGGCATGGTTCAACCTCCAGGATTAGGTTCTCAGCAAACCTTATTATCCTCGGTTTGACCATGCCTTTCTATTCAAGTTCTGTTAAAGTGCAAAGATAGTGGTCATATGAATCGCGTTCCTCATACCATAAATCCCGTCCGGTAAATCGAAAGGACGGAGAACCCAAAAATTTTTCCTTTGCGGCAGTTTCCTCATCATCTATCCGAATTAAGCGAATCTCGGCTTCCAAATCTTCTAGCGATAATGCAGCTTGCAAGTTTTCCAGTCCTTTCTGCCAGGACGGACAACCCTCAAAATAAAGCAATTCGATCATCATAAGCTATTTCCTCCGGGTTTCACGAATAAAATTACACTATGGTTATATGATAGCTTCTAAACGAACACAAGGGGTAATTAATGATAAAATCCTCTAAAAGACATCAGGTTTTATCTACCATTCTCAATAGAGATTGAACAGAAATACAATTTTTGACCCTCTTGACAGGGAAAGGGATGAAGTCACGCGTTTTGAATAAGTTAACTACCGCAATAATTAAGCGGCTGATGCCCTTTGTTGCAATTCTTGGTATTGGCATGGCGCCATGTCCAGATTGCGGAACACCAATGATCCTTCACTTCTGGCCATTGGCAGGCCTGCTACTGCTCAGTCAAACACTGCGAAAACGTCAACAGAAAACAACACAAACCAACTACGAAACTGAATCTGGTAAATCTTGAGTTAATCCTCCTAATCTCCTTGACTTAACGAATCCTTTGTAAGCCCCTTTCTTCTGTCGGCAAGTTACAATTTCTGCCAGGATACCCAGAGCAATTTCATTGGGGCTTGAGCCACCTAAATCAAGACCTATTGGTGCGTACACACGTTGCAAATCCTGTTCCGTAATTCCATCTCTTTTCAAGTGTTCCAAAATCGTTTGACATTTATGAATACTACCAATCATGCCAATATAAGGTGCAGGGGACTTAAGAGCAATTCTCAAAGCAGCCTCATCCGAAATATGATCTGTCGTAATTAATACCACATAGCTATCATCGGTCAAATCTACCTGCTCCAACTCCGGCACGTTATTACTTCCAGCCAGCACGTCAACAACCACCGTATCGAAGCCAGTCACTTCTCCCATCACTTTTAAGGGTCGTCCAATATGCCCACCACCGACAATAACCAGCTTTGGCAAGGGAAAATAGGGCTGCACGAACACCGTGACCTCTCCACCGCACAACGTACCAATCGCATCTTGTCCTTCTTCTGTCAAGCGATAGTGATATAGCCCAGCCTGATGACTTTGCAAAGCGTTTCTGGCATCTTCCAATACACGCGCTTCTAATCTGCCACCCCCAACTGTTCCAGCCGTTGTGCCGTCAGGCAATAGTACAATTTGAGCACCAACTTTTGCGGGCGAGGAACCTACAACCCCCACAACTGTTGCTAACACGGCACTTTGCCGATTAGCAATTGCAAGTGATAATTCACGAATAGCATCACACATAGAGCTCTTTCCCGTAAAAACTTAAGGGCGATCCAACCACGGCCACATTCTTGCCTCAAGACTATCCGGATATTGTTCGCAAATCTCAGCCATTGCCCCACGGAAGGAGCTTTTCTCCTTCCCAACCAAATATTCTGCCATTCCACGCACAAATAACATCGTCGCTGCTCTCGGATTATCTGGAAATCTTCTTAGACCATCATCCATGAGATCTATCACCTGGAAATACCTGCCACGCGGCAAATCTAGAGCTGCCTTGCCCAGACGCATCAACACTCTAAAATCCTCGATATTTAGATACCCGTTAAAATAGTGAAGCATCGCACCTTTATGGTTAAGAAAAAAGAACGAGGGTGTCCAATAAGCAGAGTATTTTGAGCGAATTTCCCGATCCGCAAGAATATCTTGGCGAAGCGGCACAAACCATTCAGCCAATTCTTGCTGAACATTCCGGTCAGCGTATGTCAAGGTATATAACTTCTTACAACCCGCACATTCCTCGCGATGGAACTGCAACAATATGCCCTTGCCTTCTCGACGAGCTATTTCCAGGGCAAGATTCCAATCCGTCAACCATTCAATACTGTTTTCCATAAACCTACTCCTTTTGACCATTCTTTATTTTCTTATTTCCTAATGCGGATCATCCTAGCCCTAAAAAACAGCAATGTCAGCAAAACCAGGAATAAAATCGCTAAGATAATACCCAAATTACGGTTAACTGTGCCAATGAATGGAAACCCGAAAAACTGCTCATCCACCCCATTAACATCTGTGACAGGGGTTGAACCAGTTCCAGGAACAATTTTTGTGGCGGCGTCCACACAACCTTTCTGGATACAGGTGTTGATCGTTGCAAGAATTTCATCTCTGAATTGATTGTTGTATCCTTCCCAGTGCCGCCCTCCAATGAAAATCGTGGGAACTACGCGAGGCTTAAATCCATGAGTTGCAGCCATTTGGAAGAGCAATTCGCGATTATGCTCATCGTACCAGACTTCGTAAGATTTCAGTTCCAATTGATGATTGTCATGCGCAAGATTTTCAAGAAAAGATTTAGCAGTTTCACAGTGAGGACAGCCATCTCCCCAAAACAGATAAATCATTATCTTAATAGGTTCCATCGGTACTGGTGTTGCCGATGAAACTACAATTTCACGAGGCTGAGTAGTCGAACCTGACAAAAACTCTGACAGCTCCGACAAATCCGGATATCCTACTCCACCCTTTATCAAGTATGTCTCAATTAACGACGAAGCCTTTTGGTCTATATTGTTTGAGCCAATCAACACTTGATCACCTATGATCAAAAAAGGAACGCCAATTTCTTTGGGATCAAGACCCATTTTCGTGCCAACCAAGAAAAGTATATCAATTTCTCCGGTCGTTTTGAGCTCAACTTGCTTTATTTTTAGCTTATCCCCAAATTGTTGCATCAGCCGCGGTAAGGTCAATATTCTGACACTTGTACAATGCGGACAATTTTCCATCCAAAAAAGCAATCCTTTAACTACCCCCTTTTCAAACTCGATTTGATCAACAGGCTGTACTGAGGGTGAGATTTGCACATCAATACCACTTAGCTCATCATAGTTTGCCACACGGAAAGAGAGGCTTGCGGCGGGAGTAGCAATGCCCACGCTCACTGTTTCACATACATTACACGCTTTCAACGTTTTGGTTGTTTCTTGAAATGCCTGCGTCGTAACAGCAGGTGTTAAAACTAAGACAAGAAACAAGAAGAGAAGAACAAAAATTAGAAAAAGAAAATTTTTATACCTCATCAGAAGTTTTGGCTCGATTATTCACTAAACCAATTTTCAAAGATTTCAGCCATTTCCAATAGCTTCTAGAATCGTCTTGACAGCCACTTCCATCTCTGCAGGATCATATTGACTACCAGACTTCTTTTGGATACCACAATCTGTAACCAGATTAATGGTTTTGTCTGGCATGAAACCCGCTTCTTCAACAATTTTGCGCGCACAGTTTAAGGGACATCCATCTATAGTGATAATCCGTTGTACAGCTTGGGTCTTTTGCAAAACCAGAGGCGCTTTCGTAGGTAATCCGCCCAAACACAGAATACCTGCCTTACCTAAATCAACCCTTTTTAACGCCTCAAGAGCAGCCAAGCCTGTTAACATCCCTACATTTGACATTGCGCCAAAACAGACAAACAATCCATTTTCGGGTACCATTTCAGCCATTTTTACTCTCCCACATAATTCATTAAGTAAAAGTAGTATTGGTCTACTATAGCATTACAAATCCCACACGTTGCAAGATGCAGTATTCAACAAAATATTTCTGCATAGAAATTTTCATCCTCATCCACCTGATACCAAAGTACCTGATTAGAACAGGATGGGGTTGCCTGCATATCTGTTCATGCGAATTATTGCGTTTATCAATAACGGCGGGCATTTGATCTCTAGAAGGGAGTACTCCTTGAAACATCGAACAATCTTTACCCAATCAGATCAAAAACCATTTTTACAGCAATCGCCCAGAGCAGAATCCCAATGAGTTTTTTAAGCTGCTGGTTTGAGACCTTATTTTTCATTAAGTATGAACCCACAATTGACCCACTCGCCGCCATGACAGCCATAACTACCAAAAACAAAAGCGATAAACTGCTCATCGCAATATGTCCCAGAAACCCGGACAAGGATGAAAACACCACAACCAAAGCTGTTGTTGCTGCTGCAATTTTGGGCTCCATTCCAATCCAATTCAACACCGGCAGGACAAAATTACCCCCGCCCACACCCAGCAATCCTCCTAGAAAACCTGCAATACTTCCTGCCCCCATCCCGGCAAAAACCTCAATCTTTCGGCTAATCTGATGGGAACTTTTCCTATTGTTATAAAATAGCATCATTCCACCAGCAAAGAAAAGAAAGGCTGCAAACATCCATAATAATAAAGATTTCTTAACCAAAGCAGTGGTTCTCGCTCCAATTGGAGCGAGAACCACTGCCATGATCAATACTGGTAAACCAACACGCCAATTAACTAACCCGCTACGCCAGTAGTTAATGGTAGCAATGAGCAAACTCACTACATTCAGCAATAAAGCGGTTGGCATGGCTTCTGAAAGCGGCACGCCCAGATAATAAAATAGAGGCACAAACAAAAATGCTGCGCCCAAACCTGCCATCGCTAACAGTCTAGAAAAAACAAATACCAGTACAGCGCTAATCACATAAACTGTAACTGTCATGTCATCCGTTGCTATCGGTCATATCCTGAACAAGGAATACATACATGCTGATTGCCAACCACCCGCAAATAAGCCAATGCGGTCAATTCGCCACAGGAATCGCAGGAACGAAAACCCATTACCTCCGGCAGCCAGTTTCCAGGATATTCATATACTTCACCAATTTTCAAAACTTCATCTGCAGGAGCATTCCATACCAGATTAACAAGTTCCATCTGATCTTTGAGGGGAATCTCATCTGGCGAAATTCCAGCCGCACGTTGTTGCATGAAAGCTGATTCAGCAATCTGTTTTTGCAATTTGTTGGTAAAGACCACGCGCACAGCCCGATTGGTGTCCTTTTCAATCAATGTAAAAGCAAGTTTGCCATATGGCTGTTTTCTAATATTGCCCTTTCCAAAAGTACAGCCAGTTGTGTATTGTATGCCGTCGCCAAAGCACATGCCACCATGTTCCTCACCCGTCTCAACAATTCCATAAAGCTGCGTGCCACCAGAACGTTTTACACCCAGCTTCTCCAAAGCTGCTAAGCCTACCCGCACCCCAGCCACTATTGCCCAACAACGGTGTCCGTGAAACTCGAGTGCCTTATCTAGAATTTCTCTATTATCCATAAAGTTTATTCTCCTTTTGTAAAAAATTAGATCGTATTCATAATAATCCCAAACAAATAACCTGCAAAGGTGCTCAACATTGCTACCAGCGAAACATAGATCATTGTTTTCTTACGTCCCATAACCCCATTCAACACCAAAATGGATTGTAAAGACAGCTCTGGATCAGCCAGCAAATAAGCCAGCAAAGGGCCACGCGCCATACCTAAATCCAAGAACATTTTTGCAATCGGCACTTCCACCAGTGTCGGGAAATACATGAACACACCAAACAACACACCCACCAGATTCGCCCAAATCGTGTTTTGCCCGGCAACGACACGTACCCATACTTCTGGAATGATTTGTTTGATGACACCTGCCGCAAACACGCCAATCATCAGCAAGGGAAAGATTTGTTTGACAAACTTCCATGTCTCCCAAATCCAACCACTTAATTCATCCTTGCTAAAAGAACACACCGCAACGGCCGCAATAGCAACCAGCAAGATAAATTCACCAATCAGTCGCCCATTAATGCCAATAATAATCAAACCAACCTGCTCTTTGGGGGCAGCAATCAAAATGGTAAGACCGATGATTACAATTGCAGCGTACGTCCAGGTGTTGAATCCTTCAAAAATACGTTCAAATCCCTTCCAGGCAGTCCAACTGATAATAAGCAACATAACAATTAGCAAAGCTCCCTGCAAAGTCAAGTTAACGGAATGCAATGCACTTGCAAAACCTTCAGAAAGCACAAAGGGCAACTTTACGCTGGCATATACATTTGTTAACAGCTCAACTTGTAATGTGCCGACAATCAGGACAGCAATCAACAAAAGGAACAATACCCAAACGACTGGTCTAACACTGGCTTTCTGACCAAAAACATCATTTACAACCATCTCATTCGCACGGACAGTTTCTTCCCTACGAAAAACCCACGCCATAACCAGCCCAATCACGATGCCAAAAGCAATTGAAAGAATCAAGCGAGCCACAGCAATATCAAACCCGATAGCCGCCCCCGTATATGTCAGCGCAAGTATATTAATCGCTGGTCCCACAAAGAGAAACGTGATAGCAGGGCCTAAGCCAGCCCCTCGTTTCCATATACCGGCAAATAACGGCAAAATTGTGCAAGAACAAACCGCTAAAATAAAACCACCTAATGCAGCCACGGGGTAACTCACCCATTTAGAAGCTTTTGAACCAAGAAAACGAGTGATTGCTTCTTTGGGTATCATTGAGCTCATAAAACCAGCAATGATAAATGCCGGCACCAGACATAACAATACATGTGCAGCTAGATAATCGAGAAGACTGGTCCACCCAGACCATAGCAAAGTCGAAAGGTAGTCAAAAATGGTTTGCATTCAGATGTCTCCATGTTGAAGATATTCGCAATCATGAATATATTGAGAAGTTAAAAGAAAGGGCTTTTGGGCGCCCTTTTTCAGATGGATTTATGCAACAGCTTCTCTTATCCAGGTTTCAATTTCCGTTTTAGCAGGAATCCGTCCGTATGACACCAACTTTTCATTAACGACAAGTCCCGGAGTTGCCATGATTGGATACTGCATGATTTCACCAATTTCAGTAACCTTGATAAATTCTGCCTGAACACCCAAAAGTTCTACCACTTCTCTAGTAAGCGCCTCCAACCGCTTGCAATTTGCACAACCACTACCAAGAATTTTGATACGCAACATGACTAAAACCTCCTTATGGACTCTTCATATGCCCTATGATCGAACCAATAATACATTCATAATAACGAATGTAATTTTACCATATAGACGGAAAAAACAATCCGATGACTGTCATATCTTCGTAGTGACACTCATCCCAAAAACTACAACTTGATTTTTAGGGTAATTCATTCAGTTCCTTTTGTGTCATGCCCGGGAATTTTTAGTCTTATACATTGACAAGAAAGCAATTCTTGCGTATTCTTTGCTCTCATTGAGTTGAAAAGCTTTTTGACAAAAACATTATAGAAAAAGACAACCTCTAAACCACGCTTTGAGAGAGCCAGATTATCCTTTTGGAGGTAACAAAACATGGCAATCGAAAAAGGAACTGAAATTCAGAAAGAGACCAAAAAGCTCAAGCGTGAGCTTACTTTGCTGCCTCTGTTTGGATTGATTTATTTTACCGTTTGCGGCGGTGCATTTGGCATTGAACCATTAATCGGTTATTCAGGTCCAGGACTGGCACTTTTGCTGATTGCCATCACGCCAATCATTTTCAGTATTCCCAACATGCTAATGGTACAGGAACTTAACAGCATGATGCCGGCTGAGGGCGGATACTACCACTGGGTTAAGCGGGCATTTGGTTCTTTTGCAGGTTTCATGGCAGGCTGGAATAACTGGGTAGTCTCATGGCTGGATGTTGCCATTTACCCGGTTTTTGCTGCTTTCTATCTGGCTTATTTCATCCCACAATTGGATAGCGGTGCCACCATATTCGGAATATATGTTTCAGGCGACTTCCTGCGCTGGTTGGTCTCTGCAGCAATTATTTGGGCAATCAGTCTACTACAAATTCGCGGTGCCAGACTTTCTGGATTATTCACGAACTGGCTGGGTGTTTTCATGATCACCCCTCTAATCTTCCTCTCAATTGCCGGTTTTGTTCAGTGGGTACGTAGCGGCTTGACAGTGAATCTGCCATTTTTACCTGAAGGAGAAACACTGCTGGGAGCTTTCAGCACTGGGCTTTTCGTAGTCATGTGGAACTATATGGGATGGGAACTACCTGCGGTTGCTGGTGATGAGATTGTCAATCCAAAGAAAACCTACCCACGCGCGATGGCACTGACATTAATTGCTGCAATTGCCACTTATGCGCTGCCAGTTACTGCCGGATTGTTTGGCGGCGCTGGCGCAGAAGGACGCTGGCAACTTTGGGGCATCGAGACCAGTAATGAAAAGTTTGGTATTGTCACTGAGTTCATAGATGAGGAAACATTTCAGACAGCCATTGAGGAAACAGCCCAAACAAAAGGCATTCCAGTTGAACAGGTTACCCTTGACGATCTAACACACCCCGATGTGCTGGTTGTCAAATCTCAATTGGAAAACTGGGGAGTTGACCCCGCGTCAGGCACTGGTTGGGAATTTCCACAAATTGCCCACATCGTGGGACAAGCTTTAGGCAGCGAGAGACTAGCACGTTTATTAGGTACATTAGTGACCATTGCCGCGGTATTAAGCATGGTAGGACTTTTTGTGGGCAATAGTCTGGGCGGTAGCCGTGTACCATTTGCTCTTGCAGAAGATGGAATGTTCCCCCGTTTTCTGGTAAAAGTTCACAATCAATACGGCACTCCTTGGGTAGCTATTGTTGTTGTTGGGATCATTTTCACTATCTTCTCATGGCAGGCATTTGCCTTCCTGGTTGTCGCAGATGTCTTCCTGCAAACCTTGGTTATTCTGGCTGAATTTGCCGCTTTATGGAAATTGCGCTTTGCTGATCCACACCGGCCACGGCAGAAAGTGCCAGGTGGTATCCCCGGTCTAATACTGATCACATTGGGTCCAGTTATCATCATCTCACTGGCAATCTATAGCCAATATATTGAAGAGGGCTTTAAGTCCATTGGCTGGGCGCTGGCACTTATGGCATTGGGGGCTGTTCTCTATCTGCCCATCCGCCGCTACGTCAAACCTGGTGTCCCGGATGTTGATCCATACCGGCTTGAAGGAGATGGCGAGTAAAATCGCAGGCGCATTCGGCTTTTGAGCCGGAAATCGCTGGAAGGTTTTCAACTCTTTCTTTTTATTCTCCGTAAGTTGGCAACTGCTTTTGCCAGCCGACGAACACCCTGATCAATCTCATCAGGTGTAACTTGAGAAAAGGTCAAACGCATAAAAGACGATTTTTCCTTGCTTGTTAAAAATGCTGACCCAACGGCAAAGGTTACCCCCTCTTGCCACGCAAATGGATACAAGTCTTCAGCAAAAACACCCTCTGGTAATTGGGCCCAAAGAAAGATACCGCCTTGCGGTAATTCAAACCGGACTTCCGGCAGATAACTGTGCAGGGCTTCCGCCAGCGCGTCCCGGGGACGGCGATACGCCTGACAGGCACGGCGAAGATGCGCTTGATAACGCCCGACTGTTATATAGGCTTCCAGTGCTCGTTGGATTAATGTGGAACTGGCAAGATCACTGATCTTCTTGAAAAACACTAGCCGCTCAAAAACCGGGCCATGTGCCAGCACATAACCCACCCTCAAACCCGGCATCAACATCTTTGAAAAAGTTCCGATTAGCAAAACATTTCCGTCCACATCTAACGCCTTCAGTGCAGGTTGAGCACGTCCATCATAACGCAAATCCCCGACAAAGTCATCTTCGAGAATTGGGATGTTATAACGCGCTGACAGCAATACCAGTAAACGCCGCCGCTGCCCGCTCAGGCAAACACCAGTTGGATTTTGGAAATTGGGTATTGTATAAATCATCCGCGGATGATAAATGCGGATAATCTCTTCTAACTGCTCAACAGCCATCCCACGACTGTCCACCGGCATACCAATCACTTTAAGCCCATAGGTGCTAAAGAAATCTAGCGCACTGGCATATGTTGGGTCTTCAACGATCACCACATCACCCGGGCGAGTCAAAACCTGGGTTACCAATGCAATACCCTGCTGTGAACCCGAAGTAATCAGCAGATTCTCGGGACGCGCTGGGATCCCCTGACCACTTAAAATTTGGGCAATAGTCTGACGCAATGGAAGATAACCCGCGCCGTCACCATATTCAAAAGCCTGGATACCGTCTCGCCGCAAGATGGATCGGAAAACCTTACGGAAATCCTCCACCGGAAACAATCGGCTGTCTGGCAGCCCGCCAGCCAAAGAAATCAAATCTTTCCGATTGGTCCCGACTTCTACAGGTTGCTCGTGCATATCTTGCCTAGGGAGAAGTTCGTATTGCCAGAGCGGCCACTCAGCCGGCGTGCTTGTTTTACCGGATAATTTATCCGGTATGGACAACGATGGCGAGACATATGTGCCACTCCCGCGCTGGCTATACACTAATCCATCAGCTTCCAGTTCATCATAAGCCGTCTCAACCGTTATTCGGTTGACGCCCAAATCACGCGCCAATTGACGGCTGGAAGGCAAACGAGTATCTGGCAGCAAAGTACCTGAGATGATATTTTTCTTTTAGGAAGTCTTCTATTTGCTGATATAACGGAACAGGACTTTCGCGGTCAAGAGGGATACGCATAAGACTTACTCCATATTCTATATACTGGTATGCTCAATATACCATATTATTGCTTTCATCAATAATGCCATTTTGTGCATAAAATAAATACTGACTGGTCAGGTGGACTGTGCGCAGATAACAAAAAGTGGTTCTTATAGTACAGCCAAACAAAGGAGTTTCTTATATTTGACTGGCAGGTATATTGGCTCATTCATCAGGAAAAACATGAAAAGATGGTGCGTGAAGCGCAGCGTTGGCATCAATGCAAGGATACTATCAATGCCATTCCTGAGAATTCGCATTTACACTCTCGCAGGAGCTGTACTGGTTGGGAACTCAACTTATCAAGTTGGGAACATTGCTCATCCAATGGCAACAACAGACGCATCGCTTTATCACAGAACATTATGAACTCACCATCCCATCAAAAACATCAGTGACTGTTTCAAGACTGGTAAACTTAACTGACAACCGCCATATCTGGCGATCAGGAACACTTGCTATGCCCCAAATCTGGCGGTTTCAACGCATATCTACCAAATTTGGAACAATCACAACCTCTTAACAATCATTTCTGTGCTATGATTAATATATCATCCAGCATAGACCAGCAACAACGAGGAAAAATCTCGTTTTTCAAAGTCGCGTTTTTTGCAGGATCATTGCAGAATGCATAAACGAAAAATTATGATTACCTCCTCTCTCAAAATGCCGCCCTTCATTGCTGCGGTTCTCCTTTTGTCCCCACTGTTGTTTTCGTTTTCCCAACCTTTTCCTGCAATCAAAAATCTTTCTAGTCATCCTGAAGATGTCCGCATGACGGCTACCCGCGTTGCAGATATTCTGCCTGGCGCAGCAGGGTCCTATCCTGGTGATTTTGCTTCGATCGGTGATATTTTGTTCTTCCGTGCCAATGACGGTACGCATGGGTATGAGCTATGGAAAACAACCCCACCTTATGATGCAGTACACACCAGACTGGTAGCAGATATTCGGCCAGGCAGTGATAGCTCTTTTCCGGAAGAATTAACCGTTATTGACGATGTGCTATTCTTCCGTGCCGATAACGGCATCAGCGGTCAAGAGCTTTGGAAATGTGAACCACCTTATGACCATACTTATCAAGTTGCTGACATAAACCCTGGTGCCAACGATTCGTCACCAACAGAGTTTTTCAAAATCGGTAATACGTTGTTCTTCCAGGCAGATGGTGGAAATGGAGCTGAACTTTGGAAAAGTTTCCCCCCCTATAACACTGCCATACAGGTAGCTGACATCTGGCAAGGCTCAGCTGGCTCTGCACCACGCCATTTGACTTCAATCGGCTGGATTCTGTTTTTCAGTGCAGATGACAGTTCTGGTCGTGAACTCTGGAAAAGCGAACCCCCGTATGATACAACCTCAACTGTGCAAGTAAGAGATATCTTTCCAGGCGGCTCAGCTGATCCCGATGAACTCCTGCGTGTCGGTACAACCCTGTTTTTCACTGCTTACGACGAGGCTGGAAAACGAGAAATCTGGCGTACCACCCCACCTTATGATCAATACAGCACGGAGCGGGCAAATGAAATTAAGACGATGTATCCCACACTTGCCACTGATCTGGCGGCAATAGGAGAAACCGTATTTTTCACTGGCACGCTTAGCCTGAGTGGCTTTGAGTTATGTAAGATTGTTCCACCATACACCAGCACACAAATCAGCGGCGTGATGGATATCTACAAGGGCTTTACCGGACCTTTCCCCAACAGTTCCTACCCTGCTGACAAAACACCTGTAGGTTCTACTCTGTTCTTTACAGCTAATGACGGCTCACACGGCATTGAGCTGTGGGGCAGCATTTCACCTTACACCAGTGCTTTTCTGGCAAAGGATATTAATCCCGGTCCAGCAAGCTCTGCCCCGCGTGAGCTAACCCCAATTGGTACATCATTGTATTTCACCGCAGCCGATTCAAACGGACGCCAAATCTGGCGTATTTCCCCGCCTTATGATGAAAACAGCATGGTGCGTATTACGGACTTTAATCTTCCATCTACCAGCTCAGAACCAAACCGCCTATTTGCCTTGGGACGTACCCTATTCTTTACCGTCAGTGACGAATATGGTAATGAGTTGTGGAAGATGGAAGCAGATATGCCAGGATTGCCCGCCACTGGCTTTGCTCCAGGAAAAGCCACTCACCTGGCCCCGCTACCCCGCGAAGATATGTACACCCCTATGTCGAATATGCAACTTGCCATTCCAGTTCTGGATGTTCGAGTTCCATTGGTTGGCGTACCGGTCAGCGATACAGGTTGGGATGTGGCATGGCTGGGACAACAGGCAGGCTACCTCACAAACACAGCATTTCCCACTCTGCCGGGCAATACAGTTGTTGCTGCACACGCCTATCTGCCAGACGGTACTCGCGGCCCTTTTGCCGACCTTCAACGCTTAAAATGGGGAGATCAGATCAACATCTATGCTTGGGGTCAAACCTACACTTATGAAGTCCGTGAATCAAGACGTGTTGCACCGGAAGATAGTAGTGTGATGAAGCACGAAGAATATTCCTGGCTAACGCTGATCACCTGCCAGGGATTTGACGAGGAAACAGAAAGCTATCGCTGGCGGTATGTGGTGAGAGCAGTGTTGACCCGGATAACCAATTGAAGTCCCGAATTTACAAATTTATTTCTCGCTTGAGATAAGGTATACTCTCCTACTATAAAACGCCGATACAGGAGCTTAATCCACAAACAAATGGGTGAATTTGCTGCACTTCTAACCGCCTTCTGCTGGGCAGGTAGCTCTTTATTATTTACAGCCTCCAGTCGTGTTCTGGGTGCGTTGAATACCAACCGTGTTCGCTTGGTTTTTGCTGTACTATTTTTAACCGCCGCGCATTTTCTTTCTAAAGGTTCACTGTTACCCTTTGAAGCCGGAGTAGAACGCTGGCTTTGGTTGGGTTTATCGGGAATCATCGGATTAACTTTGGGTGATGCGTTTCTTTTTCATTCGTTTGTCCTGCTTGGAACCAGAATCGCAACCTTAATTATGACTGGCGTCCCAGTAATCAGCACTTTAATCGCCTGGATTTTTCTGGGAGAAGTCTTGAGTATCACAAAAATTATGGGGATTGGCATTACAGTTGCAGGTATTGCATTGGTTATTCTGGAACAATCATCGAATGGGAAGAACAAGATCAAGGAGCGAAAAAGCTTCCTTCTTGGTATTTCGACTGGAGTCGGCGGCGCTATATGTCAGGCGGTTGGGCTGGTGCTAGCAAAACGAGGAATGGCAGGTAATTATCCAGCACTCTCAGCAGTGGTCATTCGAATGATTATAGGTATGACTGTTTTATGGATGATAACCCTCTTTACCGGACAGCTTCGAAAAGTGCTACAACAAATTTACCAGAATCGCCAAGCACTGAAATTTGTCGCCGGCGGCAGCATTATTGGACCAGTCATTGGGGTATGGCTTTCCCTGGTATCCATTCAGGCAACATTTGTAGGAATTGCCTCTACCTTAATGGCACTCACCCCGGTCATTTTGCTCCCCGTCGCCAAATGGGGCTACAAGGAAAACCTAAGTAGCCGCGCTGTACTGGGCACCTTGATTTCAATTGTCGGCGTTACCACGATTTTTATTGCTCCGCCCGTATAGTGTTGAAAAAGTCATACTTGGCGTACATCTATAAAGGCTTTATTTTACCGCCAGAGTATATTTTGTTTTTCAACACTCTCAAAAATTCATCTCAATCCTGGATATTTACGAAGCTCTCAATACAGGTATAAACTTATCTTCAGAATCCATTATTCTCGAGTGGAGGGAACCATGCAATTCAGAGCGGGTGTTCAGATCAGTCGAAAGGCTTTTTTTCAATCTTTCTTCATCCTCCTTGCATTAATGATCATCGCTGGCATCCTGACGCTGGTGCTGCCCTCCGGCAGGTATATACGTGTTGAACAAAACGGACGCCAACTGATTGACCCAACATTGTTCCAGTTCGTTAAAAAACCCGATTATCCATTCTGGCGTTGGTTCACAGCCTCATTTGAAGTGCTGGCAGGTGATGATGCAATCATTATTGATACGATTATCATTTTTATCCTTATGGTTGGCGCCTCGTTTGCCGTATTAGACAAGAGCGGAATTCTAGGAGCCGCTATTATGCAGCTGATCAAAACCTTTGGAGGGCGTAAATATCTGCTCTTACTGATAATGAGTTTGTTCTTCATGCTACTTGGCGCGTTTTTTGGTTTATTTGAAGAAATTGTTCCTCTTGTCCCTATGATGATTGCTCTAGCATACTATCTCGGCTGGGATGCTTTGGTTGGAATGGGAATGAGCATTCTGGCAACCAATTTAGGTTTCTCAGCCGCAATGACCAATCCCTTTACAATTGGTGTAGCGCAAAGATTGGCTGACCTGCCACTCTTTTCGGGAATTTTATTCCGCATTCCAATTTTTATTACCATTTACGTCCTATTAGCAGTTTTTCTATTCCGTTATGCCCATTCAATCGACCGACACCCTGAAGCATCCTTGGTTTTTGATGAACACAAGATGGAACGCGAACGATACAAAACTCTATCCCTAGACTCCATTCTTAGAGAAGACATCAAACTGGGCAAAGCCACTCTTTTCTTTTTGGTATTTCTGGCACTGATTGTCCTTGCTTTGCTGCTTGGACCCTTGATTCCCGGCCTTTCCGATATTAGCCTGCCACTGGTTGGATTATTGTTCCTCATGGGTGGTTTGGGAGCCGGACTGATTTCCGGCGCAGGACAAAGAACTGTCTGGCGTGCAGCATGGGAAGGAATTAGTGGCATTGCACCAGGTATCCCGCTGATTATGATGGCAGCCAGCATCAAGCACATTGTCACCAGTGGCAGCGTCATGGATACTATCCTCAATTCAGCTTCCCAATGGCTCTCGGACGCCAACGAGGTCAGCGGAGTGCTGATTATTTACGCACTCGCTCTTCTGATAGAATTCTTTATTGGCTCAGCGGGAGCAAAAGCAGTGCTGATGATGCCTGTTCTGTTGCCCCTTACTGATCTGATAGGCATAACACGTCAGATCACGGTAACAGCATATTGCTTCGGAGATGGCTTTTCAAACCTGGCTTATCCAACTAATCCGGTCTTGTTGATTGCATTAGGACTGGCAAATGTCAGTTATTCTCGCTGGATGCGCTGGACCCTCAAGCTTTGGCTGGCAATCCTTCCCGTCACCCTTTTCTTTCTGTGGCTGGGTGTAAAAATACATCTAGGACCCTTTTAATCTTCAGTCCCGATTCTTGTATTGATACACTGTCCCAATAATACCTACAACTGCCCAGACAAAAAACAAGAAAACAACATTTCGCAACAAAGGCGTTGAAGGTCCAAACAAGGCAACAAGCCCCCAGCCTAAAAGTGCTGCCCCAACGTAAGAAGTTGAAAGCATTGTCATGAATTCCTGATAGGCAGCAGAAAGGAGCCCAAAAACAACAGCAGTGATAACCATGATAATAGACTGGACACTTGTGATCGAGCCAATCGAAAAAACGCCTTCCAGTAATCGGTATGAGTCCCCAGAATGACTAATCACAAAACCAATCACAAAACCAATCATTGCCCCTAGAAGCGTTCCACTCAAGACCACTATTCCCATATACAACGGCGCAGCCAGCAATGTTCCCAAAATCCCACCCAGAACAAAGAAGCCTAAAGGACCGAGGATCACCCATATATCCGTAAAATTCTGGGTTGAATAAGCAAGATAAGCCACAATCCAACCACCCAGTAAAAATCCACTCAGGCGAGGTGCTGAACGAAGCATCATGCTTCCAAACATGCAAAGAGCAAAACCAACCACAATATGCAGGATGTTCATCACGGAAAGGAACGACATTTTTCTACTCCTTCCAACTCACCACGTAACAAATTTACGGGATTGCAAGTCGTATTGTACCCAGACAATAACCCTCCTCGCCTGACAGTGGAAAAACTCGTAAACGGTCGTACCCCAAAGAAATCGCCCGCGCAGGAACGTTCAGCTCACGTTGCATTAAACCACCCGGTTCAGGAAGATATGCTGGTGAAATATTCTGTATTGCGACTTCCTGCTTGCCCAAAAGATAGTGCAGTTGATAGCGATCATTGTGGTCCAGGCTGATACTTATGTGGGAGGCATGAGAAATAGTCGGTAACCGCACTTCAACACCGCTATCCTGAAGCTGAATCACCCCAATCGCTTTACAGGACGTTCCATTTTCCAGTTTTTTAGGGAGCGAGTCTAAATCAATGTGCTGCATCCCAGGATAGCGGTAGTAATCTCTATCAATTAGATAATCATATTGCCCAGTATTCATCTTCCAGATCTCAACCAAACGGTGCAGGTCAAAAAGGCTACCCTTAACAATCAAAGAGAGCTTGTCATAGTATAACGCAAGATTGGGATCGGCAATGACATTCCGTCCTAGATGTAGAGTTTGCAAATATCCTTCTGGCATTATCCGTTCATAATGACCAACACGCCAATTTACCTTACGCATAGCGGGCAAACGCGCCAACAGCGGATCTGCTAAAGCAAGCTTATCCAGAACATAAACCTGTGGACCGGCATAAAAGCCAAAGAAACCAATTCCGTAATTATCTGCCACTTTGCGCCCGCTATTCTTAGCCTGAGCGCCGTACATTCCCCAGTAAAATGTGGGCATTTCGACATCTCGTTGAGCATTCAATAGCCCGGAACCCCCATAGTACAACAGCCGCTCATCCAGGATGCCGTTATTCCAGAGGTGGATCGGACCGGAATCAATCGGGCCCAAATCATTGACACGCACAGTCGGATTGACAACATTCAAACCAAAAACCAAAGCCACTACAAATAGGAGCACTCCAAGGGTTGATGGCAGGGTACTCAAATCATGACGCACAATAAGAATTAATGCACATAACAGTGGAACGGTCAGGAAACGCCCGCTCATAAAATCGCCCCCAACCTGAACGATATACAGAAGATAAAACAAAATGCCAATTACAAGAGGTAATGTTTTGTGATTCGCCAGAATTAAACCTGCAAGCACTCCAGCAGCGATCATCAGTGGGGTTATCATGTCAAATTGAACCGCATTCAACAAATAGAGCAAACCCTGACGTGTCATCTCTATCTGTGGGATTCCAGTATTCAATTTAGCATAGGCGGTATTTGGAAATGGAAAACCATAGTAAAAAATAGAAAAGACCTCCCAGGCAATCAGAGGAAACTGACCTACCACCATCATCCAGAACGCCTTTTTGGTCGGGCGGTGGAGAAACGTGATGACTAAAGGCACAAAGAAAATCAATCCCAAATCCAGGCGGTTAACCATTCCCAAAGAGGCAACCAAAGACAGCCAACCCACATGGCGATTATTTTCAACAGTAGAATAAAAGTATAGGATACAAAAAACGACAACCAGCAAATGGCTGAGAGGATTTTCAAGACCCGAAGTGGAAAAATCAACAAAACCCTTTGACAGCGTCAGCACAAAAACCCCAAAAATGGCTGAGACCAAGGAAACTGCCAGATGACGCGCCATCAAATAGACAGCAAGTAAAGAAACCCCAATGGATATTACAAGACTGGTAAAATAAATCTCTCGGGTAAAAAAATAAAACAGACTGAGTACTAGCATCCATAATGGGTGGGTATAAGCCTGCACCCGTTCAGTAATATTCCAGGTCAGACGGTAACCGTTAACAAAATTATCCACAGTCCGAAAGGTAATATACGCATCATCACAAATCCAGGCACGGCGAATCACTACCAATGCAAACATACCCAAAATCAACGCTAATGACCATGCCATTGCCTTTCTGAAAGTGACTTCTGAACCACTCTGCATGAACACACTCGTTATCATTTCGTCATCATATTTGCCCGGAGTAAAAGTTGTTAGTGAATTATAATATAACAACCAAAACACCAAGCTTTGTCAGCCCGATGATTTTTGTGGCAGTCTATCTATGAGACAGTTGGTGCGCGTACCGGTCATGCGTATTCCATCTCCCGCTCAAATTCGCGGTGTTATTAGCCGGGCAGGAGCCTGGCTAAGCGATAAATTACACTTGATCATCAGCATTTTTCGAGAAGCCTGGTTCACCTTTCACCATACTCATGCTACAGAAGGCGCTGCTAGCATTGCTTATTATTCGTTGTTTTCTCTATTTCCGCTCCTGCTCGTTCTTATTGTTGCCGGCAGTTACATGTTGCAACAAACAAATGTCCAACAAGTCCTACTGGAGTGGGTTGTCGAGTCAATACCCGGCTCACGTGAACTGATTCTGCAAAACATCCAACAAGTGCTTGCACTGCGAGGAACCTTTGGGCTGGTAGCTTTGATCAGCCTGGTCTGGTCTGCTTCGGGTGTCTTTAACACAATGGCAGCCAATATTAATCGCGCCTTCCCCGAAGCTCAAACACGAAACTTTTTCACCAACCGCATTGTTGCTCTAGCAATGATTGGCGGCTTAGTCGTTATTATTTTTCTACTCCTATTTTTCAATACGATTTTCAGGCTTATTCCACATATAGATATCCCCATTCTTGGAACTGGACATCAAACAAGAGTCTGGCAGATTTTTTCGCTTACTTTTCCAATCTTGTTGAATTTTCTTGTTTTTTATCTGCTTTACTGGTGGGTTCCCAACACAAATGTCAGCCGCCGGGCTTCCTTCATCGGCGCACTTTTCACAACAGTTATCTCACGGCTATTTACTCTACTGTTTAGCCTGTATCTCAGTAGTGGGTTTGATCGTTATGAAATCGTTTATGGTTCTCTTGGCACAATTGTTGCCCTAATGTTTTTCATCTACTTTACTGGCTGGATTGTACTCTTTGGGGCCCATTTAACTGCCTCAATCTCAAGACGAATCAAAGGCATTCCGCCACTTTTCTAAAAAACCAGTAAAAAGAAGGGAAATCATTAATAAAACGTTGGGTTATCGTCAAGCAGAAGAATTCTGCTCATGATAAGATACTGTTGCGGCTGAACACACAACTTTCATCTCCTCCTTGTTGTTGGGGAGCCAGGACGTCGGTCGGTCCTGGCTCTCTCAATTAACAATCCAGAAGTAACGAGAAGAAAGCAAAAGCTGCCACTACTTTTCTGCCAAGGGCACTCTGAACTTCGTTATCTATGACACGCCTTATATTGGAAAATATCTTTGGGCGAACTTGATCCTGTAATCCTATCAGCTCATCAGTGATAATACCCGGCAACACGTCCCAATCTGGCTGAAAGAAACAACCCTATCTTCATCGTCCATCCTACCCATTTCAACCGCTAAAGAGCGAAAACAAAGAGAAATCCTGCGCAACTACTCGCTATAGCGGTAACGGACGATTGATCTCAATCCCAATTTGGGTAATATTACGTGCCATCAGATAAGGGCAATAAGTTCTCGTCCAAAAAACCACACAATACGATGATAGCGGTTTTGACGCATAGTAGATTGATTATGTTTAAATCACCACTCGTCTAGGTAAGAGGTTCTTCAGACGTTGTAACGTAACTTTACCCAACCCCAAAAATCGGCTGTGCGCATCATGCATTAGAACAATCCTGCCAGATGGATAATCTTCTTGGCAGAAGTTGCGCAAATCTTCACCGCGTAGCCAGGCATCCCTATACTCATCCGGCAACTGATAGTGTCCTCGAGTAAACTTTGGGTAAAAACGCGTTACCCATTCATGTGAAGGAACGAATCCTTGAGGTGTCTCTTGACCTAATACCATCCCTAATGCGTGAACAGGCAAATTGCTGAATTCTCTGAGATACCGATTAGGAAAAACATATATGATCTCTCGACGATGCCAAAGCGACAGATCATATTCAGCCAGCAGAGAATCCAGATCAAAACCATAGTTGTCCTCAAAATCGCTTGTCAGTGAAATTATCTTTCGTTTCTCCAATGGCAAAAACCCGACCCGCTGCAACGAAAAAGATGGCCCAAGCTCCATCCTTTTACCACCATTGATCGGCGAGACCTTAGTCAAAAGCGCCGAAAAAAATCCTGCAGTATGATACAGATGTGGCCAAAGACGTACTCCTCTTTCTACTTGCGGATCATAGCGTTTATGCTCATCACTGGTTAAACCCGGCGCAGGTACAGGCAACCAACGATTAACATCCTCAATTCGGGCAGCATTTCCAAATCGCTTAAGAATGGAATCCAGTACACCTTCGTTCTCTTCAGGAGTTAGTGTACAAGTCGCATACACCACCTGTCCACCTACTCTGACCGTCCGTAAAGCGCTTTCCAACAGACGCGTCTGCCGTTGTACCAGCATATTCTGTTCGCGATCGCTAATCGGACGCATTGGGTGCGTTTCGCTACTACGTAACCCTTGCATGCTACAAGGAGCATCCAGTAAAACTGCATCAAACATCTCAGGAAACCAACTGCCGAATCGCTCACCGGGAAAATTTGTCACTGCAACATTCACTGCCCCCCAGTTTTGTAAAACCAATCGCAACGCAGTCAGACGCGCAACGCTGGAATCATTGGCAATCACCAAACCCCGGTCTTCAGACCGGCTGATCAAGTGCGTGGTTTTTCCGCCCGGTGAAGCCGCCATATCCAGAATCAACGGATGATCCAGAGATTTAAAATCAAACAATTCAGCCGGCAACATGGAAGCTGCCTCCTGAATATAGTAATATCCAAAGCGGTGCTCCATCGTTTGGCTAACCGGTACATTGGCTTCCTTAACCCACCAGCCCAGCGCACAAAAGGGAACTGGCTCTAACTGCCAGCTATATCGCACCGACCATTGAAACAGGTCCTTTGGGGTAGCCTTGAATGGATTAAGGCGAATAGCAGGATATAGCGGGTGTTCAAGATCAGATAATAAATTTGCGAAACTCTGAGGTGATAGCAAATTACGGAAATGCTCCAGCGCAGACCGATATGCGCTAACAGATGAGGATTGCTGCACAACAGAATCTCGCTTACGACTCATTAGCTCTTTTGAATACAAAAAACTATTTCACTATCAAACATCACTTCGGTTACTGGCCAGGATAACCCTGCAAGATTGCGTTTTATCAATGCACGCTGACGTTCTATCATACTATGATGACCAGTAAGATCCTTTGCGGGCAGTGAAACAAGAAGCCACTTTACCCGCAAGACGCGCCAGAAATCACGATTGCACCCGCGCCGCCTCTGTTCAAAACGATGTGCTTCCTTAAAGAAAAACGCCACTTCCGCTTCAACATCTGGTGGGGCGACCAAAACATCTCGTACTTCAGCCAGTGGCTGCAATCCCTGCAAGATAAAATATTGATTAATCAGCGCTACACGCGGACGATGAATGTCATAGGCATAATAACGGATGGTTGTTGGTAATGCCATCCATGAAAAAGCAAAAGGATTCATTCCACAGGCAAGATCGAGAATAGAATCCGGTTGTCCCGTAACAGCGAATAGCTGTTTGTAAAAATCACTTAAATTCTTAAGCCGCTCGCGTGTCGAGGCGTGAGAACGTAACAACGCTTCGCAGACCGCTCTTACCTTTTGCGAGTCACCACAGGCAAAAGCAGCAGACAAATCTTCACTAGCTGTCTGACAATCCGCATCTCCCAGATATGAGGCAACAATATTATGTAATTTCTGGCGCACCACCTTAAACGCTTCTCTGGAAGTGCGATACTTGGAAATTTCCTGTTGCAACAAATCACGTATGGTTACTTCTGGTAACTCCAGTTCACGATATTTACGAGATTTCAGAAGATCACGAATGAAATGTTCAATATCTACTTCTTTAGCGTTCATTTCTTACCGGCTCAGAACAAACACGATTTCACCAGGGAACTCATAACGCTTGACCCGCCAAGGTAATTGCGAAGTAAGACTACGAAAACGGGTTTCATAGTTCTCCGGCATCCCTTTTCGACGCCCGCCAAGACTATGCGCTGGAAAGGATACCACTACATGCTCCGCCTGAATGCTCTGCAACAGCGATAAGGCTATATTTTTATCCAACTGTTCCAGACAAGGAATCGCTTTTAATAAGAGCGCAACTTGTACCGGATGAGGCGGACTCCCTTCCAATAAATCCCACCATTCCACCTTTCCGTTCTGATGAAGATGAGCCAAAAAGCCATTAAGAAATGATACTAAGTTACCATACATGTCACAGGCAAGATAAGTGGCTTGCGGAGCAAGCGGCATCCAGGGCAAAGCCAGAGGATTCAAACCACATGCAAGGTCAAGCACAGAACGCACTGGCATAAACGGCTCAAAAAGGGTTTTATAAAAGGTGTCCAGAATGACTAACCGTTCACGCGTGGAAGCATGTTGCTGCATAATATTTCGACAATAAGCAGATAAGCGGGTTTTGTCTTGCCAGTCAATTAAAGTCAATTCTGCCTGCCAGCGCTCATATGGGAAATCTCGCTCAAAATATGCACCGCCTACCTGATGAATTTTATTGCGTATTGCCTTGACAACTTCTTTAAGGTTCCGTTTTCTTTGCAACATCTGGCTTGCCACGCGTCGTATCAACCCTGGATGCACATCTTGATAAGCAGCGCCTTTTTGCACTTCGCAAACAACCTGTTCCAATAAATCTGTGGTAGTCATAAGCCGCGCATCCGTAATCGGGTAGTCAATTGTGTCATAAAGCGTAGGTTATGGATTGTTGCCAGACGAGGATACAAACTGTCGTTCAACTTAAATAAATGCCTTAGATAACCCAGCGAATAACGCCGACAACAGAGACAATCGCAACCCGGAGAAACCGGTGCATCTGATCGCATATAGCGATCATCATCAATGTAAATGAATTTAAACCAGTTCCCCTTCAAAACACCATCTGGAGCGCTTGCTGACGTGGTAAAAGCATATAAACGCCCATGGCGCGCATCGCGGGTTGGCATAGCGCTATCAAACAACCCATATCCCAATTCATAGCAAGCAACTACATTTTGCGGGTGTCCCACACCAAGCGCATGTAAAGGGTATTGTGATGGCACTAACTCTCTGGTGTATCCCAGCATATCTGTCAGTAAATTCCCTTCTGCATCCAACGGCCAGCCGCCGTAACCAAACCCATCAAAGCCGATTTCAAGTAATTGCTCAGCACACTGTCGCCGTAATTCGCGTATCCCGCCGCCCTGAATAACTGCAAACAATTTCGGGCGTTTCTCATCAGCTAATCGTTTTTGTGCCACAAGTTTGACAAACTCAGATTTACATCGTTTTGCCCAGGCAACTGTCCGCCGAACTGACCCGCATTGCTCTTCGTAGGAAGCCTCTACATGGGTACAGTCGTCTAGACAGATTACAATATCAGAGCCATAACTCAATTGAAGCTGGATACACTTTTCCGGTGTAAGCTGGTATTTCCGATTTGCACCTTCCGGTTGGAAGATTAAACCTTCGTCACTGATTGTCCCATACTTCGGATTTTGGTGTATCAGCGAATATGCCTGAAAACCACCTGAATCTGTGACTATTGGTCCTTCCCAACCACTCATACGATGCAATCCGCCTAAAGCCTGTATCACAGAAGAACCAGGGCGCTGCATCAGATGAAAAGTGTTCATAACGACTGCCTGAACCTGACAGCCTCTTAAATCATCTGCATCCACTGAGCGGACAACGCCATAGGTGGCATCTGGCAGGTAAACGGGTAAATATAGACAACCCCTCCCGACATCCAAAGTGTCAGGAAACCCCAAATTCATAACCACTCCAGATAAGAAATTGTTGTAATCTTTCAATCATAAAACTCACACTTTACCAAGAAGACGTTTGGGTTTCACCTGTATTCTACCATCCATAAATGCGCTAAACAGTGACTGTTCCAAAACTGGTAAACTTAACTGACAATCGCTATATCTGGCGCTTACTATCCCCCAAATCTGGCGGTTTCAACGCATATCTACCAAATTTGGAACAATCACGACTAAACACTATGAAAATCCCTGTCCTCATGCTAAACTCCAAAAAGCACCAAACGATTTCTTATGCTGGTGGCATCAGATACAGACGTTTCAAAGCTCAATCAGGAGTTGCCTGTGAACACAAACGATTATCGTTACCCAAGTGAGCAGACCATCCTTTTCGGAACAGTGTTCCTGATCCTGATCGTACTCTTGCTGGCAGCCGGTACAACCCTATGCGTCTTGCCCTTATTTTTCCTGATTACACTGATATTATCCTATGCCACCAGCCAGTCCCACCATCGAGCATTAATAGCACAGGCAAAACGAGTGACCAGTGAATCACTACCCCCTCTGGCAAAAATAGTACAAGAATGTTCGCACAAGTTGCAACCCGGTCCTATTCAGCTATTCGTCGTCCAAAGCCGGACTCTGAATGCCTACACCTTCGGACTGGAAAACCCTAAAGTCATTGTATTGTACAGCTCACTATTTCAGGTCATGGATGCTGACGAACTGCGCTTTATTATCGGACATGAGATGGGACATGCCGCTTTAGGACACACATGGCTGAATACCCTGCTGGGGGGTATGGCGGGTGTCCCGCCCTCTTTGGGCGCCGCTGTCTTATTCACGCTGGCGTTTCGCCTCTGGAATCGTGTCTGTGAATACTCAGCGGACCGCGCCGGCTTGCTGGCGTGTGGCAGACTAGATAAAGCTATCTCCGCTTTGGTCAAGCTGGTTGATGCCCATATCGACACACTAGAAGAGATGAAGGAAGCCCTCGAAATTCTGGAGCGACAGGACGACACACTTGAAGGTATGCTGGCAGAAAGCACTGCAACGCACCCATTAATCGGAAATCGCATTGAGAAACTGAGAGAATGGGCAACTTCCAGCAAGTATCAACGTCTCCAAGCGCTGGTCAATCAAAATGCCACGAAAATCTAACGAGCCGCTTCAGTCTGGGTAACTGGTGGATAAAAATACACTGCCCAGATTCCAGACCCCGGCTGCGCCTGACTTAACAACTTTTTATAATCAGTGGTATCAGCAACCTCACGATAAGATGTATGCAATGGGATAATTTCAATCCAAGTTCGTCCAGGATGCAGTGAAAAGGGATTCCCTTCTCTATCCACAAAACGGATGGGTCTTAACCGTCCGGTTCTTCTCTCATATTCGGTGTTTCCCGTTGTCCAGTAAATTTCATACATCCTCCCGTCTCGAAATAGTAACGCAGGACTTCGAGTGATATACATCAAGTCAATGTTAAACAAAGTAGCATCAAAAAACGTGTAGTTGGCAAACATCACCACAATATTTTCAAACGCCAATGCCCGACCATTTAGACGGTCAATTTGCTGCATAATCGTTACCCCATCTTCTGCATCCTGAGACCGCAAATACGCCTTTAGCTGGGGATCATAACGCCAGAATACTTGATCAGTGTAATGAAAGGGAACCCATAACCCATTGCCCTTCTCCCCGCCTGGTGGCGGCTGTGGATCAAACCGCAGACCATACAGGTGGGGCTGGACTAAATCGGTTTTCCAGCCCTGCGCCAGTCTTAACAAATCAGCAACAGCGATGTACGCTGTATTCACATTATTTGCATTGGTATCGCCGAATACAAGATGATACTCATCCAGATAAGGCAGCACCCGGCTGGAAGCAGAGGCAAATACCAGAAATCCGTTATAAAGCAAACGAAGACTTTCATAAGGCAAGCGACCCGAGCGAATCGGTCCAATTTCAACAGGAAACACATTTCCATCAGGCGTTTGCATCGTAGCAGGCGGGTAGTCACCATAGAATACTGCCAGAAAACGCGACGTTCCCCCTCCGATATAAAGTTCATAAACAAACGAGGCATACGATAAACCACTTTGTGGTCTAGCTGTTTGTGGAGAATTAGAAATGGAAACCAGTGCCGGTGGCAATTCCAGCAAAGACGGATTTTCAAGTTTCAAACCAGTCAGCGGATTCACGTCAGAGGGAAAGCTATCCGGGCCAACAGCCTCAGGTTCGGAAGTTCCTGTGGGAAAAGATGTCTTTGTTGGCAATGGTAATGTAGCAGTGTAAATCAATCTAGGCAAATGAGCCATGCTCGTTAACGAAGCAGTCATCGGCGTCACTGTTGAAGGGGATATAGTTGGTTGCGAACAACCCAAAAGAAAAAAGAACCCACTCAACAATGCAAAAATTACCACCCAGAAACTATAAACACGGGCGGCTTGCAAGCCGCCCGATGTCTTCTCCAATATTTTTCGAATACTTAATTTCATCTTTTACGTATTGCCTCGCACACGCTCTGGTCCTCGATCATTGAAGAGGCATAAAAACGCATTGCCCAGTTGCCCGAACCTGGTTGCGATTTATTCAATAAATCAAATAAAACTTCTGTATCCGCAGTTTCCCAATAAGGAGTAGTCAACGGAACCAGATGCACCCAAGTTTGACCGGGTTTGAATGGAAACGGTTGTCCTTCTGCATCAGTAAACCGAATGGGACGAACTCTGCCAGTAGTCTTCTCATAATCTTCATTCTTAGTTGTCCAGAAAATTTCATACATCTTGCCATCCCTGAACAATAACGCTTTACCCCGATCAATATACATCAAATCAACATCAAAGGCATACTCAGTGCAAGCGCGGTGATTGGCAAACAACACGACAACATTTTCAAACGTCAATGGTTCACCTGTCAGACGGTCTATTGCTTGAACGAATGTTTTACCATCCGCCTGATCTTGATAGCGATGATAAGCGCCACTGACGGGATCATAGCGCCAGATAATTTGATCATAGGCATTGTACATAAACCAAAAGCGCGGCGCTGCTTTTCCTCCTTCAGGAATCGTTGAGTCAAAGCGCATCACGCTAATACTTGAAGGTTGCACGCGAAATTTCGAAGCACGCGCAATGTCTTCCAGTCGGGTAACACTAATCATCGCACTGTTAATATTATCGGTGTCTGAACCAAAGTAATTCGTATATTCGCCAAGATTCTGCGCTACTCCAGAGTAAGCCGAAGCCATAACCAGAAAGCCATTATAAGCTCTGCGCAAATGTTCATATGGTAAACGCCCTGAACGAATCGGTCCAATCTGAGCATCATCTGAAGTCACCATCGAATTGCCTGAAGACTGACTGCCTGAAGAACTTGCGCCTGAGGGAAAATCACCATAGAACAACGCTAGAAAACGGCTCATCCCCTCCCCAATATATAATTCAAACACAAATGGAGCAAATGATAATCCTGCCTGCGGACGAGCAGTTATCGGCCAGTTTGTGATCGAAACCAACGCTGGTGGAAGTTTTAAGTTGTCGGCATTGACTACTGGCAAACCGGTAAGCGGGTTAATTGCTGGGGTAATAGGAACAATAGTCTGTACAGCACTCTCGCGACCAGGAGTGGAGGTAACAGCGAACTCTAGTGGAGCTTGCATATTACCCGAACTCTGCTCCAGAGGTTTTGCCGACACTGAGGATACATCAACGTTTATTCCAGAATCCACTGGAGGCTCTCCCACAATTCCACAGCCTTGTAACACAAATATCATCAAAACCAGTAAAACAAGTTTTTTCTTCATAGAGAAAACCTCCCTTTAGAAAACCTATAATCCGATTGTTTTTATTGTATCCCAAATGAGTAGTAGCAACAATACATCAGAGGCTGATTGACTGACAGATTTTATGTAACCTCCAAGCACAGCGACGATAGAATCGCAATCGGATTCAACGCCTGGCGCTTGGAGGCAAAAACCGGATGTGGATCTGGACCGGGTTCAAACCAAAAGAAAGGAAGCAG
>DAOTYY010000034.1:0-46373 GCA_034434695.1 Anaerolineaceae bacterium
CTCTCGCCATCGCAGTATCATCAACTTCTTTGTAAATGTGCTGTGCGGCTTGATTGCTTACTGCCGCCGTCCATCAAAACCGTCTTTGGGCTTGGACGAGTACCTGCCCTTGCCCGCCTAACCCGAATTCACGTAAATATAAGTTTCATATTCAGAAAAGCTAAAAACTCGATAGAAGGGAAAAAATGAAACTCAAAGACAAACGCGTTATCTATCTGGTTGGACCAGAATTCGAAGATCTGGAGTTCTGGGTGCCTTTAATGCGTCTTCAAGAAGAAGGTGCCAAGGTAGTCATTGCAGGAATTAAAGCTGGCGAAACCTATCAAGGAAAAGGAGGCCTGAAAGCTCAAGCAGAGGTGGGTTTTTCAGATATACAGGCAGAGCTTTTTGATGCAGTTGTCATTCCAGGTGGCTGGGCGCCCGATAAAATTCGCCGCTATGATACAGTTAAGCAACTGATACGTCAGATGTATCAGTCCGGAAAAATTATTGCAATGATTTGCCACGCCGGATTAGTGGGTATCAGTGCTGGGATTGTTAAGGGACATACTGCTACCGGAAGCGAGGGTATCAAAGACGACTTAATTAACGCTGGCGCCATCTGGCGTGATGAAGCTGCCTTTAGAAGCGGCAACCTTGTATGGGGCAGAGTCGTTGCAGATATTCCTGCCTTTTGCCGTGAATTAATCAGTGCATTATCTGAGAAATAATAAACAAAACTGACAAGGAGTGTATTGTGTCAAACAATCTTGAATACAAAAATCCACTTCAGATTCGTATAGCAGAGCCCCATGAAGTTCCCGGGGAGTTAATCATTCATCTGAATTACGCAGCGAAAAAACCCTCGCCAGGAAGTCCCGGAAAACGGGTTGGAGACATCCTGATCATCAAAACCGCTTTGGGTAGTCATGAAATAATCGTCTCACTTGGAGAACAAGAGAAATGCACCAGCGACACCTTCCGACAGGCAGGTGGCTCGCTGGCACGCTGGTTGAAAAAATCAGGAGCTGTAACTGCAGACATCCATCATATAGAGTTTGATAAATTCCCAATCGAAGATGCCTTTTCAGCGTTTTGTGAAGGTCTGTTATTGGGAACGTTTGAATTTAACCGCTACAAAAGCAAAGATAGCTCAACTGCTGACGTAACCGTGCGAGTCTTTTGCAAGGATGAGACTGCACTTGTTGTTCAAACGATACAAAAAGCCACTATCCTAACCAATGCAGTCAATCTGGAACGTGAATGGGCACACGAACCGGGAAGTGTGATAAATCCTGTTACTCTGGCTGAGAGAGCTCAGATACTTGCACAGAAATACGCCCTAAAGTGCACCATTCTGGACGAGAAAGTGTTAAGCGAAATGAAAGCTGGCGGCATTCTGGCTGTTGGACAGGGCAGTAAAACGCCACCCCGAATGATCATCCTGGAGTATCCAGGAAAAAATCCGCAAGAAAAACCCATTGTCCTGATTGGTAAAGCCATCACCTTTGACACGGGTGGCTATTCTCTTAAGAACACAGCCAGCATTCAGGGCATGAAATATGACAAATGCGGTGGGTTAACCGTCATAGCAATTCTGCAAGCTGTGGCTGTCCTTCAGTTACCTATCCCTCTGGTGGGCATCATTGCTGCAGCAGAGAACATGATTTCCGCTGATTCATACCGACCCGATGATATCATTACCACTCTGTCCGGGAAAACTATCGAAATTATCACCACAGATGCAGAAGGGCGCCTGCTGCTTTCAGACGCGCTTACCTATGCGCAAAAAACTTATCATCCCCGCGCTATGATTGACATGGCAACATTAACCGGCGGCGTAATTACTGCTCTTGGCAGAGTACGTGCCGGTATTATGTCTAATAACAGGGAACTGGCAGCCAGACTCGTGGAAGCTGGAGAAAAAACTTTTGAAAAATTATGGCAATTACCTTTGGACGAAGAATATCTTGAATCCATTAAGGGAGATGAAGCTGATCTTAAAAACGCAGGAACTCCAGGCGAAGCCTCTACCATCACAGGGGGTATTTTCCTGAAACAATTTGTTGATGACCATTGTCCCTGGGCACATCTTGATATTGCCGGAGTGGCAGATACCCCAAAAGAAACTCCCCTATCGCCCAAAGGCGCAACAGGATTTGGAATACGTCTGTTGATAAAATACTTTGAAAGTCTATCCGATGAATAATGAAATCGTCCCCCTGGGTGATGATAACATCCAGGGGGATTTTCTTAATCGCGCAACCTGGCACGAACAAAGGGCAAAACCTGATCCAACGCTTCTTTCAGGCGTCCTGCATCTTTACCACCAGCCTGTGCCAGTGTTGGCCGCCCGCCACCACTTCCACCAATCACCTGTCCAATGGTTCTGACCATTTCACCAGCATGCAAACCTCTCTTGGTTAAATCATCCGTTATCGCTGCTACAATCATGGGACGGGCATCATCTGTAACACTACCCAAAGCCACTACGCCACTAGCATACCTTTGTCGGAACCGATCTGTCATTTGCCTTAAAGTGTCTGCGTCTGCATTCTCAAGTTTAACTGCCAAAACCGAAACATCCTTTACCCGAACAACATTTTCTAAATGGCGCTCAAACTCATAAGCAACGAGCTCTTGGCGCAACTTGCTAACCAGTTTACGTGTTTGCTCCAACTCGAAAGATAGGCTGTTAACCTTCTCTGGTATATCATCCACAGAGCCACTTAATAAAGCAACAGTGCGTCGCAGAATACGAAAGCGTCTCTGAATCAACTCATAGGCTCCCCGTCCAGTTACCGCCTCAATGCGCCTGACACCGGCAGCGGCACTACCCTCACTTATGATCAGGAAAACTCCAATATCGCCTGTTTCTTCAACATGTGTTCCACCACACAACTCATACGAGAAAGGCTCTTCATCGCCAATTGCAATTGTGCGAACCGTTTCGCCATACTTTTCGCCAAAAAGCGCCATTGCCCCCTCTGAAATAGCTTGCGAAAGCTGTTTGTAATTAATAGAGAGACGGTAATTTTGTAAAATCACCTGGTTGACCCCCGCTTCAATTTGCTCTAATTGCTCAGCCGTTAAGGCTTCCGGGTGAGTGAAATCAAAGCGTAACCGATCTGGTGCTACCAGTGACCCAGCCTGACGGACATGTTCACCCAAAATTGCGCGAAGCTCAGCATGCAAAAGATGTGTCGCTGTATGATTACGCATAATATCACGCCGCCGCTGAACATCTACCGAAGCAATTGCAATATCTCCGACCTTCGGCAGTCCTTGAATAACCTTGCCGACATGAACGATCACCCCTGCCGCCGGGCGACGCATATCTACAACTTCCAGCTTCCAGCCTGGTTGTTCTGCAGATACAATCCAACCTGTATCCGAGACCTGACCGCCAGATTCAACATAAAAACCAGTCTCAGGTAAAATAACCTCAATTTCATCACCTTCCGCCGCTTCCAATATTGGCTCGCCTTCTCGAACAATTGCCAAAACAGGACCTTCTACCTGCAAAAGACGATATGGATCATAAGTGACACCATCCTCTGGCAGCTTTCCCTCCACAGTCAGCCGTTCAAAAATTTCACGATACACATCAACGTCTTCTCCACCAAGCTGCCCAAAAGCTTTTCCAGCACCGGAAATCACCCGATGTTCTTCCATCGCCCTTCGAAAGCCTGCTTCATCTACTTCTAACCCCTGTTCACGAGCTACGTCACGAGTCAGTTCCAGCGGCAAACCGTGTGTGGCGTATAAGTCAAAAGCAACTGCTCCATCAAGAACTTTTGCATTCTTCACCTGCAATTCTGCCAGTGCTTCGTCTAACACTGCCAGTCCGGATTCTACAGTGCGCTTGAACCTCTGCTCTTCTCGAGTCAGGCTTGCCAAAATAGCGGATTGGTTCCGCCTAAGCTCAGGGTATACATCTCCATAGTGTTCTACCACCGTTTCAGCAACTTTTGCCAGAAAAGGCTCGTGCAACCCCAGTTTACTGCCAAAGCGAGCTGCTCGCCGGACGATCATTCGGCAAACATAATTCCTGCCCGTGTTTCCAGGAACTACACCATCTGCAATCAAAAAGGTGGCAGCGCGTCCATGATCGGCAATTACCCGATAGGGCGTCAAATTTGCTTCTCGCTGTGCCAGCGTATGACCAGCGAGCCGTTGAACGGTATCCATCAGTGGAGAAAGTAAATCAGTTCGGTAGTTTGAATACACACCCTGCATAATGCTGACAATACGTTCTAACCCCATACCAGTATCCACATGGCATGCTGGCAATGGTTCCAAAGATGAAGGCCCCAATCGGTTATATTGAATAAACACCAGGTTCCAAATTTCCAGGAAACGCTTGCAATCCCCATTTACACGGCAAACATGTCCTGGAACTCCTTGCTTATCACAAAATTCTGGTCCAAGGTCTATATGAATCTCGCTGCAAGGACCGCAGGGGCCCGTATCCGCCATCTCCCAAAAGTTATCTTTGCGACCAAAATACAAAATATGGTCGGGGTTCATTCCCGGTTGTTTCGCCCAATTTTCTGCCGCTTCTTCATCAGTGGGAATCTCACCCCTCTCGTCTTTAAAATATGTTGCCCATAGATTTTCCTTCTTTAAGCCCCATACATCCGTTAAGAGCTCCCAAGCCCAGGCAATTGCTTCTTTTTTGTAATAATCCCCAAAGGACCAGTTTCCAAGCATCTCAAAAAAAGTATGGTGGGAGTCATCGCGCCCTACATCATCCAAATCGTTATGTTTCCCAGCAACCCTCATACACTTTTGAGAGTTAACCGCACGAGAATAAGGACGCTGGTCTGTACCTAAAAATACATCTTTAAATTGAACCATACCAGCATTAGTAAAGAGGAGCGTCGGATCACCCCCAGGAACCAGAGAAGAAGAGGGAACAAAAACATGACCTCTTTCAACGAAGAAATCAATAAAGGACTGGCGGATCTCAGCACCTGTGTGCGGCTTTGTCATAATAAACACCCTTTTCAAAGTAATAAAATTTGATCTGATGGGCTGAATTATACGCGAGGTTGTATCTGTAATCAATGCCTGCTCTATTAGAATACCACATGAATTAAATATTTAACATAAAAATCTATTTATTGACATAATTTATATGCCCATGATATACTCTTATCTTAAAGAGTATCTTTGAAATAAAATATGAAAAGTACACGCGAACGGATTCTCCAAACCTTACTCAATCATCCTCGTTCCAGCATTAACGATTTGGCTGATGCTGTTGGCATCAATGCAATTTCTGTACGACACCACTTGACTAACATGCAAGCAGAGGGCACTGTCATTGCAGAAGAAGAACGACATGGGGTAGGACGCCCACGCCTGGTTTACTCCCTGACTGAAAAAGGCGTAGAGCGTTTTCCAACGCGGTATTTACGCCTAACCAACCGCCTTTTGGAACAAATCAAGGAAAAACTACCAGAGCCTGCTGTGCAACAATTATTTGCCAAGATGGCTGATGAGTTGGCAAAGGAATACGTCGAAAAAGCAGCTAACCTGCCGATGGACCAGCGTTTGAACTACCTCAAACAAACCCTTATTCAAGAAGGTTTCATTCTGGAATGGGAGGAAAAAGAAGGTTACTATGAAATACGAGAACTGTCCTGTCCATATTACCATGTCAGCCAAAACCATCCGGAAGTTTGTGTTGTGGATCAAACATTGATTGCCTCAATCCTGAAAACCCCGATCAGGAAAACCGGCTGTGTATTACAAGGTGATCAATTTTGCACCTATCGCTTTCAGATAAGCGATGAAATTCAGGAGAAAACTTATGGATAACATTAGCGGAAGTAATCGTCCAAACTGGGACTCCGAAAAAGACTATCCTGAACTATCAGAAAAATTACGTGAAGAGCTTCGTTCAGTCACAGACCCTGAAATTGGTTTGAATATTATTCAACTTGGTTTGATCCGCAACGTTATCATTGAGCCGGATAAAGCCACAATTCATATGATCTTGACCACCCCCTTTTGTCCGTATGGGCCCGCTATGCTGGAAACCACACGCCAAAAAGCAGAACAGGTGCTACAACGCCCGACACATGTTCAACTTGGGATGGAAATGTGGGATTTTTCCATGATGGAAGAAGGCTTGGGTGCAGACTGGGGACTCTATTGAGAATTTGCTTTTCGAAGTTTTCGCCGCACCGAAATCAAGATTGCCCAGTCCTGACGATTTATTTCGATCTGCCTATCAGGTACATCAAAAAGCTTGGTAATTTGCTCCGCATTCAGAAAGTGAGTGCGCATCATCAAAATCTTTTCAAAAAGAGCAACAAACTTGATTGCCAGTTTACGAATATCCGGCTCCTGAAGAACCAGAATACCCTCGGATCTTAAGACCCGAATCATCTCAGCCGCCGATTGGACTTGATCCGCAAGATGATGCATGGCATCCACCATAATGACACGATCAAAAATCGAAGCTGGAAATGGCAAATGTTCGGCACGAGCACAGACTGATTGTATCCCTCTCTTTTTCTTTGATTGTTGCAACATTCCGAAAGACTCGTCTACCACAACCGCCTGACAACCCCTCGTTGGAAAATCTGCAACCACGCGCCCGGTGCCACCCGCTACATCCAGGATGCGTAGACCAGGAGCTACTGCAAGCACAGCCACCCAGTCAATTTTCGAATTGCGCCCAAAAACCATATCATAAAAAGGAGCAATTATTCCAAAATGATCCAGGACACTCACTTATTATCCCTCATCACCTTTTCCAAATATGATTTTCGCGAAAATCCTTTTAGCAATAAGGTTTATAATAACCGGGGTTCGGGTTTTCGCAAACATCTTTAAAACCGGCAATAACTCAAATATTTCAATGATCCGCTCGATTTATTTTGACTCAGACAATACAGTTCGTACCAATTTATCTCCGCAAGAAATTCCCATTTTACTTCAGCAACCCGATGGGCTGCTTTGGGTTTCATTAGAACACCCAACCCAAGATGAGTTCTGGATCGTGTTGCGGGATATTTTTAAATTTCATCCATTGGCTATTGAAGATTGTCAGAGTATTGGATATCAAACACCCAAGATAGATGATTTTGGTCAATATCTGTTCATCATCGTACATGCAATTTGTCCAGACCAACACTTTCAAACCCTGGAAACAATAGAGTTGGACATTTTTCTTGGGTCGAATTATGTAGTTACCCATTCCCAGAGTGACAAAATTCCACCCATTGATTATACCTGGCAACGTATCCACCGCGACGAACGTTTGCATTCCAATGGCTCTGATTTTCTATGTCACGCCATTTTAGATGCAATCGTTGATGATTATATGCCTTTGATTGATCAAATGGTAGAAGAAATTGAAGAACTTGAGGATAAAGTTATTGCTGAACCTAATGTTGCAACACTACAACGAATCCTTGATTTGAAACATACCATCATGTCGTTGCGCCGCATTGTTGGACCACAACGCGAAATTGTCAATCGCCTCAGCCGGGATGACTTTGCGTTAATAGATCACCAGAGCCGAATATATTTCAGGGATGTTTATGACCACTTGGTTCGCATTCAAGACATGAGTGAAACCATTCGAGACATCGTTAGCTCTGCGCTGGATATTTACCTCAACTCTACTTCACTACGCCTGAATGAAATTATGAAGGCATTAACAATTGTCTCGACCATTTTTCTCCCCCTTACATTTTTAGCAGGAGTATATGGAATGAACTTCAAATACATGCCTGAGCTCTCCATGAAACTGGCTTATCCAGTGCTTTGGATTATCTTTGTGATCATTGCCATCGGAATGCTGGTATTTTTCAAGCGACGTGGCTGGTTTTAAGAATTATTTTCACTGCTTATGTTAATTGTTAACAAAGGAGTTATAAAAAATGGTAGAGATCCTCACAGATAGCTGTTCTGACCTCAGCCAGGAAATCGTTCAGCGTTTTGGTATTGCGGTTATTCCCCTGTCAGTATTTATCGCTGGAAAAACTTATCTAGACGGCGTAGATATTACGCTGGAAGAGCTGTTTGAACAAGTCCACCAAAGTGGAGAACTTCCAAAAACTTCAGCCCCTTCGATAGCAAACTTCATTGACTTTTTCAGTCAGTTTGAAGAGGAGATGATCTATATCTCCATTGGCGCAAAACTCTCGGCAACCTACCAGAACGCCATGTTAGCAGCCGAATCACTGCCAGATCGAAAAATTTTCATCATTGACTCAGCTAACCTTTCTACTGGAATTGGATTGTTGGTATGCAAAGCCGCCGAACTACGTGATCAGGGGCTAAGCGCAGAACAAATCGTTTCCCAAATTCGGGAAATTGTTGGCAAGGTTCGCACCTCATTCGTTGTGGATACATTAGAATATCTTTACATGGGGGGACGTTGCTCAGCCCTGCAAAACATCGTCGGGAGCTTACTGAAAATACGCCCTGTCATTGAAGTCCGCCGGGATGGAACTCTTGGGGTAAAGGAAAAATTGCGCGGAACACGCCGGCGCGCTCTTGACACTTTACTAGAAGACTTCAGGGACAACTTGTCTGAAATTGATTTACATCGAGTCTTTGTCACACATTCTGGATGCGAAGCAGATGCAATCTATCTGAGAGATGGGTTGAACCAGCTTGCAGAAATTGAGGAAATCTGTGTCACGCGTGCCGGTGCAACCATTGCAAGCCATTGTGGGCCAAATACGATTGGCATCCTCTATCTGACACAGTAAAAGACTAAATCAAACCAAGTTCTTTCCCTACCTTGGCAAAAGTACTCAAAACCCGATCCAGTTGTTCATCGGTGTGCGTTGCCATATAGCTGGTGCGTAACAATTGCCTGCCGGGAGAAACAGCTGGCGAAATCACCGGATTGACAAATACACCTTCTTCAAACAAACGTTTCCAGGCAAGGAACGTCAATTGGTCATCGCCAATAATAATCGGAATAACTGGGGTAACAGAATGACCAGTATTAAACCCCAAGGCTTTAAACCCGGTGCGCATTTTATCTGCATTGCGATTAACACGTTCCACACGCTCAGGCTCTTCAGCCATCACATGCAGAGCCGCCAGCGCTGCTGCCGCGTTAGCTGGTGGGATGCTAGCGCTGAAAATCAAAGCCCTAGCATGATGCTTAACATAGGAGACCACATCTGTATCTCCAGCAATAAATCCCCCTAACGAGGCAAAAGATTTACTGAAAGTGGACATGATTAAGTCTACTCGATCAGTCACACCAAAGTGCGCTGCCGTACCATGCCCGCCCCCGGTTACACCCATTCCATGCGCATCGTCTACCATTACTCTCGCACCATATTTCTCAGCCAATTCGACAATCTCAGGTAATGGGGCAAGATCGCCCTCCATGCTAAATAAGCCATCTACAATAATTAACTTCCCCACACTAGCAGGAAGGGATTGCAACACCCGCTCAAGATGTCCCATATCATTATGACGAAACCGCTCAATTTTTCCAAATCCAAGGCGGGCGCCATCCACAATGCTGGCATGGTCTTCCTTGTCCAATATAACAACATCATCACGCGTCACCAGCGCGCTGACCGTGCCCAAATTCGCTTGCATACCTGTTGAAAAAACCAATGCAGCAGGTTTTCCGACCCATTCAGCAAGTTCATGTTCAAGTTGTTCATGTAATTCCAGTGTTCCATTGAGAAACCGTGAACCAGTACAACTTGTCCCGAAATTCTTAACCGCTTCAATAGCCGCCTCTCGCACTTTCGGATGTGTAGTCAATCCCAAATAGTTATTTGACCCGCACATAATCAGCCGGTGACCACGAAAAGTCACCTCAGTACCTTCATTCCCTGTTAGCGGAATGAAATAAGGATAAATCCCATGTTCAACAGCTTCTTTGACTTCTGTATATTCATAGCATTTTGTAAAAATGTCCATCGTAGCCTCATAACAAACAGGATGAATGGTCTTTTTATTCTAACACACAAACCACATTGTTTACGCCAACGCTTAAGGGCTTAATTATCCCTTAGCAAAAGCACATTGGTTAATTCATGTAAAGCATCCCCAGCCGCCCCCTTACTTATTGCCTGGTTCAGTGCCTTTAGAGCCTGATTGGTCAGTCCTTCCGCAGTAGCACGGGTAAATTCCTGTGCACCCTCTTCCTTCAACCACTCTGCCAATTGAGGTACCTCATCCACCCTTATCGGACCTTCCAGCCAACGCCGAGCAAACTTTCCGCGTTGTGCCAAACCATACACTACTGGCAGAGTCTTCTTACCACTCACCAAATCGCTCTCGATAGACTTTCCAGTAACAGATGGATCTCCCCACACACCCAGATAATCATCCCATGCCTGAAACGCTAGACCAAGTGAATACCCATACTCCCAAAAATGCTCCTGCCGGTCCGGTTCACAACCAGCGGCCAAGGCACCAAGCCGTGTGCAGGTAGCCAAAAGAGAAGCTGTTTTTCCAGCTACCATCGGCCAGTATTCATCTAGAGTAATTTCCCTTCGACTTTCATAGGAAATATCCATATATTGCCCTTCGGTCAAATGAACACAGGCTTTTTGAAGTAATTGTACAGCCTCGATGACAGAATTTTCAGCACAACTTTCCCGCAAACGTAAGATAGATAAATGCGCCAATGAAAACATCAAATCACCAGCATTAATGGCTTGTGCTAATCCCCACTTGACCCAAACTGTTGGTCTCCCACGCCGCAATTCGCTCCGATCCTGAATATCATCATGAATTAACGAGAAATTATGAACCAGTTCAACCGCTACAGCAGCAGGCAGGGCACATTGCCAATCACCGCCTGCAGATGCCGCGCATAACAAGACCAGTAACGGACGAATCCGTTTCCCTTGCACTTCAACACCTGCCCCTTCTCCCTCCCACCCCAGGTGGTAAGCCAACATACTGTACAATTCTGGTAAGGACTTGGAAAGATGAATATCTAAAGTTCTCCTTAGCTCTTCCTCGATTAATGGGCGCATGACAGCAACAAATTGCTTTAAAGCCATAGATTCTCCTTCTATTCCTTGATTAGTGGAACAGAACGCAATTGTGACAGATTTGCCGCTCCTGTCACAAACATAACAATCTGTATTTCACGTTGTATCTCGTGAATTAATTTCAAAGTCGCCTCTAAAGATTGCACAGCAGCTTTAAGAAATGGACCTGCCATTCCGCCCAAACTAGCTCCCAAAGCTATACACTTAGCAATATCAATTCCATCACGAATGCCCCCAGAGGCAAAAATCAAAATATCCGGCGCGCCTTTGCGCACCTGAAGAATGGATTCAGCAGTTGGAATCCCCCAATTGCGGAAAGCGGAGGCAACGCGTGCTCCGCTTGGATCACTAATCCGAAACATCTCTACTTGAGACCAGGAAGTCCCCCCTGCACCAGCTACATCAATCGCCGCCACGCCAGCATCCACAAGAAGACGTGCGGTACGCTCAGAAATTCCCCACCCCACCTCCTTAACAATCACCGGCACAGGTAAAGCCTTGCAAACCTGCTCAATTTTACTTAGCAGTCCAGCAAAAGCAGTATCACCCTCTGGCTGAAGCGCTTCCTGTAGTGGGTTCAAGTGCAGAATCAAGGCATCCGCTTCAATCATATCAACAGCTACCTTACAATGTTCAACCGTATATTGATAATTGAGCTGGACTGCACCAAGATTAGCAAAAAGCAAAACATCAGGAGCATAGCGACGAATCTGAAACGTACTAGACAGTTCAGGATGCTCAATTCCAGCACGTTGTGAGCCAAGCCCCATTGCGATTCTTGTCACCTGCGCTGCTTCTGCCAGCGTGCGATTAATCACCGCTGCCTGATTTGTTCCACCTGTCATTGAAGAAATTAAAATAGGGGCATTTAGATATTTCCCAAAAATTTTTTGACTCAAATCAATATCTTCTAAATTTAGCTCGGGAAGCGCCTGATGTACAAATCGGTACCGCTCTAAACCAGTAGTAATGGATGAACGAACATCTTCCTCTAGGTTAATTCGAATATGATCAAGCTTGCGCGAGGACAATGCCGAATCTTCAGTCATCTAAACACTCACAAATTGGGAAAAGTCATATACGATCAGTATACCAAAAGATGCCAAACATTGCCCTAATTTTGTAAAAAAGAAATTGCTGTCTGGCTTACGAGTTTTAGAACGCAAATGAAAAAATGATTAGCAGGCGAAAAAATCACCTCACCTCAATTAACCTGCCCTCAGTGACTTTGCCCACTTTCCACAGGGGAATACCAGATAACAGAGCTTCTTGCTGACACAATATCGCTTTATCAGGCGAAAGAGCGAACAACAATCCGCCGCTTGTTTGGGGATCAAATAATAGCATCTGTTTCTCTTGACTGATTTCAGCAGAAAACTTTACATACATTCCAAAATATTCAGCATTATCGAAGCCGCCACCCGGGAAGCACCACTCAGAAGCCAGATGCTCTGCATGAGGATATAAAGGAATGTCGGCGTACTCAAACTGTAAACCAACTCCAGATGCGGATGTCATTTCCCAAGCATGTCCAAGAAGACTGAAACCGGTAATATCGGTTGCAGCGCGAGCGCCATACTTTAGCGCAAGGCGAGCTGCTTCGCGATTTAAGCGCTTCATCCAAGCAATCGTCTCAAGCGCTTCCTCATGCGTAATCTTATCGGCTTTGATGGCAGAGGTAACTACCCCGCTACCAATTGGCTTGCTGAGGAACAAAATATCACCAGCTTTCATCCCGCTTTTTGTTAAGACGCGATCAATTTGAGCAAACCCCAAGACAATTAAGCCATATTTTGGCTCCTTGTCCTGAACGGTGTGACCTCCTGCAATGACTACCCCCGCCTCTTTTGCTTTTTCCGCTCCTCCCCGAAAAATTTCAGAGACAATTTCATGAGGTAATTGGGGTGGAACCGCTGCAACGTTCAATGCCAGAAAAGGATCAGCACCCATTGCATAGACATCGGACAAACTGTTTGCAGCAGCGATTGCCCCATACTCATACGGGTCATCCACAATTGGCGTAAAGAAATCAAGTGTAACTACAAGTGCGCGTTTCTCATCCACTTTCCAAACCGCCGCATCATCTGGCGCGCCTAATCCCACCAGCAAGCTCGGATAATCTGCCGGCGAAAATATTTGTTGCAAAGGACGCAGAACCTGCGCCAGCGCTTGTGCGCTAAACTTAGACGCTCAACCAGAGCAAGTCGCCAGAGCAGTCAGACGAATTTTGTTCTCACTCGGTGTCATAACGCCTCTATAGATCGTATCACCACATGATGAGCATCTATCAAGCTCTTAACTTCTTCAATATCCCGTTTCTGCACGCGCACACAAACACCACAATCAGAACTGAGATGACGAGGTACTGGAACCAGCTTACAAGTTATACCACGACTGGTTAATAGCTTCTCAATCCTCATTGCATGACTGGTTGAATCCACCAATATTACAGCAAAGTCCGAACTCATCGCACCTCTTTTGCCAGTTCGCTGACTGCTTTAAGCGCTTTTTCAATATCTCTTTCAGTGTTAAATGCACCAATAGCAAACCGGACACAGCCATCTGGAAACGTTCCTAGAGTGCGATGAGCCGAGGGCGCACAATGCAAGCCAACCCGACAGAGTATCCCATATTCTTCGTCTAATCGTAAACCAACTATTGAAGGTTCCATGCCTTGAATATTAAAACCAACTGTTGCAGTTCGCTTATTTGTATCCAGCGGACCATATACGATCACACCACGAATATTTAGCAAACCCTCAAGCAAGTCAGCACACAGCGCCATTTCATGAGTACGAAGCTGGACGCTTCCTTGTCTTTGTAACCATTGTAAAGCAGCTAACAAACCCGCCAATCCCACTGCGTTCGGTGTTCCACTCTCACAACGATCGGGGAAGAACTCTGGTTGCACTTCATGTTCAGAGCGGCTACCTGTTCCACCTTGCCGCAACGGGTGCAATGCAGATGGATCAACGCGTTCCCCAATGACCACTCCCCCCGTCCCCATGGGACCGTATAATGACTTGTGACCAGTGAATGCCAGAAAATCTATGCAATCCATCACCATATGAATTGGTACAGTTCCTGCTGATTGCGCAGCATCCACTAAAAATAACAAATCGTGGTGACGCGCAATTTGTCCCACTTCTCTAATGGGTAGAATCGTGCCACACACATTAGAAGCATGATTCAAAACGATCAACTTCGTATTGGTGCAAATAGCTTTTCTCACCAAAGCAGGATCAAGGCTGCCATCAGGATTACATGCAACCTGGCTTACCTCTACACCTCGCATCTCCAGGTCGTGTAAGGGACGCATGACCGCATTATGTTCCATGCTGGAAGTGACAACGTGATCACCAGGTTTTAAAATCCCATGAAGCACTAAGTTAATCCCATCTGTCGCATTCATACCAAAAATGACACGCAGTGGATCTGAAGCTCCGAATAGACAGGCAATTGCTTCGCGCGTTTCATAGACAATTCGCCCTGACTCAACTGACAGACGGTGACCAGAACGTCCAGGGTTAGCGCCAATCTCATCTAGAAAATACTGCATTGCTGCGGCGACTCCCGGCGGTTTGGGCCAGGAGGTCGCCGCATTATCGAGATAGACCAATCCTGTTTCTACAACCCCCAAGCTAGAAGTCATCTGCTCAATACCAGCTTGAACTCATCGCCCTGTTGTACGATTTCAACCTTACAGCCCTGCTTTTCCGCCATACGGCGAACGTTCTCTCGCGAGGTGACAGTATCCACGAACACTTCAATCGGGAAGTCCCCTTTTGCAATAGCTTTTTGAGCCAAAATAACGGGCTGAGGGCAAGATAATCCACGAGCATCTACCGTATTCATCGCTCCTATCTCCTTATGCAACCTTTTCCCGCATGGTAAACCCGATGATAAGACAAACTACCAGTCCAAGAATTACAGCCGCCATTCCAAAAGGCGAAGGCCCACCAGTCTTAAGCACACCCTCAACGACTGTGTCTGTTTTGGCTACAAGGTTAAAATTGTGAGAAAAAGCTGCCCCGGTAATCATACCTAACACGAATATAGCCGAATCCCCATCCCCTTCACCTGCTAAGAATAATTGACGTCCCGGGCATCCACCTGCCAGCGCATAAGCTAACCCGGCTAACACCATACCTAACACATTCCACAAAAAATTACTATGCGCAATTGGCTGCCCAGCATAACCAACCTTAAACTGACCATAAACAAGATTAGCCACAAAAGCAGCTACAAGCAAAGCAAATACACCGCTGATCAAGTGAAAGTCGCGTATCAAGATCACATCTCGAATAGCTCCCATCGTACAAAAACGGGTTCGCTGTGCCAAAAATCCAATTATCAGCCCAATCAGCAAAGAAACAATAAGCGGTGCATGCAAAGAACCCGGTCCCTTCTCGCTAAAGAAAATTGGACCACCCTCGCTAAAGACCGGTTTAAAAATGACTAGCAACAACAAGCCGATCATCAGAACGGGCATAATCCAACCTACAGCAGTATAAGTCTTCTGGCTACGTCCAAGATTATAGCCAGAACGCAAGAACCATACCCCAATGGCAATTCCGATTGCCAGCCCAATCAAGGCGGGGACTGCGGTTAAATCGCCACCAGCCAGCCGGAAATTGGCACGCCAGGGACAACCAAGAAAAACCAATGCGCCAATCATTGCAAAAACCCCCAAGATAAAACGAACAATTGGCGCTGAGCCAGCACGCGCTTTGAATTCCCGGAATATTAACGCGGCAATCGTTGAGCCAAGCACAAACCCAATGATTTCTGGACGAATATATTGAACAACGTTGGCTCGATGCAAACCGAGCGCGCCAGCAATGTCACGCTCAAAACAAGCTACACAGATACCCATATTGGGAGGATTGCCAAGTTTTTGCAAGGTGGGTCCCAAAACACCAATGACCGCGCCTGCCAGAATGATTCCCCAACGGGAAGCAAAAAATTTTGTCAAACGTTCCAACATTGCTATACCTCCTGTGAAATATTGTCTAACCGAGACTGGCCTTCACAAAGGCTTTAGTAAGTCAATATTTCATTATTTTATATTCGGGAAAACCTCTTCGGGATTCTGCCTCCTTTCCATGGATACACCACACAGAAACAAAAATCCGCTGCCGTATGCCAGCGGATTTTCTGAGGCAGAAACAGAAGGCTGCTCAGGTGATTATCCCGGCATACGGGAACGGTTTGACGAACGCCGACCGGCGTTCAAAATATTAGCTCAGATAAAATGAAAACTGGACTTTATCATTTCTGCCTTACGGAATAAACATTTACATGTTTTTATATTACAAGATTCCAACTCGCAAAAAAGTGACAAATGTCACCTGTAACCACTGATTTTTGAATACTTAAGTAAGACAAAATACCAATCTCAAATTAATCTCATCGCCTTGGCTTTAACACGAGTCGCACAGGTGTCCCAAGAAATGGGTACTCCCTGCGCAAGCAATTTTCTAGATAACGCAGATAACTGAAATGCGCCAGTTTTGGGTCATTCACATATAACATAAATGTCGGAGGATCACTACGGACTTGTGTACCGTAATAGATACGCAGGGATCTCCCACTACGCGAGGTTGCGGCATGTTCGTCTTGCGCCCGTTGGAGGATTTGATTTAGTTTAGAGGTAGTGATGTGTACCAGACGCTCCTCCTGCACCCTCAAAGCCATCGGCAAAACCTGATCCACACGCTGCCCGGTTTTGGCAGATACAAACAACACCGGTACATAATCCATAAAATTCAGTTGTTGACGGATTTGAACCGTGTATTGCTCCATCGTATGCGTATCCTTCTGGATGGCGTCCCATTTATTCACCAATACCACTGTACTTTTCCATGCTTCAAGTATAAATCCAGCAATATGTGCATCTTGCATGGTGATTCCACTGGTGGCATCGAGCATTAACAAAGCAACATCGGCGCGTTCGATAGCACGTAAAGAACGCATAACACTGTATTTCTCCACACCTGGTAAAATCTTGCCTCGACGCCGAATGCCAGCAGTATCAATCAGGGTGATCGGCACACCGCCAAATTCAATCTGTGTGTCCACCGCATCGCGCGTCGTACCGGGTATCGGACTGACAATCGCGCGCTCCTCACCAATCAGCCGGTTTAGCAGGCTGGACTTGCCCACATTCGGCTTACCCACGATCGCTATTTTGACCGACTCGTCCTCGACTTCTCTCTCAAATTCTGGCAAAATAGCCACAAGTGCATCCAGCAGGTCGCCAGTCCCAGTACCATGAATCGCAGAAACCGGGTATGGATCCCCCAAGCCCAGCTCATAGAACTGATTTGCAGACCGCCTCAATGCCTCGCTGTCTGCTTTATTCACCACCAAAAGGATAGGCGGCGATAGTTGACCTGCCCGCGTAGTCTGATTCTTGCGTAGGATATTAGCAACTTCAACATCCGCGGGGGTCACTCCAGACATCGCATCCACCAGAAATAAAATCGCATCTGCTTCCTGAACAGCAATCCATGCTTGGTTTCGAATTTGCTGAATAAACTCAGCAGATCCAACCGATAATGCCCCTTTCCCACCAGTTGTCGGATCAATTCCTCCAGTGTCCACAATATCAAAGATCACCCCATTCCATTCCGTCTGTGCAAACAAGCGATCGCGCGTTGTGCCAGGTATTGCGTCCACAATCGCCAATCGCTCACCTGCCAGACGATTGAATAACGTACTTTTACCAACGTTTGGTCGTCCAACCAACGCAACAACAGGTTTGTTCATGGATATATCCCTATGGAGCAGGTAAAGCTGTGGCGCGCGTTATTGCAGTCACTGTTACCTCCACCGTGCTAGGCAAAATCGCTTCCACCCGCAAATCAGGGTAATCATATACAACCTTGGGCTCGCGCTGATACTTACCCGCTCTTTCACCACTCATGTCCACAATAACACGCACTTCGCTTAACGCCAAGCGCTCCAGAATCGGTAGGGGACCGGAAAGCACAACATCCACACGCTCCGGAGAGACTTCTGCCTTCAAACCGGGCTCCAATCCGATAATCTGAACAGACATATTTGTCAGTGTCAAACTGCTCTCAATGGCAGCAATTCCAACCTGAACAGTAACAGTCGGCTCGCCAACAATCTGCACGCCTGAAGGCAAATTAAGTGCTAGATTCACATCAAAATCATCCTTAGCGACGGAAAGGTCCAGAGGAGAAGTTTCTATATAGCCTGGTAGATTCTCTACCAGTTTTGGATCTGATGAAAACACGGTTACAGTTGGTGGAAACACCGAAATGTTCGTCAGGCGATAGCCACTGGCAACCTGTCCGACAGGCATCACTTTAACAACAACGTTACGATATCCACCCCGCTGAGATACCCGAACAGAGACGCTAACCTGATCAGGACTTATCGTCAGCCCTTCCAGGCGCAACCCATTCGCATCCAAAGCCAGTAGTGGAATGGTTTGCTTAATATCTTGGGTTGCAGAAGCATAATCCAACACCGCACGCACTTCCTTTACACGATCCACAATGGATCGCGGACCACTGACAAGAGCGGTAGACTGGCTTAACTGAGGTCGCGAAGCTTCAAAACCTATTGCCGGCTCATTACGTTCAACAAGATGTATTGGGAAGGTTCGAGCTGCCAGTTCTTCAAGAACAACTGTAAGCGTTTGAGGAGAATAAGAAACTATCTTAACCGGCTGCACACGAACCTGGATCTGTATTTGTACCTCATGTTTTCCAGAAGACAAACCGCCAAGATCAATGACCGCACGAACAGTATTTTGTTCACTGATTAAGCGCTCCCAGATAGATTTAGGCGCACTAAGCACCAGGCTCACATTATCAGGTAAATCGCTAACCAAAATCAAAGCTGGATCCTGTCCGACAACTTGAAGCGGAATCGGACGTGGAAAAGCCTGTTCTTGAGTTGGATCCGAAGATGTCACAGCAGAAATCCAAACCATCATTGCCAGTATGAGTGCCAGCAGCATGGCAGGTAAATTCTTCACAAACGCGCGTACAAGCTGAAGCAATTTCATTACTCCTTTCCATGCCCATTTGCCCAGCGCTGTACCCGTCGGAAAAAACCTAAAGCCCCGACCTCCTCAGATTGATAAAATGCCATCAAAATATTTTCTAATCGCTCGGTATCCAATCTTCGGATCAGTCGCCCTGCCTGTGCAACCGAAATAGATCCCGTTTCTTCTGAAACAACCACAGCCACTGCGTCAGAAACCTCAGAGATTCCTAGCGCAGCACGGTGTCGCAAACCCATCTGACGATCTGGTGAGCGGTTTAATATACCACTGGATGACAAAGGCATCACGCAAGCAGCTGCAATGACATGCCCCTTGGCAATAATTACCGCACCATCATGAAGCGGAGTATTTGGGTAAAAGATTTGTAAAAGTAACTCTGGAGTTACGTTCGCATCCATCCAAACGCCTGTTTGAGCATACTCATAAAGGCGATCATTACGTTGCAACACAATCAACGCTCCGTGCTGACGAGCTGAAAGCCGGGCAGCAGCACTCACAACTGATTTAATTGCATTCTGCATGGCTTCAATTTCTGGGTAGGATATACGCCAGAGTGGTGCTCCTGTTCCAGCACGTCCCAAACGTTCTAAAGCCCGGCGTATTTCCGGCGCAAAAATCACCGGTATAGAAAAGACCAATGCCGGCAATGTAGTTCGCACTAACCAGGAGAACGCAGGAAGCGCTGCCAGACTGGTAATTAATAGCAGAACTAATATGAGCAGGATTGCGCCGCGTAGCAATATGACTGCCTGAGTATCTCGAACCAGCACAAGAATCACAAAAAATACCGAAGCAACCAGCAGAATGTCCAGGACACTCAGCCAGTTCAAACGCTGGTATAAGAAGTACAACTCGCTCAACAAATTAGGCACTTTGTTTTCAACGACCTAAACCAATCAGTGGAGTTAACTTATCTAAATATCGTGAACTTATATTGGACGTAAAACACGATCCTTTCTCAATTGTTTAAACAGCATCACCATGCCCGGTTTTAATGACTCTTGCGCGGCTTCCTGCCAAGCTTGAACACCTAAAGCGTGTGGCAGACGCGGTTCGTATCCCAAGATGCGCCATATGCCAAGTTTTGCTAGCTCAGGGGGCACAAATATTAAAGAAACCTCACATTGCAACTCATTAGAAGCAGTTTCCATTTCCTGTATCAAAGGTGGCAAAGCCCTCTCCATAGGAGTCTGAGGATCAATCAACAGATCCAAAGTTCTTGCCACCAAGTTTTCAACCTGCCAGCCCATTGCACCCACTAGTTCATTTCCCATTGTAAGCAAAAGATAAGCCTTTTCGCCGAATGCTTCCATGACTTTTTCGGGCGTCATGGCTTGACCACTTGCACTTAATCGGTTAAAAAGATTGGCAATCTCCACTGAATGAGCCGGTTTGCCGCGAATTACGGTAATAGCATTCGACACAGTCTTCTCTTTTGTCAACAGCGGTTCTGCCTCAAGAGACTGGTGAGGAATGGTTAACTTCCAAAAAGTGGAAACCTGACGCCAAGTGTCTTCAAAAGTGCTGCCATTACGAATGATTACATCTGCAACAGCCAGTTTTTGTTCTTGTGGTGGTTGAGCGGTAATACGTTGTCGGGCTTCAGCCTCACTCATTTTACGTTTCTCTATTAATCGTGCTAATTGAACCTCTGGAGGGGCATAGACCACCCACAGGCTATCACAATCCTTGTTTATCCCTGCTTCAATTAACTTGATTGCTTCAATAACAATGACCCGTTGTTCGGCTCGCCGAATAAGCAAATCTACCGCTTGTGATACCAGCGGATGAATAATGTTTTCGAGTTGCTTAAGGGCTTCAGGATCGCTAAACACTAGCTTACTAAGCTTTGCACGACTTATTTCACCATCCGGCATCACCAGCCAGCGCCCAAAGGATTGTAAAACTGGTTCGTAACCAGGTGCGCCACGGGCAATCGAGCGATGCGCAAGAGCATCGGAATCAATGCCATAAGCACCAAGATGTTCAAGCATTTTCCGCACAACGCTTTTCCCAGTACCTATATTGCCGGTTAAGCCAATTACATACTTACCCGCCCACTTGCTCACGTTCACACCTCGAAAACTTTACGAATAGCCAGGGACACTGCATCATTTTAGTCTTGCGTTTCCAGAATGTCAAACCTGACCTAAAGCGCATAATCTTAAGTAACACAATAACCCCATCAGAGCTTCATTCAAGGCATCCAGAACTCAAATCGCCAAATACCATCCTCCTCCTGCCAAACCTTAGAAGATCTTCCAAGCACCTCAAACCAGGTTTGGCCCGGATGAAACGGCAAGGGACGACCATCTTCACGCCAAAGCGATAATACCTCCTCTGATCTGTTTCGTTTCCAGCGAGCTTGATAGCACTGTCCATCTCGAAATAAGTAAGCCTCACCTGAGCCGGTTAGTTGAATATCAAATACTTCAGCTTCGGACGTTTGAATTAGTGGGATATACTCCGCCATCAAAACTATCACATTGTCCACAGCAATCTGTTGTTCTGTGACCCGATCAAACAGTGGTTTATACTTTTCATCAGCAATTTTCATGGCATTCGTTGCATCCGAATAACGCCAATAACGACCGCTTACTGCGTCATAATCCCAACGGTTATACACACTACCGGAAAAACGGACATAAACCTGATGAGCATCCTCGCCGCCCTCAGGAATCTCTGATGCAAACACCATTCCATCCAATGGTTGAAGAGAATTATCTATCCCGTATTTCTCCAATACCTCGTCCAGTAAAGTTAGATTTGCCAGAAGATAATTATGTCCTTCTGGGTCATAACGATAAAGTGCAGGCGCAGTATTCGGACCTTCACGTATCAGGCGGTCTTTAAAATCCGATTCTAACAGGAGATTGAATAAGTCTTGATAAGCACCACCAAAAACCAGAATTGCTTTATATGCCTGTACGATCTGAATATCCACATGACGGGCAGAGCGAATCGGTCCCACTTTTTCAGGTAATCGCCCATAATAAACGGCTGCAAAGCGCGTATCACCAAATTCAATCAGATATTCATAAACCAAGTCTGCGTCGGAAACACCCCATTGTGGGCGATCAGAACGAGGCATATTTTGAACCTTGACCACAACCGGTCTCCGCTCTAGATCTCGCGGTTCTACTGGTAAGCCGGTGAGTGGATTGATGGAGGGTTCTTTGGCATCAACGGTGAATTCTTTTGTCGACGTGGGCGTAACAGTAGATGTTAACCATACCTCAGGTTGTATTTTGGGTGTTACGGTTGGCAATAAGGTTGAACTCGGGTTACAACCTGCTAGAAGCAAAATAACAAAAGCAACTAAAATCAGCCTAATCTCGTATATCATTGTAGATTATGCAAGTATATGTACCGTCAAAGTGTACCGAAAAAGTATTCTTAATGCCCGGTAATCAACATTATACCTTGTAACCACACTTTGAAACCAATATAATGAATTATCATGAATTCACCTTCGCCCAGACAATATCGTCGCTTTTCTACAGGTAATATGCTTATCATCGTTTTGGCTGGCTTTATTCTGGGTGTTTGGCTAACCTATACGCCGCCAGGTGTACTAGGCAAAGCCAATGCGATTGGATACGCCGTTTGCCATCAAATTTCTACTCGGTCTTTCTTCTTGGGAGACCACCAGCTACCGCTCTGCTCGCGCTGTTCCGGCATGTATTTAGGAGCATTAGTGGGATTGATATATCAAATCCGCCTTGGTCGTTTTGGGGGAATCCCTGCGCGCAAGATATTATTCGTTTTAGGCACTTTTCTATTAGCGTTTGCTATAGATGGTATCAACTCTTACTTACACTTTTTCCCCGGCACTCCCACCTTTTACGAACCTCACAACTGGCTGAGGTTATTGACTGGTACAGGAGTTGGACTTGGCATTTCCGCTGTCTTACTGCCAATCTTCAACCAAACGGTCTGGAAGGATTGGGACGATCATCCATTACTATACTCTTGGAGGCAACTCTTTACAATCATCCTTCTGGCGATAGTGATGGATATAGCGATCCTGTCAGAAAATGCTTTTCTGTTATATCCATTGGCACTTCTCAGTTCGGCTACGGTTCTATTGATCCTGACTATGCTCTACACTGTGATCTGGATTTTACTGCTCAGGAAAGACAATCACTACCAGACTCTCAATGACCTGAGCGGGTTATTAATCGCCGGCTTTACCACCGCCCTTTTACAAATTGCTTTAATGGACTTGGGACGATATATATTAACAGGAACCTGGAAAGGCTTTCCGTCAGGACTATAATGGAGGAAAAATGTTGGAACTGCTTGGCGTTTTTAGTGCTTTTGGACTTTCAGCCAGCGCCGGTTTAAACGCATACATTCCTTTATTGATTGTTGCATTGCTGGCAAAATTTACCAACCTGATCGAGCTTCGTCAACCATGGGACGCGCTGACAAGCTGGTGGATCATTGGCTTGCTGGTTGTGCTTTCGATTGTCGAATTTTTTGCAGATAAAGCCCCTGCCGTGAATCACATTAACGATATTGTCCAGACCTTTGTTCGTCCAGCAGCAGGTGCCATTGCATTTGCAGCCAGTGCCCACGTAGTTACAGATATTCACCCTGTGCTCTCCCTGGTTTTAGGGCTGCTGATTGCCGGCGGTGTCCATGCCACTAAATCTGTGGTTGTTCGACCAGCAGTCACCGCTACCACCGGAGGAGCCGGTAATATTCCAGTGAGTGTTGCCGAAGACCTGACATCAACCATTATCTCTATTCTTTCAGTTGTAGTGCCTGTTATCATCGCCTGCATTCTCATCCTGATCACATCCTGGGTTATCTATCGGCTCTGGGTGCGAGCGCGCAAAACCGTCAACTCATGATATAGTAAACAAGAAGATTTTGGTGCACCAATCACCAGACGATACTTCTTTGCTTTTGCCGCTAATGTCGACACAAACCAGTTCCATTATCGTACCGACTTTGCCTCTTCGTCTTGTTCTTGGTAGGAGTTATCAGTACTCTATTTTTATGTCTGCTTTCTTTGACGAGTACTGTTTTCTGCACACAACCTTAGGAGAGAATTATGAGCAATCAACCTTATTTCCCGTCCGACAATGAACCAACTGTCATGGCAACGCCGCCAGCCCAACCAGCCTGAGCACCGCCTCCCGGGGGCTTCAACCCTGAAGCATCGTATGCACCAGAGCCGCCCCAAAAGAGCAGAAAGACCTTATGGATCGTACTGATTATTGTGTTGGTATTGCTGTGCTGCTGTTGCCTGGCAGTCCTTGGCTACCTGTTGTACAGCGGCGGTGGAGAATTTAATTTCGACTTCAACATGGAAGATATGCTGGATAGCTATTTGCCGCTACTTGCTGCATAGTCCAGTAGTTTCTTCACAGGTTCTTTTGAAAAGCAAGCCAGGATTCAAGGCGAAAAGTCTCAACAGGATCAAATATCATCTGTAATTCACCCAAAGCCGCTCTGGCATTGGCACGTGTCTGGTCGTCTAGTGGTAAAGCTGCAAACTCTTCTTCGTCCAATAACAGGCGACTTCCGTCTGGATAAACCAGCAAATCAAGTGCAAGGTCAACATAGAAAATTTCATCTTCTTGAAACAAGGCAGGTTGGGTTACATTACAGTACCAACCCTTTAGGTGACCATCCGCCACATCATAAATCTCAAAGATGTTGTACCAACGTTTTGAAAAATATACTTCCAAGAAACGATCCCCTTGACGTAAAACAATGTTGTGAAACGGCATGTCGGAACGGTTAAAAAGGGCTTCCAGCAAAATCATTCCGGATGAACGTTTCATGATACTCCCTTTATAACTCCAGATCTCCTGCCCAGCCAGATTACACTTGACAACTCGAACAACTCTCTGCAAATGGTTTCCTGCCATGGTAACAATTCTACTTTCTATCTTATAGCGATAAATGATATGCTTTTGTTTAATACAAACAACGAGTGGATTCCGGCGGTATGTACAACCTTACCATCTCACCCACACTAGGCGGTTGCTCAAAATAAAAATGAAACTTCCCCTCGCCGCATTGCAATATCAATCTGTAACTCTCACCGCGAAATATCACGTCCTCAACTCTTCCAAATAGAATATTCCCCCTTCCCGGTTCAGTTTGTATACGTGCCCCCCATGGGCGTAGCAATACTGTAAGCTGGTCCCCTATTTGCAGTCCTTCCGGCGCTTTACATCCCACTTCCCAACAACCAAAATCAGTTTGCGCCTGTAAAGGATATAAAGAAAGAACTTTTCCAGGAATCAAATTGGATAACCCAAGAAATTCTGCAACCCACACAGAGGCAGGGTTGGTATAAACTTCCTCTGGTGTGCCCATCTGTACAATTTTTCCATTATGCAACAAAGCTATACGATCAGCAATCTCGAACGCTTCTTCCTGATCATGGGTAACATAAATTGCTGGAACTTTACTTTCATGCAACAAATACCGTAACTCTGCAATTAATTGTGTCCGCAAAGCGCGATCCAACGCCCCCAAAGGTTCATCCAGCATCAGCAAGCGCGGTTGTGGAGCTAAAGCGCGTGCCAGTGCCACACGTTGTTGCTCACCGCCGGAAAGATCAGTAACCCTTCTTTTGGCAAAGCTCAGCATATTCATCTTTTCAAGCATATTTTTTACGCGTTGCTGTATCTCTGTAATTGACAAGCCTTGCATCCTTAGCCCAAAAGCTACATTTTGTTCCACTGTGCGATGAGGAAAAAGCGCATAGTCCTGAAACATCAACCCAAAACGACGGCGATGCACTGGCACACGCGACAAATCTTCGCCATTCCAGAGTATACGCCCTCCCTCTGCTTGTTCCAATCCAGCAATGATCCTCAAAAGCGTGCTTTTGCCACTGCCAGAAGGACCAAGAAGACACAAAGTTTCTCCTTCAACTATTCCAAATGAAACCCCTGCCAGCAAAGGACGACCTTCGTAATGTTTATAAATTTCCTGCACTGCTAACATATCATACCCCCTCACCGCCTGGTAATCTCAAGCGCTCGATAAGAAAGATTCCAATGGCACAGATCAGCATTAATAAGGTTGCCATTGCCAATGCCTGGCCATAATTAAGCGCCCCGGGCTGTGAAAGAAAGCGATAAATCGCCACCGGTAAAGTTGGATGCTCCGGGCGGGCAAGAAAAGTGGTTGCTCCAAATTCGCCCATCGAAATCGTAAAAGCAAAAACCCCGCTGCTCACCATTGCCCTGAAAATAATTGGCAAGTCTACTTCCAACCAGACACGCCAGGGCTTCGCTCCCAAGACGGCTGCCGCCTGGCGCAACACTGGCGGGATGGAAGCCAGCGCCGGCTGTAATGTGCGCACCACAAACGGTAGAGCTACAAGACTATGTGCAATCGGGATCAGAAAAGGAAATGTACGCGCATCTAGCGGTGGCTGATTGAAAGCCACTAGAAAGCCTAACCCCAATGTCACTGCCGAGGCTCCCAATGGCAACATCAAGAATAATTCTCCAATTGGTAAAATGATCCCCTGACGATTAAGATGTCCAGCCCTATCGTAACCATGATCCTGTAACTCGAACGGGTGGGAAGGCGACTTCGATTTTTGACGATTCAGTGCAACTGCAGCCAAAAGACCTAATCCCAATGAAATGACCACAGTCTGCGAAGCATAACTCAAGGAATTTTGCAGTGCTTCTATGGGGGGAACATAAAACAGAGAACCTCGACGGTTAATAAAGAGTTCTTGATAATACGCTAGCGTCCAACCCGTGGCGACCTCACCGCGTTCTCCACGCTCTGCCTCTAGCCGAGCAAATGAGCGCATACCTAATGCAATCAGTGGTGTGACCAACAATATACCCAAAATGACCAAAATCCCACCTACCATGAGACGCTGGGGCAATCCGTGAGGAGCTTGAATATACTCACCCAGCACGCGCGGCATTGTAAACACGGCACGATGTTGATTCAGACTTAAGTACAACCATGTGATCAGTAAGGTACATAATAGTTGAATGACAGAGAGCAAACCCGCCAAAGGCAAATTCAACATGTGGAGTGCCTGAATGTAAATTTCCACCTCCAGCGTGGCAAATTTTGGACCTCCCAGTAATAAAATAACACCAAAGCTGGTAAAATCAAACAAAAAAACTAACAGTATCGCTGAAAGAATAGCGGGACGCAACAATGGCAAAGTTATCTCTCTAAAAACGCACAATGGTGTAGCGCCTAAAGAACGTGCCGCCTGCTCTAACCGCTGATCTAATTGTGTCCAACTCCCGCCAACAATTCGCAATACAATGGTCGTGTTATAGAAAACATGTGCCAACAAGATAGCAGAAAGAGTATTCATGATTTGAATCGGTGGTTTCTCCAATCCAAACCCGTTCATCAAGAGTAGATTAACAAAGCCGCGGGCTCCGAGAAGGGCGTTAAAGCCAGTTGCAACTACCACAGTAGGCAGAATAAATGGCAAACTGACCAGAATTCCCCACAGACGTTTTGCCCAAAAACGATACCTCGCAAACACATATGCCCCAGGCAACCCCAGCAACAGAGTCAAGCTCGTTGAAAGCGTTGCTTGCCAGATGGTAAACCACAACGACCGACCGACTCTTTCCCATGCCAGTCCTTGAAATCCAGCTTCAATCGCAGATCTACCCGCTAGTATCAGAATAGATACTAGCGGGTAGAAAAAGAACAAAAGCAAAAAACTCAGCGGTAAAAGCCAGAATACCCACTCCGCCAGCGAACGAGAAACTTTCCGCAGGCAAACTAAAAATAACGACTCAGCGCAATTCAAGCGACTCCCCTCACCTTAGCACCACTTCACCCCAAGCCGTTATCCAAGACTCACGGTTTTCACTGATCAATTCAGGATCAAGACTGGCTGGCTGATCGGGAACCGCTGAATACTTTACAAACTCGGCGGGTAAGTTTGCGCCGTTGCGCACCGGATAAACAAACATTTGTAATGGCATATCGTTTTGAAAAGGCAAGCTAAGCATAAAATCCACAAATTTCTCCGCCAAATCTTGCTTCGTTGTCCCTTTAAGGATACCGACAAACTCAATCTGCCGAAAACACATCCCGGGTGAAGTTATTGCAGCGGTTGGTGCATCCTCCAAGGGTTCAGGGGCAAAAATCACCTCAGCTGCAGGGCTGGAATTATACGAGACCACAATGGGTTGAGGTCCTCTGCCCGAGGATCCACTGAAATTTGTATAATACGCCGTTTCCCAATCATTGACTACTACCACTTCATTATTCCGCAACGCTCTCCAAAAATCCAGATAGCCATCAGCACCATATTTTGCCACAGTCGCTAGCATGAAAGCCAGTCCCGGTGAAGAAGTAGCCGGATTTTGTACAACCAGTAAACCTTTGTATTCGAGCTTAAGTAAGTCTTCAAAACTTTGCGGCACTGCCAGCTTTGCCTTGACAAAATACGCCTTATCGTAGTTCAAGCACACATCTCCAAAATCTACAGGCAAAGCGCGCTTTTGCTTATCCAGCTCGAACTCGTCAGGAATGTCCTGCAAAGCTGGCGAGTCGTATGGAATGAAAATATCGGCCTCCAAAGCACGGGATAGAAACGTGTTATCTACTCCATAAAAAACATCTGCCTGTGGAGACGCCTTTGTAAGAATAGCCCGATTGAGCGCTGATCCTGTATCCCCGCTCTTAAGAAAATCAACTCTTAGGTTATTCTCCTGCTCAAAAGTCCTAATCACTTCTTCGCTGACGGCGAATGAGTCATGCGTCATCACCGTTAATAAAGACGGTGCTGGTAGAGCAGGCGTAGGCGTTTCGGTTACTGATGCCTTTGGAACACAAGCTGCTAACAGCATCCCTGAGAGCAGACAAAAAATTACCCAGATTTTCTTGTTCATTTCTGCCTCCTGACTTAACTTGAGATATTCATCTGACGCATATGAACACACAACAAAAGCCCCTGCTCGATCTGAACAGATGCCCAATGACCAAGCATGACATTGCTGATACCGCGTGTCCGTTCTGGGAATAAAGCTTCCCTACGAAGTGGATATTGCAGTCCTTCTGTTACAATGCCATGCACCACACCAAACATTGGGATAAGCGATACCGTATCTCCAGGTTTTCCCTCAATCAGCATTCTTGAGCGAATAAGAAAAACTTCTTCGCAACCATCATCCAAGCGTACATCGCAGTGTTCTAACATGGGTAAAGCGAGCAGTGCCAAGTTACCTAATGTTTGATCAATGCGTCCACCCAAGGCTCCTACTACCCGTACAGTTCGAAAACCCTCTTTTTCGATAACCAGAGATAATGCCAGTTCAAAATCAGTCTCATCCTTGTCTTTCGGGTAACGTATTAATCGAACGCCGGCAGAAGTGAGCTGTAAAACATCATCTGCGGACACGGAATCCATGTCCCCAATGACAACATTGGGCTGAAAACCCAACCGATACATATTATTTAACCCGCCATCCACCGCTACCAGCCAGTCGCCCGGCTGGACAACTTTCATCGCCGTTGGTAGGTCAGGTATCTGACCATTGAGAAAAATTATTGCTCTTTTTTGATTCAACAAAATACCCTCCGCCGGGGAGGGTGAAATGAATGCTTCACAGTATGTTCCCTCCGCCGGCATTATCCGGATCAGGTCATGCGGGTCGAGGACTTTCAGTCCTCCTCTCAGCCCTGTCAAGGGCTCCCCGTTGTATCTTTTCGTTTGCAGTATAGAAGAAATCGGAATAAAAGTCAAGGATTCGTAACGAACTTCAGACACGAGTTGGGACATATCTCTGATTCGGAGCATTTTTGGGGACAATAGAGCATTGAAAACCCTCCTTAAGGTAACTTTCTGATAAAATCGTGAACAAATGAACAAGCTTTCACGTATTCTCATTTTATCCACCCTAATCATCACGCTGGTTTTCATTGGCTATTTTTTCGGACTGCGCCGCGCAGTGACCATAATTGTCAACGGACAGCCACAAACGGTCATCACTCGGGCATTGACAGTAAGCAACGTGATTGTCAATGCTGGTATCCCCCTGACATCAGAAGATCATGTACGACCAGAACGCAACAAGCTGGTAGGCTGGAATACAATTATCCACCTTGAGCAGGCACGTCCGGTCACCATTTTTAACGAGGTGACTGGTCAAACAGTTTCTTTCCGTAGCGCTGAACGTATCCCTGCAAGTCTTCTTGTGCAGATAGGAATTAACCCTAGCTCTGACGATCAGGTGCTTTGGAATGGTATGCCCATTGCACTGACCGAACCACTTCCACCAGCAATTGCCTATTTCCTCCAATACAGAGCAGCTAAGGCTCTGCACCTAGTGGAAGACGGTAACGATATATCCTTGCAAACTACCGCCCCTACCATACTGCGAGCGCTTTGGGATAATGGTGTACGTCTTTCGGCGGCTGATCGCCTTTCCATACCAGCAGGCTCTTTGTACAATACCGATCAACAGATCACCCTACAGCGCGCTGTCCCCTTGAGTATACAGACGGGGCAACAACAAATTATTGTGCGTTCTGCCGCCACAACAGTCGGGCAAGCATTGGCTGAATCTGGCATTGCCCTTCAAGGTCAAGATTATAGCTTACCCGCCGAAGATCAACCTCTACCAGCCGATGGAAAAATCCGTCTGGTCAGAGTTCGGGAAGAGATTCTATTAGAACAGACAACAGTGCCTTTCGAGCGTGAATTTGTCGCTGACCCAGATCTCGAACTGGATCAAATTCGTCTGATAAAGGCTGGTCGCTATGGTATTCAGGTGACTCGTCTACGCGTGCGTTACGAAGACGGACTGAAAGTGAGTCGGACCACTGAATCGCAATGGACAGCCAGCGAACCGCAGCCTGAACAAATTGGTTACGGCACAAAAGTTGTCATCCGCACACTTCAAACACCTGAAGGCACAATTGAGTACTGGCGTGCTGTGCCGGTTTATGCCACTTCTTATTCACCTTGCCGATCAGGCAGCACTCGTTGCTATTATGGCACTGCAAGCGGTCTGCCCGTCCAGCGCGGCGTAATCAGTGTCACTTCAAAGTGGTATCGCCTGATGGCAGGGCAACGTGTATATGTTCCTGGATATGGATATGCGGTCATCGGTGATGTGGGTGGCGGAATTCCCGGGCAGTACTGGATTGATCTGGCTTTTACAGATGCTGATTTTGAGCCCTGGCATCAGAACACTATTCTTTATTTTCTCACCCCTGTGCCAGCAGATATTCCATGGATACTCCCATGACCCTTCCACCTCTCCACATACCTGCCTTGCTACGGCAGTATGGTATCAAACCAAAGAAAAGCCTGGGACAAAACTTCTTGATGGACGATACTGCCATGCAACGCATCATCAAGGCTGCTCAAATACCACCAGAGTGTGATGTGTTAGAAATCGGTCCTGGACTGGGAAGTCTGACACGTTATCTCGCAACTGCAGCCCGGCGAGTTATAGCAGTAGAGCTGGATGAGCGTTTATTCCCGGTTTTACAAGACGTAATTGCTGGCTATTCAAATGTGACACTCGTTCATGGAGATATTCTGACATTAAACATCAATGAAATTCTGCCTTGCTCCGGTTACTGGGTGGTTGCCAACATTCCCTATTACATCACATCGGCAGTGATACGACGCTTGCTTGAGTCCCAATCTCGTCCTCAATGTTTGGTATTAACGGTTCAACAGGAGGTGGCACAACGTATCTGCGCTACCTCAGGTGAATATAACCTGCTGGCGCTCAGCGTGCAAGTGTATGGCAAACCTTATCCGGTCGCTCAAATCCCACCAGGCGCTTTTTATCCGCAACCCAAAGTCTCCTCGACAGCTATACGCGTTGACCTCTATCCTCAACCTCTTATTCCTCCTCGCTACTTAGAGACTTTCTTTACCCTGGCAAAGGCAGGTTTCAGCCAAAAGCGTAAAATATTGCGCAACGCTTTAGCCATGAGTTTACAAACTTCACCAGATTGGATATCGAGTTTGCTCAAATCCGTAGGGATTGATCCTCAGCGACGTGCAGAAACGCTTAGCCTCGAAGAATGGGAAAGATTAACTCGAGCATATCAACTACAATCTGCCCCAAAAACGATCAGTAGATCAATTGCACATTGAGCAGCTTTGTCTTAAATCCCGATACAGGCTCAAAAGCTGCCACACTCGAATAGCAGCCTCAACCTGTATGCGAAAGTTCATTTTAGACTTTCCCCACTGACGATCCGCAAAATAAATTGGTATCTCTTTGCATTTAAACCCCAGAAGAGTGGCAACATAGGACATTTCCACTTGAAACACATAGCCATTGGAACGGATTCGTTCCAATGGCATGGCGCTTAGGGTTTCATGTTTCCACAACTTAAAGCCGCCTGTCACATCGCGTATCTTCATGCTTAATATCGTGCGGGCATAGAAGTTTCCCCAACTGGATAGCGCCCTTCGCCATATGGGCCAGCGTTCATCTAACTTCCCTCCGGCTACATAGCGCGACCCAATCGCAAAATCATACTCCGAAAGTGCTTCAACCATTGGAACAATCTTATCAATTGGGTGTGAAAAATCAGCATCCATCTGGCCGATATAATCCGCCCCCTGGCTCAAAGCCCATCGAAACCCCTGAATATACGCTGTTCCCAGCCCAAGCTTACCGGGGCGATGCAATACTCTGACGCGCCCACCGCTTTGCCTTCCCAATTCCTCCGCAATTTGACCGGTGCCATCAGGGCTGTTATCATCAACAACAAGTAAGTTCAAGCCAGAAAGGGGAAGGTCAAAAAGTGAAGAAACAAGCTTGGGGAGATTATCAGCTTCATTGTAGGTAGGTATAACAATGGTGATGTTCAATGTATCTCCTAGCGATAGATTCGCTCCAAATCATGTTTCAAAAGCTGCAAATCTGAATAAGGTGTGATACTGAGCACAATTTCCCCAAATTCCACTCCCAGCTCTTGCCCACGAAACAGATCCGCATTTTCATCTCTATCTTGATTACGATAAAAGTAATCAAATGATTGTTCCAGTCGTCTCCTGATGCGTTTCTTTAGCTCGGGTAAGAAAACCGGGTTGGTTACCAGTAGAAAATCAGTGGACGTGAGATGACCAAGAAAAGCATTCTTAAGATCAAGTTCAGTGAGGATATTTTGCAACATTAAAGATACCGCGCGCAACAGATCATCTGAAGCAACAAAACCATAAATTTCACGAAAATAATCCAGGTTTTTAATAGATATCACCAACAACGCGCTTTCATTGCTCTTGATGCATTGGGTAAGTCGTTCGTCTACAAGTTTTCCTTCAGGCAAACCCGTAACAGGGTGGGTTAATGTGCCTCGCCGCGCACGCTGAAGAGAATTTCGTACCCGTAATCTCAATTCCTGAATATCAAAGGGTTTGGTAATATAGTCATCCGCTTTAAGTTCAAGACCTTTCAGGCGTGACATGCGCTCACGCTTTTCTGTCAGAAAAATGATCGGCAAATCTTTGGTGCGACGGTCCTCACGCAACCGTCGGGCTACTTCAAACCCATCTGTATCCGGAAGACGAATATCGAGAATAACAATATCAGGACGATTTGTTTGACAGGCACGTATCCCATCTTCTCCCCAGTTGACAGTCAAGACCTCATAACCCTGAATACGGAAATATGCATTGAGCATATCCGCAATATCCAGGTCGTCTTCAACGATCAGGATAGTAGCTTTCTCGTCCATTTGCTGATCCTTTACGCCCCTGGAATGGGTTCTTTCGGGATGAGAAAGTCACAACGTTCATCTCCACAGGACTTAGCCGTTACCTGTGTGACACGAAACTCATTCCCGCCTGAGACCCATTTTAGCCCTTCAATTAGAAGACCAGTGGCAATAAAACAGGCTGGTTTATCGGTATGTCTGCCCCAGCAGACCGGACATCTGTGGATGGTGTAAATATAATGATCATCTTTTTCTTCCACGGTACTAAGCTGATCACTGGTAGTGCTGAAAATCTTTGCCATTGCATTAAGACCAATACGCATTTTGGCAGAAAGCGGCAGCACCTTAAAAGCCATATCCCCAACGCCAGCCAGCGCGCCAAAGTGTTTCAAAGCGTTGTCAAATGTCGCCCTGCCTGCCCTCAGCGCCAAACCGCGACCTCCACGAGGACCATACATCTCCTCCAACGCACCGAAAATCGAGGAAAAATCAGCAAAATCAAACTGTTTTTCCAGGTTGTCAGGAGGATAGTTGTCAATCAAATGCTGCAAGTTTGCCAGATTCAGGATAGCGCTCATGCCATTCTTGCCCATGACATCTTCCAATGCCAATAAGGCAATGCGGGCAATTTTATTAGGGTAGTATAAGCCACTCTTGGGTATAGGGTCCATAGGTGTCCGCTATTCAGATCAATTTTGCCAAGTCTTCAGCAGCTCGGCGCATGTCCAGAAAAATTAAGCCCAGTTTTGCCTGCTCGCGCGCCAAGGCAGTCAGCACAGCTTCTTCCCCAACAGACATTAAGACGACATAGCCTTTCTCGCCTTTGATGTAAACCTGTTCTAGCGAGCCGCGCCCTAGTTCGCCAGCGATACGCTCACCCAAGGCAAGCATTGCAGCAGACATGGCAGACACCCGATCTTCCTCAACCCCCTGAGGGAGCGCCGATGCAATCGTGAGTCCATCCACACTGACAATAGCTGAAGCTTCAATATCCGGCGAAGACGCTTGAAGCTCCCTTAATCGGTCAACCATCATTTGATTGCGTGTTTTGGTCAAGGCTGCACTCCTTTTTGATGGATCTAACCGGAAATCTCCGTAAACAAATTACAAATGATAATTTAGCACACCGGCAAGATTGTGTCAAGTTTTGCGCCACCACCGAAACAACAGAATAACTGATCACCATTGGTGGTGGTAAGAACATAAAGAAAACAAAAAGTCGAAATTACAAAATGTTGCAGGGCTATCCCTGTCAAGTCAAAAGATAAGAGTGTGTTGAAAAAGTCATATTTGGCGCATATCTATACGCAAAATAGGCTATTTTACCGCCATATATAGGGAGTGTGTTTTGTTTTTCAACACCCTCTTTACAGTAGATTTTCTCCTGATAAAATATCAGATAGGCCAACAACTTGTTCGTCCTTTTCTCTTGGAGGAAACAAACGAATGTCATCTAACCGAATCACATTACCATTAACCTTTTTGCTAGGATTGCTTTTGTTATTCGTTCTTAGTCCCTTACAACCAGCTCTGGCACAAACCACTGTACCTGAGAATAAGGTTATTATCTACTTTTTCTGGGGAGATGGCTGTCCACATTGTGCAAACGCAAAACCCTTTCTTGAAGAATTAGAGAAAACATACCCGCAAGTGGAAGTGCGCGCTTATGAAGTATGGTACGTTGACGAAAACCAGGAATTACTTAAAAAAATGGCTGCTACACATGGTTTTGAAGCCACCGCTGTTCCAACTTTTTTTATCGGAAATCAATACTGGGTCGGCTATAATGAAGTGATCAAAGCGCAAATTGAAAACGCTGTTAATGCCTGCTTGGTTTCAGTCTGCCCTGACCCGGGCACTGGTATTGACCCTAACATTTCAAGCTCTACTAATAACCCGTCCAGCACACCCGCTACGTCGCAAAGTCAACCGTCCTTACCTGAAAATTCAGCCAGCATTATTGACATCCCTGTTTTAGGTAAGATTAATCTGGAGACTCAACCCCTGTTTTTGAGTACGCTCATCATTTCTTTTGTAGATGGATTTAATCCTTGTTCGGTCTGGGTGCTGACCATGTTACTGGCGCTAACATTGCATACTGGCTCACGTAAAAAAGTCATTGTCATTGGTCTGGTTTTTCTAACGGTTACCGCATTGGTATATGCACTCTTCATCGCCGGGCTATTCACGATTTTCACTTTTACCAGTTTTGTGGGCTGGATCCAAATTCTCGTGTCACTGATAGCGCTATTCTTCGCTCTGGTTAATATCAAAGACTACTTTTGGTACAAAGAAGGGATCTCATTTACTATTTCAGATGAAAAAAGGCCGGGCATTTTCCAGCGCATGAGAAAAGTTATGGACGCCAGTCAATCCTTTTGGGGACTGCTGAGCGCTACAGTGGTACTTGCAGCGGGTGTTTCACTGGTCGAGTTTTCCTGTACAGCGGGTTTCCCGGTTTTGTGGACTAATTTGCTAGCCAATCAGAAGATAAGTGCAGCCGTTTTTATTGCTTTATTAATGGTTTATATGGTGATTTATCAATTGGATGAACTGGCAATATTTTTCGCTGCTGTGTTCACCTTACGAGCCAGCAAGCTTGAAGAAAAACAAGGGCGCATTTTGAAACTGATTGGCGGTATGCTTATGCTTACCCTGGCAGTCGTCATGCTGGTCAACCCCTCTATCATGAACAAGGTTAGCAGTTCACTTTTTGTCTTTGCAATTGCATTCGGAATAACATTGATAGTTTTGCTGATGCATCGGGTAATCTTACCTCATTTCGGAGTACAAATTGGCAGTGAGTTCGCTGCATATAAAGGCAAAACTAAACGCAAGCGCCACTAATCATCAGGGGTAAAGAAAATCAGGAATACAACTTAAGTCATCAACTATGAAACTCGACATTCCCGGTTACGGAATTCTCGAAATCCATCACATTGTCTTGGACTTAAACGGTACGTTAGCAACAGATGGTGTAATACCCCAAACAGTTACAGCCAAAATTGCTGAACTTTCAAAATACTTCCGAGTGGTTGTTACCTCATCTGATACATATGGCAACTTGCAAGAACTTGCTGACCACTTGGGTATTGAGGCATATTCATTGAAAAGTAACGATGCCTCTGATGAGAAACGGGACTTAATTTCTTTCATTGGGGCACAACATACCATTGCAATTGGTAACGGCTATAATGACGCAAAAATGTTAAAAGAAGCAGCCATTGGTATCTGCGTCATCGGCAAAGAGGGCGCTAACAGGAAAGCCCTTGAAAACGCAGACATTATCGTGACCTCTATTGAGGATGCCTTAGATTGCATCCTGAAACCCAAGCGGATTATCGCCAACCTGAGGAATGCCTGAACCACATAAAACAAATACGGCAACTCTTGAGTGACGAAGGAAATGTATCCCCATTACAACCCGCAGGTAGAAAGGAATTATTCTTGTGTTTGGGGCAATTGAAGCTGGTGGAACAAAATTTGTCTGCGCGGTCGGCACAGGACCAGATAACCTTCAATCCGAAATTCGCTTTCCTACCACAACACCTGAAGAAACCCTGCAAAAGTGCATTAAGTTTTTTCGGGAACAATCAAAAAGACATACTCTCATCTCACTCGGCATTGCCTGTTTCGGTCCGATTGATCTTGATCCCCAATCCTCCACCTACGGGTATATTACCAGTACACCCAAACTGGGCTGGCAGAATACCAGCATAGTCAAATTTTTTCAAAACGCTTTAGAAATTCCCATTGCTTTTGATACGGATGTCAACGCGGCTGCATTAGGAGAAAGCCAGTGGGGTGCCGGGCAAGGTTTTGATCCCTTACTTTACCTAACTATTGGTACAGGGATCGGTGGTGGAGGAATTGTTAATGGTGCTCCACTACATGGACTACTCCATCCCGAAATGGGGCACATCAGCATACCACACGATTGGAACGCTGACCCTTTTCCGGGTAACTGCCCTTTTCATGGCGATTGCTTTGAGGGGCTGGCATCTGGTCCAGCCATGAAACAACGCTGGGGACAGCCTGTCGAAACCTTGCCAGATAACCATCCAGCCTGGTCTCTGGAAGCCTATTATATCGCCAGAGCATTGGCGAATTTAATTTATGTGGTCTCGCCCCGTCGCATTGTCCTTGGTGGAGGCGTCATGCAAAATCTCGCTCTCTTCCCATTAATTCGTATGGAAGTGCAAAAAGCGCTAAACCAGTATGTCCAGTCGCCTGCTGTTCTGGAGAATATCGAGAACTACATTGTACCGCCAGCCTTAGGCAACCGGGCTGGCATATTAGGCGCTTTAGCGCTGGCAATGTCTATACGCTAATCACCTTCTTCGCCATACGCAATGCTTCAATGATATCACCCATGCCGCCAACCACACCTACCGCGACCTGATCCAAGAGACCAAAAAAGTTCAGGCAGGTATGACATATCACTAGCTCAACCCCCTGCGATTCGATTTTCTTCAAAATATCAATCGCTGGTGAACCGTGGCAAATCAACTTGACACCATCCGTGTAGAACACAATCTTGCCGGGTAATTGCCGGTTTTCATCCAGCAATGTCAAAAATTTGACCGCCAATGCAGTCTGCAACTCAGCAGGCGCTTCCCCCATTCCATTGCGAGTGAAAAGTATAACCGTATCTTTGTCCATTTCAGGTCTCTCCTTTTGCTGTAAATATGCGGGAAAGAGCCTTCCCAAAGCAAGACCGCCGGCACACACGCCGGCGGCAATTGGAGTGACCCGAAACAATCCCGATGCTTAAAAGAGGGTCAAAATAAGGGCGCCCTTCCAAGCGTGTGTGGAGTGAAATGGTCGCCAACTGGCAACCACTTTGTAATATCAGGTATAGCGGTAAGAATGGGCAATCATCTTTCCCTTTTTGAATAAAAAATACTCTATAATTATACAAGAAAAAAGAACTGTATCCAATATTTTGTTATATAATAAGAACAACTATGGAACAAAATCAAGACATTCCTTCAACCACTGCAACTCAGTCTCCTTCAACTCAGCAAATCAGTTCTGAAGGCCGCCGTAGGCTAATTGTGGCAATCCTAATCGCAGTTATGTTGCTGGTATTGATTGCTGTTGCAGCCTATTTTCTTCTAACTGCTGAAACATCCACTACCAGCAAAATCCGTGACGTTTTTATCATCTTCATGGCATTGGAATCTCTGGTTATTGGTGCAGCGCTGTTTGTTCTCATGATTCAGCTCGCGATCCTGATCAATTTACTGCAAAATGAGGTTAGACCGATTCTACATTCCACAAATGATACAGTAAACACGTTACGGGGTACAGTAACTTTCTTGAGTAATAATTTGGTCGAACCGGTAATCAAGCTTAACGAATACCTGGCTGGCTTCAAGCGTTTAATTGACTTGCTGAAGCCCGGCAAGCGGTGATTCAAAAGATTTTGAGGTTATAGAAAGGAGAATTTATTATGTCTGACCGAGATGAGTTTGGAGCATTTTTAATTGGTTTTGTGGTCGGTGGATTAACGGGCGCAGTGGCTGCGCTACTTCTTGCTCCGCAATCCGGCGAGCAGACTCGTACACTGATCAAAGACAAAGCCATTGAACTGCGCGACAAAGCTTCAGAAACTATAGATGAAGCATACAAGCAAGCAGAAGCTGCCGCCCTAGAAGCACGCACACGATTTGATGAGCTAGCCAAAATGACAAAAGAACGAGCCGAAGAACTACAGCAGCGCGGGCAGGTTATTTTAGAAGAACAGAAAAAGAAAATCAGCCGCAAATCTGAGCCCAAACCACCCGAAGAACCGGCCGCGGCTGAGTAGTTTTATGTCACTATAAGTGGTTTTACTGCGGTGCATTTTGATATTCAACCGCAGTAACAGGATTCTTCGCCCTCTTCCCCAATCAGGAAGAGGGTTTAATGTCTGGCTTGCTCTCAAGCAGCTGAAGCACATCAGCAATTGCTTCCAGTACATCTCCAGCCAAAACAGAAGCAGGGTGCCCTACCCGATCAGAAGCTACCAATCCAGCCTGTGCGTGCAACCATGCGCCTGCTAATGCAGCCTCATAAGCTGGAACACCTTGTGCAAGCAATCCAACAACCATTCCAGAAAGTACATCCCCCGTACCAGCACGTGCCAGCGCCGGCGTGGCAACCGGTATCACCGCAGCTCGACCATCTGGTGCAGCAACTACACTTAATGCACCTTTCAAAACAATAACCTGCTTCCATTGTTCAGCATATTTGCGCGCCAGATTTAAACGCTCTTTCTGAACTTCAGGTGTCTCCATTCCGGTCAATACGCTCATCTCACCAGGATGAGGAGTCAAGACAGAACCTTCCGGAAGCAATTTATCCCAATCAGGGATTCGGCTGAGCAGTTTTAATCCATCCGCATCAATAACCAGTGGTGGCAATCTCTCTTTCTTACCCCTCTGTTTTTTTTCTTCTCTTGCCTTGCTGACAAAACCAATAGCTGAACGTGCCGGGTGACTGCCAGCCAGAGTCAATAAGTTGCTTAGAAACTCTCTCGTGGTCTCCTCTAATCCCCATCCTGGGCCAAGCAATAACGCTGTTACGCGCTCAAGATTCTCTAAGATTAGTTCACAACCATCACGGGCAATGACACCCAGTTCGTGCGGCAACAACAGCCATGTAGCTTCCGGTAACTGTCCTGCCAGTACGACATGCAAAGGTCCCGGCAACGCTACCCGCACCAGTCCAGCACCCACACGATAAGCCGCTTTTGCAGCCAGATAAGCCGCTCCAGTGTAATTTACCGACCCAGCTATCACCATTGCCGTACCAAACGTGCCTTTATGTGCATCCCTTGGCCGCTTCGGGAGTAAACCCTTTACCCGATTACCTGTCACCACCTCCAGGTTAATTTCCTTCCACCCTTTCAAACTGTCACTTAAACCAATATCCGCAACCTCTAATCGTCCCAGATGCTCAAAAGCTGGAAAGCATAACATTCCCGTTTTTACCGCTGCCATACAAACGGTAATATTTGCAGGTATTGTTTCCACAGCAACTTCACCAGAATCACAATCCATCCCAGAGGGACAATCCACAGCTACTACAAACGGCAGTGGACGAAAATTTTTGACATGCCCAAGCAAGCGAGCCAGTTCTGGTTTCAACGGCAACTGCACCCCGGTTCCCAAAACTCCATCCAACAGAACGTTTGAAGATTTCAACCACGCATCCAGCTTCTTAAGACCTTTGTCCTGTTCAATGTCCACCACCTCTCCACCCGCTTGAATCAATCGCTGCATCAGTGGATCACCCTCTGGGCGCGGTCGAACAACATAAGAACGCGCCTGCCAACCGGAACGCGCTAGCTCAGTGAGTGCTACCATCGTATCTCCACCATTATTTCCAGAGCCCACCAGTCCTATCACAGACTGCCGGCCTCCTTCTCCAAAATTCGACAATACCACCCGCGCAACCTCACGACCGGCATTCTCCATCATTTGTTCGTAAGTAATGCCCTGCGCGTCAGCTTCCTGTTCAATCGCTCGCATTTCAGCCACTGTGACCAGTTTCATCCCATCACCTCTTACTATATCAAGTTGGAACTCTATTCGAGTTGAATTATACAACACCCGCTTTGCAAGTATAATTTACTTCGTCACAGTACTCATTCTGGATAGCCTATGCGAAATTATTTGTATTTTACCGTTTTTGTTTCTGGAATGACCTCTCTCGCCCTGGAAATGGCAGCATCTAGGTTACTTGGTAACGTTTTTGGTACCAGCAATCTGGTCTGGGCAAGCATTATTGGACTCATTTTGATCTATCTTGCAATTGGCTATTTTCTCGGTGGTCGTTTAGCAGATCGTTACCCCCATTACCGCATCTTCTTCATCATCCTGATCGGCGCTTCCCTGGCAATCGCCCTCGTTCCCCCAATTTCACGCCCAGTTTTGCGTCTAGCAGCAAACGCTTTTGACCAGCTTAACGTCGCTATTCTGGCAGGTTCATTCGTTTCGGTTATTATCTTGCTCAGCATTCCAATGACCTTGCTTGGCATGGCTTCTCCTTTTGCTATCCGTCTGGCAATTTCAGGCACAGAAAATAGTGGTAAAGTAGCTGGAAAAATTTACGCCATCTCTACTCTGGGCTCTTTTCTCGGGACATTCCTACCAGTGCTGACGCTTATTCCGTTAATCGGCACGTATCGCACTTTTCTGGTTTTTAGTGCGCTTTTACTGATTGTAGCGTTAATCGGGTTGGGCAAAACCTGCGGATACCGATTCGCCTTGCGTTTCACCCCTATATTGTTGCTCTTCCCAATCATCGCAGTATGGGGCTTACCAGGAGGTACCAAAAGCACACCAGGTCAAATTTATGAAACCGAATCGGCTTACAATTACATTCAAGTTCTGGAGCAAGATGGTTACCGCCTGTTGCGTCTGAATGAAGGACAAGGGGTGCACTCTATCTATCATCCTAATCAGGTAAATTATTACGGTCCTTGGGAACAAGTTTCAGTTAGTCCATTTTTTAATGAGCCGCCCTATGAGCCGGATAACATAAAAAGCATTGCTATCGTTGGACTTGCCGCCGGGACAGCCGCTCGTCAGGCAACCCTGATCTACGGACCAATTTTGATTGATGGATTTGAAATTGATCCCAAAATTGTTGAGGTGGGGCAGCGTTTCTTTGAGATGACAGAACCCAATCTAAATGTGTTTGTTCAGGATGGACGTTGGGGGCTTGAACATAGCACTCGTCGTTATCAGATTATCAGTATAGATGCCTATCGCCCGCCATATATTCCTGCTCACTTGACCACGCGCGAATTCTTCACTATCGTACATGAACATCTTAGCGAAGATGGGGTGATGGTCATCAACGTTGGGCGTGCACCCAACGATCGGCGTCTGATTGATTCACTGGGTAGTACGATTCTAACTGTATTCCCAACCATCCATGTGATGGATATTCCCAACACATTTAACTCAATTATTTATGCCACAGTACAGCCAACCCAACAGGATAACTTGTTGGCAAATTTCCTGTACCTCAAACAACGCCGGGATGTCAACCCGTTGTTGCTGGACTCAATGCAGCTAGCAATTGCCAATCTGCAGCCTCCTCCTGGACACGGAACAGTGTTTACAGACGATCAGGCGCCGATTGAATGGCTGACAAACAATATGGTGCTATCATTTCTTCTCAATAGCAATCCGGAGGAAATTCAATGAAATGGCAGAGTATATTAAGTTGGCTAATCAGTATTTTCATCCCATTTTTTCTGATTATCACCGCGGTCCGATTATTGCTCAATCCATTGTTTTTACAGATTGAATATCACCTCCCTACTTTTCCCCCCGATCCATACGGTTTTACAACTCAAGATCGCCTATACTGGGCAGAGATTTCATTGGACTACTTACTTAATTCTGCCGGAATCGAGTTTCTCAGCGAACAGCGGTTTGCAGATGGCTCGCCATTATACAACGGGCGTGAGCTAAAACACATGCTGGATGTTAAGATGCTGGTTCAAAGTATCCTGGTAGTCTGGTATATTTTGCTTATCTTTCTGGTCATTTCATTCTTGGCGGCAAAACGGGGTAAATGGGCCACCGGATACTGGCGCTCGCTGGAACGAGGTGGCTGGCTGACAATCGGCTTAATCCTCCTGATTCTCATCTCAGTGGCGCTCAGTTTTAACACTTTGTTTACCGCTTTTCACCGCGTCTTTTTTGAAGGCGAAAGCTGGATTTTTCGCTACTCTGATACACTCATCCGCTTGTTCCCCATGCGGTTTTGGCAGGATGCTTTTACCTATATGGGAGTCATTGCATTACTTTTGGGGGGTATAACTGCTGTCTGCGGTCACTATCTGGCACATCGCTCGTCTAAAACCTGAAAATTTGAGACGGAGGTCCGTCCTCCGTCTCAAATTAGCTATTTTTTAGCTTTACCTTGCGCCGCAACTGACTCTATCGCTTTTTGGATTGCATCCGCATCACCCAGATAGTAATGCTGAACAGGCTTGAGATTTTCTTCCAATTCGTAAACCAACGGGATGCCAGTCGGGATATTCAAGCCAACAATTTCATCATCAGGCACATTGTCAAGATATTTGACCAACGCCCGCAGACTGTTTCCATGAGCCGCAATCAGAACACGCTTGCCGGAACGAATCATCGGTGCAATTTCCTCATGCCAATATGGTAAAAAGCGCGCCACTGTGTCTTTTAGACACTCGGTCAATGGTAACTCATCTTCACTCAAGTCTTTATAACGGGGATCATTACCTGGATAACGTTCATCGGCCTTTTCCAGCGCCGGTGGGCGAACATCGTAGCTACGCCGCCAAATATGCACCTGTTCTTCGCCGAACTGAGCAGCCATTTCTGCTTTGTTCAATCCCTGCAATGCGCCATAGTGCCGCTCATTTAACCGCCAGGATTTTTTGACCGGTATCCACATTAAATCCATTTGATCGAGAACCAACCAGAGCGTTCGGATTGCCCGCTTCAACACAGAGGTATACGCCAGATCAAATGTATATCCCGCTTCCTTGAGCGTTTTCCCCGCTTGAATCGCTTCCTCTACCCCTTTTTGAGAAAGATCAACATCCGTCCAGCCTGTAAAACGATTTTCCTTGTTCCATTCACTTTCTCCATGTCGTAAAAGAACCACTTTAATCATTCTTTCCATCTCCTTAATATATCCACTTGAGAACAGACTTGTAGCGCAAGATTGCTCTTGCGCTACAAAGAAAAACTCAAACAGGTACAAAACCTAGCGAATCGCCCTCGGATTCTCAGCATCTACCGATGGATCAAAAATATGGAAGTTGTCCATGTTGAACACAACCTGGACACGATCACCCACTGCAAAGCGCGTGCGCGGATCAACACGGGCAACAAAATTGTTGCGACCGCTAACCAAATAGAGGAATATTTCGTTGCCCATCAATTCAGTCACATCTACCTTGCATTCCACTGGGGCAGCATGAATACCCGGGGGTGCAAACTCCGGGTTGTGGATATCTTCAGGGCGAATCCCAAAAATCACCTTTTTCCCAGCATGTGGCATATAGACCGGAACCCGCTCCTCTGGAATACGGACAGTGAAACTATTGTCGTCTGCGACCACATATAACCCACCGTTATCTCTGCGCAAATGTGCATCTGAGAAATTCATCGCTGGCGAACCTATAAATCCAGCTACAAACAAGTTGTCTGGTTTGTCATACAGATTCTGCGGGGTATCCAACTGCTGCAAAATTCCCTTGTTCATCACTGCGATTCGGGTTGCCATGGTCATCGCCTCAACCTGGTCATGCGTTACGTAAATGAAGGTGGTTTGCAAACGCTGATGTAGCTTGCTGATCTCGGCGCGGGTCTGGACTCTCAATTTCGCATCCAGGTTAGAAAGCGGCTCATCAAACAAGAAAACCTTTGGTTCTCGAACAATCGCACGACCAACCGCGACACGCTGGCGTTGACCACCCGAAAGCTCACGTGGCTTGCGTTTAAGTAAGTGTTCAATACCCAGCGTTTGAGCAGCCTCTTCAACACGACGCTTAATTTCAGCCTTTGGCACCTTGCGCAACTTCAGACCGAATGCCATGTTGTCAAACACAGACATATGCGGATAGAGGGCATATGACTGAAATACCATTGCGATATCGCGATCCTTAGGTGCAACATCATTGACAACAGTATCGCCAATCAAAACCTGCCCTTGGGTCACTTCCTCCAGCCCTGCGAGGCAACGAAGTGCGGTGGTTTTTCCACACCCTGAAGGCCCAACCAACACCAAAAATTCTTTATCAGCAATTTCAATATCCAAATCATGCAATGCAACAAAATCCCCAAACTTCTTCCAAACGTGACGATAAGTTACACTAGCCATATGTCCTCCTTCCGGAACGAGTATAGTGATAATATTATATGCCACCACCTCTCAAAAATCAAATCTGTTGGAGCACAAAAAACAGAAAAGTCGTAATTTCCAGGAAGAAAACCCGCAGGTCAATTGCCAGCATGTAAACGAAACCCTTCCAAAGCATCAACTACCTGATCAATATCTTCAACTTGTAGAATTGGGGACATATGGCCAACGCGAAAGGTCTTATCTTTCAAATTCCCTAAACCGCCCGAGATCTTAGGCCACCGAACCTGAGCCCACCATCAGGAAGATAATTCCTTGCGTATTGAATATCTTGCGCAACAACTCAAGCGTTTCATTGCAGTAGTTTGTAAATTCAGCTCCATAATGTGGTGGAACCGGTTTTGACACTGCCTGCAACACAACCCGATCTGGCTGGATGGGACCCGGGACCATCAGTTTCAGCACTTTTTCCAACATAAACTGTTTTCTCCTGTTTGGAATGATCTATATCTTAAAAACTGAACCCCATGAATGGATAAACCCGCTTACAGCATAGCTGATCAATCCCAAAAGTGTAACATTTTCATTAAGAAAATCACAAGATGAGGTGACAAATATCACATGGAAAAGCAAACGGTATTTGAGAAAATATTCCTGGAATAATCTTTTGTTGCCGAAAATTAATCCCCGTGTGTCTGTAACATAGATGGTTGGTTTTGACAAATAGGCGAGCTCCGAGTAAGATGATAGATACCACCATCACAACGGAGATCGCCATGTCGATTGTTGTCCTGCAGCTGCCAGATGTCAAGCGCAAAACAGAAACT
>DAOTYY010000035.1:0-8179 GCA_034434695.1 Anaerolineaceae bacterium
AGTTTCTGTTTTGCGCTTGACATCTGGCAGCTGCAGGACAACAATCGACATGGCGATCTCCGTTGTGATGGTGGTATCTATCATCTTACTCGGAGCTCGCCTATTTGTCAAAACCAACCATCTATGTTACAGACACATATTCCTTCAAATGATTTGAGTAGTAGTTTTCCAGCTCAACCCAACTCATTGTGAATTCACTCATCATAATTTGGTTATTATCTTCTTCAATAAAGGCTTTCGTTTAAGTTGCTTTACAAATATCTCTGGTTCAAAAGCGGGATAAGAAGATAGTACCGCCGATTGGGACTCAAAGTGCCAATACCAGTCATTTGCCTATAATAAAAAACCTCTGCTGCAAAATTTGTATTTTGCATACAGAGGCTATCAGCCACGAAGGCAGTTTGATGTCTTTCCGGCGAGCCTCATCGCCAAGTTCAATTCTAACCCCTCTTGGAGAATTGTCAAGCAAAAAGGCTTTTTTATAGCACGGTTACGTGCAGTATTATAGTATTTTATCTGGCAATCCGCACTTATTGCACTTCAAATTCTAACGTGCGCTCCAGGTTGTTGTTCAGATACAGATCAACTTTGTATTTTCCTTTTGGCCAGAGTCCATTGTTTTGCAGGTTGAAAGTAAAGACATTCTCATTCCCGGCGGTCATCCCTGCCTCGTCAATCAGCAAATTGGGTTGTTCTCCTTCAACATTTACTGCGGTCCAGACCGCTTTTATCATCGTATCTTCTGGAGCATTTTCAAGGACTACAATACAGTAAAAAGTCTGATCCTGAGAAAATGTGTTTGTTTCCTGCCCCGTATCTGGATTTGCTGTCATTTTAGCGCTGGTGATTTTGGCAGTACTGAAATTGAAACTGCATGCCAGTACGGTCATCATAACGACAATCAGCACCATGAGAATTTTTATTCGATTTGTTTTCATTTGAGCCTCTCCTGGAAAATGGGATTGGGTGTTTCTGTCCTTAGAAAGTCATTCTTTTCCCCGCATCACATAATTATCAGTGATTATAACTTGTGCGATAGAGATAACGATAAAATGGATAATACAATATCTGTATTATAACATTGTTGCAAGGTATTTGTAAACAAAAAAATTGAGAGTGTTGAAAAAGTCATATATGGCGCATATCTATACGAAAAACGGGCTGTTTTACCGGCATATATAGGGAGTGTGTTTTGTGTTTCAACACTCTCAAATTTTATTTTTATTTCTCTACCGTACAAATGAGATCAAAGATCAGTCATGAGGTGGTATCCTCAAGGTGTTCAAAGCCGAAGAGGAGAAACGCCACAACTGATCGACGGAAAGTATACACGAAAGTTGTCAAGACGCTGAAGCAAATGATGGAAATAAGCCATCAAGGACATCTGGTTACCCTGGCGATGATGATTACAGGCATCGTGCTGAGCCGCGATGCGCAATTGTCGCAGATGAGTTCGGAAGTGCCCGTAGCGGTGAAGGAGAAAAGTGTGGAGATGCGGTTGAGAAGATGGGTCAAGCATGGAAAGATAGATGCGGATGTCATCTACATGCCATTTGCGCGCCAAATCTTGGCCTCGCTGGCTAACGCACTGTTGGTGCTAGTGATGGATGGCAGCCAGGCAGGGCGTGGGTGCATGGTATTGATGGTAGGTGTACTGTATAAGCAACGCGCTTTGCCGATTGCCTGGGTGGCATACAAGGGAAAGAAAGGGCATACTGGCGCACAGCGGCACATTCAGGCACTCGAGATCAAGTATGCTTTGAAGCGCAATCTTCACTTTGAACCTGTTTTTTGGTTTCAACCCCTTGCAGGATTAGAGAATGTACGGTAGAGAAATTTCTATTGTCATTTATGCTAGACTATTAATGAGTAACCATGTTTGGCTAGGTGACAATATTTGCAAATGCGAAAAATCTTGAGAGGTTTTTTTCTGTTACTTTTTAGCTTGTTGCCTTTATGGGGGCTTCCAGCAGGTGTGGTTCGTGCTCAGGATGAAATTCCACCAACACCTGAGCCTAGCTTTCGTCGTACCTCACTTATTATTGACGTTGATTTTTATACTTGGTGGCTAATCCGATGGAAAAACAATTCTATCGCCTGTGAAATTGTCATTGATCATCCGGAGTTTCCAACAGGAGATGAAATTTTGAAAGCTTGTGGGGAAGACATCCTCGAAGACTGGTTGGATACACAGTCATGCTCAATTAGTGAAGAGAAAGATTATAGCCAGTGTGAAGGGGTGTATTTGCATCTGGCTGCAAAGGAAAAAGGGCAAAAGACGATTGAGGTTCATTTGCCATCGCCTGAAGCATGGATGACTCTAAGTGGCTGTGAACCTCGTACTGCCCCAAACCGATGTACCACACTCCCCAAACTCCTAATTACAGCCATTGAGCCGCTTCCTAATGAAGCAATTATCCGAATTCAGGGTTTCATAGGCAACAAACCGTTTAGCTGTCCGGGTGCTCGTTGCGAAATACCACTGGCACCGACCGGTTATCAGGGTACTCAAGTTGAATTTTGGGCTGATTCTAGTTTCGGTGATGCAACGGAGCACTATACAGCACTAGTGCGTGTGCTGACATGGGGAGATTTTATGGCGCCGGAAGGGCGGCGCAGTAACGGTAAAGAATGGACGGTAGATGTGCTAAGCAGCCGCTGGCGAGGTCCTCATCCCGCTTCATGCGCTCAAATCTGGCAGGTTTTTCCAGAGGTTGGCGGTCCGCCAGGCTGGCTGACTACTCCGCAGGATGTAAGTGACCTGGAATCTACCATTTCTTATTATTATCTGGCAGGAATGTTAATCCAGAATGGCGTTGTGAATGCCAGCGGCTGCCCCAATCATGGCTTGCAAGGAGATTTAATAGCTAACAATTGTGGTGTGCAGGCTGCGATGCCTCAGGTCATTGATTGGCAAAATCGTTTTGATCAACAGATTTTAGCAGTGGCGAGCAACACAGGTGTTCCTGCACAACTGCTAAAAAATATTTTTGCGAGAGAAAGTCAGCTCTGGCCCGGTATCTATAAAATTTATCACGAGTCAGGACTCGGTCAGCTTACTGAATATGGTGCCGACACTATTCTTTTATGGAATACCAGTTTTTATAATCAATTTTGTCCCTTGGTGTTACATCAGGAAACGTGCGATTTGGGCTTTGCCCGACTGGAGGAGCAGGAAAAAAATCTGTTGCGTGGTGCTCTAGTACGCCAGATGGACGCCACCTGTCCATCATGCCCCGAAGGAATTGATTTGTCACAGGTCAATTTCAGTATAAATGCGTTTGCTCAGAGTTTATTGGCAAATTGTGAACAGGTTTCACGGATTATAAACAATGTCACCGGACGTCAGGCTGGAAAGACTGCTTCTTACGAAGATCTGTGGCGTTTTACTTTGGTGAATTACAACCGCGGTGCAGGATGTTTAGCAAATGCCATTCAGCAAACCTGGATTCGCGGGCAGAACCTAACTTGGAGTAATGTTTCTGCCAATCTCGAAGGTGATTGCCAGCAAGCGATTGCTTATGTGCAGGATGTAAGTCAGAAGGTGCGTCTTACGCCAACGCCCACACCTTGGTTGAGATTCGTTACCCCATTTTCGGGTGAGAGTTTAACACCAATAATGGGCACTTTAATTCCTCCTGCAGAACAACCCCATACGAATGTACCAACTCCGTTTCAGACTCCTATTCCATTTGAAACGCCGATTCCTTATCCATAAGATCAGCATCACCAATCTACCCGTCTGGGTAATCCCCAACTGCCTAGACGTACTGTTTCCGGTTTGTTGCTCCATACTCCGGCGATTTTGGTATTGCACTTTGGACAAGTACCCTGAGCTGTGATACGGTAATCGAGGATGGAATAGCCGCGTCTCTGGATCAGGCGGGTTTGACATTGTGGACAAAAGGTATCTTCGAGCGAGCCAACTCGCCCGGGTAAATTACCCGCATAAACGTAGTTTAGACCAGCTTCCTGACCAATATCTGCAGCTTGTTGTAGCAGACGAGCAGAGGTTGAAGGGCGATCGGTCATTTTATAGTCTGGATGAAACGCGGTGACGTGCCAGGGAATATCTGGTGAGATTGAGGCAAGAAAGCGAGCCGCTTCCCATAATTCCTCCGGACTGTCGTTGAAGTCAGGTATCACCAGTGTTACCACTTCAACCCATAAGCCCAATTCATATGCCCGGCGGATAGTATCTAATACATTTTGCAGAACACCACCTAGCTCGCGGTAGTGTTTATCATTCATGCACTTAAGGTCAATTTTGTAAGCCGTTAAGTAGGGGCGTAGATATTCCAGTACTTCCGGGGTGGCGTTCCCGTTGGAAACATAAGCACAATGAAAACCAGCCTGTTTTGCCAGCTTAAAGATCGCGACAGCCCATTCACTGGTAATAAGTGGCTCATTGTATGAGGATACAATTAATTCTGCTCCTGATTGTATGGCAATCTGAACCAACTGCTCTGGTGAGATAGTTTGAATGTAATCAGTACCAGCGCGTGGGTCGCGCAGAGTTTGCGAAGATAACCAGTTCTGGCAGAAACTGCAATGAAAATCACAGCCTAGCATTCCAAATGTTAGTGCATCACTGCCTGGCAATAAATGAGCAAATGGTTTCTTTTCAATAGGATCAATCTGCAAACCGGCGACATACCCCCACGGAACACACAATTGACCATTTTGATTGAAACGTACCTGACAAATCCCCCGTCGTCCGGGTTTGATCAAACAGCGATGGGCGCAGGCAATACAACGTACGACGCCATTCTCAAGCGGCTGTACCAATTCGGCAGGCGCAGTATGTTTGTCCAAAATATCAGCCAATGTGCTCATATAATTACCCGAAAATATACCCGGTTTTCCACTTTTGGATATTAGCGCAACTCGGTTGCTTTCATTCACATAATTCTATAAAGCCCACTTTTTATTTCAGGCGGTTGAGGCGAGCTTAAGCGCGCTGACTGCTTCGCATATTAACTGGACAGAAGCCGAGATACCGCACAAACTTGTGTTAATGACCAGATGATAAAGTAATGGATCTGCCCAATCCACGCCGTAAAAGCGTTTGATGTATGAATAAGCAGCTTTATCCCTGTTAGCCACTTTTTCTTGCGCTTCCGCAAGAGTTACTCTTTCGATTTCCTGAACCCGACGGACACGTTCATCGAATGGCGCTTCGATGCGTACATGGAGGACATTGGCTTTGTCCTTCAAAATCATTTGCCCTCCACGTCCAAGGATTACCATATTGTCCATGCGATATACCTCAGTAATTATCGCCTGGATCAAGCTGATTGCTTCTGCCTCGTCCAGTCGTTCCACTCGTAATGCCCGTGTCCCGATGGCGCTTTCTGACCACGTACGTATCTCAGCTACTAATTCCGGTTGAGAGAGACCCAACCAGCGGTCTAAAAAGCTGCGTGCTTTATAGCTATCCTCAGAGAAATCCGAGATTTTTACCTCACCCATTGCCACTTGGCTGGCAACACGACTCATCAGTTGTTTGTCCAAATAACGATAATTCAACCTTCCACAGAGTTGTCTGGCAATTTCATCACCACCACTTCCATATTGTCTTGAAATTGTAATCACGCCCATAACCTATCCTCCTCGTATAATTATATTTGGTAGCACCAGCCCGCTACCAGTTATGGGGATAAACTGCTCATACCATAAGGGCTGGCTGAAGGAGGCTAAGCGCTTTTCCCTTACAGCATGTTTGTTTTTCCTAACCTTATGATATGCAATAATGTAGTAGATTACAAGACGAAATCATTAGGTTATTTTGATATCTGTTATATTACTCCAAGTATCCGAAATATTTACCAGATCATATAGAGAGGAAAATTATGTTGGAGATATTTTCTCGCACCTCCCTTAAACCGCCGTCATCTATAAATGCCTTTTATGTGGCGGGATTACTAATTGCCAATATCATTTTGAACATTTTGGCAAATATTGGATTTAAGTTTTCGGCAGAAAGCACTACCTTGCGCGGTTTTTTGATCTGGCAGGTGTTTGGCAATCTGGCAGGTTTAGGAACGGTGATCGCATTGACTTTGTTGTTGCGTTTTCTTCCTTTGCATATCGCCTTTCCGGTGACCACTGGACTGTCGCTACTTGGTGTTCAGGTACTGGCAGCAGCTCTTTACTTCAATGAAACCATCACTCCTATTCAATGGCTGGGGACATTGCTCATTATCTTTGGGGTAGTTTTTATTTGGAGGTGATAAATGCTGCATAGGTTGATACGGACTTTCGACGGGTGGGTTAGCCGCCGACTGGAGATATTCATTTTTTCAGATGAGCCGGATTGCATCCTGCGCGCCCAAATTCGTGCAGCACATCACCCGGTTGATCTCCCGGATGCTCACATCAATGCTGGTGATGCAATCTTGTTGTTGCACTTATGGAATGAGCATTTACCACCTATGCCGCCGAGTGGGCCAGACCTGGCATGGGCAAACCGCACATGGCGTTCTTTTATCGGTTCACTGCATCGTCTGGCGCAATATCTTCACCAGCATCCTGAAATTCAGATACGGGCTATTGGGGGGATTAGCGCCTTATTTACCCTTGAGGGGGATAGTGGAGCCCGTTTGATGCAACGTTTGGGGTTTGTCTTTGTGCCTTATCGCTCAAAACTGGGAAGGTTGGGGGAATTCTGGGAGAATCTTTACGCCTGGTTTTTGTTATGGGTATTCAACCCTGCCAGCCGTCAAAGCCACCGGATATTTCATCTACAACGCACAGAGATGTGGATGTCAAGGGATGAATTTATGCGTCGTTTTCTAAATGAGTGCTAATGGCAAGCAACATAGTCTTGTTCTGAACGAACGCGATTGATGATTTACAGGCTGAACAGCATGGCTTTGAATCGCCTGATAAACAGCTCCCCAATCTGATCATCGGTTTTCCGGCATTTACTGCCAGTTGTTGATGGAACCTGACTGGTCATGTTTGTAACATAGGGCTTAAAGCATGACCATCGCTGCTGTAACTAGAGCACCTGTGACGACCGTGCTAAGGCGCGGCGACACTATCGGAAGGTTAAGGGTTTAGCCGCGAAGTGTGTCCCTGTACCAGACGGAGACTGTGTAATCCGAGGTTTCGATTGTCTTAACCGATGAGTAGAGCCAGAGCAAGCAGAACTGGTGTAGACAAATTGATGATCACATTCATACCCATTGACGGAATCAGAGCAGGTATGTTCTCTGCGTTTTTACTGACGCCCTGGTATGCACGCCAGGCAAGAATAGCGGTTACTAATGCGATTAAGCTGAGAGCTGGCAGCAGGTTTAGGAGCACACCCAGAATAATTGATAAATAGGTCAACAGCAGAAAGCTCCCATAAATTACACTGCTGGCTTTTCGTCCGATTGTGATTGGGAAATGCTTTCTTCCGATGCTTTGGTCAGCCTCAACATCTGGGAACTGGTTAAGTAATAGCAGGTTACTGACCAGAAAGGTGGGAACTAGTGAAGCAATGAATGCTGTCCAGCTATAAGAGCCAGTCAGGGCGAAATGCGTTCCCATGACCATGAGCACGCCAAAACCTAAACCTGGAGCAATCAGACATAAGACTGGTTGATAAGCCCAACGGGTTGTATAAGTTACCAGCAACAATAATCCAAGGATTCCAACCGGCAACAACTGCCACCCTCGCAACCAGACAAAGTAGACACCAATAACCGCAGTGACCAGAAATGTCACCCACGAAAGTAAAAAGGCTGTTCTCTCTAATTCTGGATGAGCTGGGAGTGTGCCGCTGCCACCACTGAAGGGTGTGCGTTGTGTTTTGGTATCCAAACCACTCTTATAATCAAAGTATTCATTAAATGTGTTCACGCTGATATGGGCGGATACTGCACCAATGAGGACCAGCAGAACGTGAACCCAGTTTAGCTGATTCGTCTGCCAGTAAGCTGTTCCAACACCAACTGCCACACAAACCGGCGCAAGCAATAGAAATGGTGCACGGATGATCCCAAGGATTAACTTGAATTTGTTCATCTGATTATGCCTTTGCTATTAGACATGTATTTTAACGTGAGTTCGGGATAAGGAGAGGATCTCCAAAAGGGAGTAAACTTTTGTTACCACAACAACAGTTGAAACCCCAGGAGACCCTCAATGGACAGTTTACTCGTTTTATTCTGTGATGTCGATGATTTTT
>DAOTYY010000036.1:0-40415 GCA_034434695.1 Anaerolineaceae bacterium
CCTGCACATTCTGATAACGATTGTCTCGTACCGGCTTCTTGACCCTTCCCCAGCGCTGAAAGGTCTCTCCGCAGCAATACCGACACTTCTTGGGACGAGTTTCTGTTTTGCGCTTGACATCTGGCAGCTGCAGGACATCAATCGACATGGCGATCTCCGTTGTGATGGTGGTATCTATCATCTTACTCGGAGCTCGCCTATTTGTCAAAACCAACCATCTATGTTACAGACACAAAAATACCTTCAAGGAAAGGAGAAGCGCATTCCTTTGACGCCTAAAGGCGGCAGTCCCCTGCGCTAATTTCTTATGGAAAATAACTTGATTGGATTAATTTCAGATACCCATAACCAGCAGCACAATTTACAAAAAGCGATTGAAATCTTACGTAAGGAAGGAGCCAGCTTGATCTTTCATTGTGGTGATCTTACAGACCCGGAATTGGTGGCGTACTTCGAGGACTTACGTGTTATTCATGTCACTGGAAACGCAGATTACGCTTCAGGTGAAATTCAACGAGCCCTGCTGATACAAAACCCTGCCAGTTTTTCCGGACAATGGTTCAGCGGGGAAATTGAAGGAAAACCAATCGCTGCCATTCATGGCAACGATACGCAGGCGCTGGCAACACTCATTCAATCAGGGAAATATGCCTATGTCTTTCATGGACACACGCACGCGAGACGAGACGAATGGCTTAACACCACCCACGTCATTAATCCGGGTGCATTGGGAGGTGTCCGACGCGAAACGCGTTCTTTCGCTTTGTTAGACCTTGTAACAGGAAATAACCGCTTTGTATTTCTGGAAGACGATTGATGACTGTGGGCAAAGCATATCCCCTAAATTCTTCTCCTGTCGCAACGACTTTATCAAGTCGGTCAATCTAAACCCAAGCAAAATCACATAGTGTCGTCCACTGAAAAATTTTTGGTTTACAATTAAATTATGCATTTAATTCTTACTCACGAGCAAGCGGATTTCGACGCCATTGCTGCTATGCTGGGTGTTTATCTTTTGAATGAGCGGGCGATCCCCGTTTTGCCGCGCCGTCTGAACCGCAATTTGCGCACCTTCCTGACTCTTTACGGCAGCGAGCTGCCTTTTGTCGAGACGCGTGATCTGCCACTCGAACCGGTTGAAAGCATAACACTGGTGGACACCCAATCGCTGGTCACCCCCAAAGGAATGGGACAGGAAACCCTTGTACAGGTGATTGATCATCATCAGCTGCGTTCTGGTTTGCCCGCCGACTGGCTTTGTACTATCGAGCGCCTGGGCGCGTGCACTACACTGGTGGTCGAGCAAATGCAGACCCGTTCGGAACGGCTCAATCCGCTTCATGCGACTCTGATGTTATTGGGGATATACGAAGATACTGGCTCGCTTACCTATACGAGCACCACCCCGCGCGACGTGCGCGCCGCGGCTTATCTGCTTGAAGAAGGCGCTAGTCTGCGGATCGTCAGCGAGTATCTCAATCCTCCACTCTCCTCAGAGCAGCTACAGGTTCAGGACCGCCTACTGGAATCTGCACAAACCCATTATGTCAATGGACAAAAGATTATTATTTCCTGTGCGCAGGCAGAGGATTTGAGCGAGGAAGTTTCCAGCATTGCCCATAAGCTGCGCGATGTGCTGGAGCCAGATGGCCTGTTTGTTCTGGTGCAGACAAAAGACGGAATCCGCATGGTCGCACGCTCTACCAGTGACCGCGTGGATGTCTCACAAATTGCCGCGCATTTTGGCGGCGGCGGACATGCCCGTGCCGCGGCGGCATTGATCCGCACCTCTCCTGAATCGGAAAAACGATCAAAGACCCCGCCGCTGGAGCGAATTTACAACGAACTGTTGCGCATTCTGCCAAAATATGTCCACCCACCTATCACCGTTGGTCAAATGATGTCTAGCAACCCTCGTGTAATCACGCCAACCACTTCTGTCACCGACGCCGCCCAACTGATGCAACGATATGGTTACGAGGGCTTTCCGGTGGTCGAAAATGGCAAAGTTGTCGGCTTATTGACGCGCCGCGCCGTTGACCGCGCCATTGCGCATCGCCTGAACCTGACAGCCGGTAGTCTCATGGAAGCTGGCGAAGTCACCGTTCGCCCGGACGACACGTTGGAGAAACTGCAATACCTTATGGTCACGCATGGCTGGGGTCAGGTACCCGTCGTATCGCCGGAAAGCGGTGAAATTATCGGTATTATCACACGCACCGACCTGCTTAAAACGCTGGCGGCTGCCAACCACCATCCGCATCCGGAACGCAAAAATCTGTCACATCGTCTGGAAGCCGCCTTGCCTCCAGCGCGTCTGGCACTGTTGCGCATGATTGCTGAACGTGCGCGTGCTCAACATCTTCCCACTTATGTTGTGGGTGGGTTTGTGCGCGATCTGTTGTTAGAGCGCCCCGGCCTGGATTTTGATATCGTTGTTGAAGGCAACGCCATTGCACTGGGACGCGCTCTGGTGGCTGAATTTGGCGGCAACATCATCACTCACAAACGATTCGGCACCGCCAAATGGCAAATCGGGGAGATACGTGCCGAACTAGCTGCACGACTTAACCCCGAAGCAAACTTCAAGGCTGAAGACCTGCCCACGAGCCTTGACCTGATCAGCTCGCGGACAGAGTTTTACGCTTACCCAACCGCCCTGCCAACCGTGGAACGCGGCAGCATCAAACTCGACCTCTACCGGCGCGACTTTACCATCAACACAATGGCACTCCGGCTAGATGGACGACACTACGGCGACCTGTATGACTTTTGGGGCGGTTACCGCGACTTGCAAAACAAACGCATCCGCGTTCTGCACCCGCTTTCATTTTTCGACGACCCAACTCGTATGCTGCGCGCAGTGCGCTTCGAGCAGCGCTTCGGCTTTACTATCGAAGAACGCACATTACAACTCATCAGTGAAGCCCGTCCATTATTGCGTCAGACGAGCGGTCCGCGTCTTCGCCACGAATTAGACTTGATTCTCCGCGAAGAAAACCCTGAAGCCATGCTGGCGCGGCTCGAAGAACTGCAACTGTTAAAACCGATTCATCCGGCGCTGCAATGGACTCAAGCAATAGCTCCCTGTCTGCGGAGGGTTCTGTTCGAACCCATTGACCCGGTCTGGGAACTGGAGTTTGACGCTGACCCGCCAACAACTCGTATGTATCTGGCATATCTGGTCTGGCTGAATAACTTAACAGAAGAAACCTTGCAAAGTATCGCCGAACGTCTCAAATTCCCCAATGTCTTGCTCAAGTCACTGATTGGACTCGCGCGGTTGCGGCGCGAATTACCCAACCTGGTCACTCTTCACCCCAGCCGTATTGTGAACCGGTTGGATGTTGTCCCGCACTCCGCTTTATACGTGTTGTACTGCCTGACACAAGATGAAACACAAAAGTCGTTGCTGCTGCGCTATATGACGCAATGGCAGACGGTGCGCCCGAAGACCACTGGATTGATGCTGCGCGCTAAAGGGTTGCCCCCCGGCAAGAGTTATTCCCGCATCCTAAACACCCTGCGCGCCGCGTGGTTGAACGGTGAGATCGCTACCGAAGAAGAAGAAAACGCTCTGCTCGAGCATCTGTTGTCCGAAGAACAACTGGCAAATCGGTCTGAACCTAACTGAAGCACAGGATCATCTAATGATCAGCCGTCTAAAGCCAATCCTTGTGTCCTCTCCCTCTGAGCCAGCCTGGTTATCTAAGGTGATCATCCGACCAGCAGAGAAAGAAGATTTGCCTGCGCTGGAATGGGATGGTGAATACCGACACTTTCGCAACGTTTTTGCGCAAGCCTGGCAGCGATCTCAAAAAGGGCTCTCCGTGCTATGGGTTGCCGAATTGCCCGGGGTAGGGCTCATCGGTCAGGTTTTTATTCAACTGATCTGTGACCGACATGAACTGGCAGATGGCAAGTCACGCGCTTACCTGTATTCATTTCGCGTCCGCCCGGCTTATCGCGGTCAGGGATTGGGTTCGCGTATTCTGCAAATTGTTGAAAATGACCTGCGTCAGCGCGGGTTTCGTTACGTCACGCTGAATGTTGGCAAAGAAAACCAACGGGCACAAAAAATGTACAAGCGCCATGGCTATCATATTGTCGCTCATGAGCCGGGTAACTGGTCTTATGTTAATGACGAAGGGATCATCATTGACGTGCACGAACCTGCCTGGCGAATGCAAAAAAAGCTATAAACGTTATGGTCTCTCAAACCACAACCAGACTGATGGACGTTTGTCAACCTCGCTGCCATCCTGTCTTCGTACCAATCTGAGAAAAGCCGCCACTGCCTTAATATCCTGTTCCGTGATGCCGATTCCCTCTTGCTGCGCAAGATGGGCATAAAGCAGATATGTCCCACCCGGTTTCAGCCAACATAGCAAGTTCTTGCGTAAAACATCGCGTCCAGCTAACGAGAGGGTATGGGAACAGCCAATATCCAAAACCAGGTCATAAGGCACAGCGATACCGGACAGCGCCGTCACATCCCCAATGCGCACTTCGGCATTGTGTACGCCTGCCCGTTTTAAGCGACGTTTTGCCAGCGCAATAGCGCGCCAGGCATAATCAACACCAAGCACCTCCCAGCCAGCTTTTGCCAGCGTTAGAACATTCAATCCCGTTCCACATCCCAAATCCAACGCTCGCCCCGGCAGACGAGAAGCGATGAATTCCATCAACTCCGGCGGAGAAATACCCGTATCCCAACGGGGATGTCCAAAGAAGTACACCAGATTGAAAAACAACCACTGCCGAAACATCACCTGTCTTTGTTCCCAAAAATCTTCACCAGCTTTTGACCGGCAAAACCGAACAATGGCGCCATTACCAGAAAATGCATGATCAACATGGACTTATCCAGATGAGGCTGACCCGACAGAATAAAAGCCACCAACGCCAGAAGTATTGCACCCGATAACGGGACAAGTATCCCCACCAATAAACTCCACAGTGCGATCTGCCTCCGTCCGCCATAAACGGCAACCCAGCCCAACACACCGCCACCCACTCCCGAAGGCACGCCATAGAGCAACGCAGTCTGTAGAAAGAAAAAAGTGTACGATAGCGGACGACTGACCAGCCACAGCCCATCATATAACTTGTGCTCGGTCCAGGAATCCAAGACCTTCTCGATCTCAAAAAACAGAGGGGAGATTAAAGCTGTAATGATAACAATCCCTATACCCAATAACACCCCGCGTAGAACTGATCGCCACCGATACCGATTATGTAACTCCATGAAGAATACTCCATTTTGTGCATCTTGATAATAAAGATTACCGATTGATTATACTCTCTCCACCATATGTCTGGTCAACTCACAAGCCTCCTGTCAAAACTTTCTACAGTTCCGTTCACCACAAAACAGCCACAGGTTTTATGGTAAACTATGCACAATGTGCAGCCCCCTGCATTGCAAACTGAGGGGCAAAAAAACTTCCCTTTGATTGTTGTAGACGGGAAAAGTAAACTGTATGCCTGCAAAATACATTTTCTTTACTGGAGGCGTTGTCAGCTCTGTTGGTAAAGGCGTCACTGCCGCTGCCATTGGCAGGCTGCTCAAAGAGCGCGGCTTTCAGGTTGCCGTGCAGAAGCTTGATCCGTATATCAACGTTGACCCGGGCACAATGAGTCCCTACCAGCATGGCGAGGTTTTTGTCCTGGATGACGGCGCAGAAACCGATCTGGATTTAGGACACTATGAGCGCTTTATTGACATCCGCCTCAATCGGGTTTGTAATGTCACTACCGGACAGGTGTATGCTGAAGTAATCAGCAAAGAACGGCGCGGCGATTTTCTTGGCGGGACAATTCAGGTTATCCCGCACATTACCAGCGAAATCAAGCGTCGTATTGCCGCGGTGAGCAAAACAACCGAAGCCGAGATTGTCCTTGTCGAAGTAGGCGGCACAGTGGGTGATATTGAAAGCCAGCCGTTTTTAGAGGCATTGCGCCAATTGCGCAGCGATTTGGGACGCGAGAATACACTTTACATTCATGTTACCTGGTTGCCTTATATCGGCGCAACCGCTGAACTAAAAACCAAACCAACCCAACACTCTGTGCGTGAGCTGCGTTCTATCGGTATCTCGCCGGATATGATTGTTGCCCGTTCCGATTACCCAGTGGAAGACAGTCTGTGTGAAAAAATCGCCCTGTTTTGTGATGTCGAGCGTCAGGCAGTTATCCCGATGGTCACCACACCAGTGCTGTATGAGATACCTCTGTTACTGGAAAAGGCGGGGGTAGGCGATTACATTACCCGCAGACTCAAACTGGAAGCCCGCCGCCAACCGGACTGGCAGGAATGGGAACAACTGGTCGCCAAGGTACGCAAGGAAAAACCAATCGTACAGATCGCACTGGTCGGCAAATACGTTGAACTGCACGATGCCTACCTCAGCGTTCATGAAGCCCTTAAGCACGCTGCGCTACGGCTGGGAGTCGAACTGAAAATGCTCTGGGTGCATTCCGCCGAGCTGGAAAAGGGTAAAGGTTGGGAACTTGTCCGACAAGCAGATGGTATTGTCGTCCCCGGCGGATTTGGCAGCCGCGGCATCGAGGGCAAAATTCAGGCTGCCCGCTATGCGCGCAGCGAGAAAGTGCCTTATTTAGGTTTATGTCTGGGAATGCAACTGATGGTCATTGAATTTGCCCGCTACGCCCTTCACCAGGAAGAAGCCAATTCCACCGAGTTCGACGTAAATACTCCCGCACCAGTGATTGACCTGATGCCTGACCAGCGCGTGATCAGCGACATGGGCGGTACCATGCGGCTGGGTCTGTATCCCTGCCAGCTTCAACCGGGCACCATTGCTGCAGCCGCTTACGGGGAGAAGATCGTTCAAGAACGGCATCGTCACCGGTTTGAATTTAACAACGAATATCGCAAACCCTTGCAAGAACACGGAATGCGTTTTTCTGGCATCTCGCCGGATGGACGGCTGGTGGAAATTGCCGAGCTGGCAGACCACCCTTTCATGCTAGGTACACAATTTCATCCTGAGTTTCTTTCCCGTCCCAATCGTCCTCATCCACTCTTTGTGGCTTTCTTACGTGCTGCCTGTGAGCGTGCTGGCGTGCCATATGACAAAAATGAATTGTCCAGACAAACAGAGGTATAAACAATTTCTGGAAAATTGGGAAAGTGGATTATACTTGACCAAACAAGCGAACTTTTTGGCGATTTCTCGCCTTAAACCACTTAATCTTTTGACGAGGTGTCTATGGATACAATGATTGAAGCAATTACCGCTCAAGAAATTTTAGATTCGCGCGGCAACCCCACTGTTGAGGTAGAGGTTATCCTTTCAGATGGAAGCTGGGGACGAGCTGCGGTACCATCCGGAGCTTCTACCGGCGTTCACGAGGCACTAGAGCTACGCGATGGTGACAAATCCCGCTATCTGGGCAAGGGCGTACTCAAAGCCGTGGATCATGTCAATAATGACATCGCTGAAGCTCTGGTCGGCTGGGACGCGCTGGAACAAAAGGCAATTGACATGACCATGCTGGAACTGGACGGCACGCCCAACAAATCCCGCCTGGGTGCAAATGCCATTCTCGGCGTCAGTTTGGCAGTTGCCAAAGCCGCCGCCAACGCACTTGGACTGCCGCTCTACCGGTACATTGGCGGTGTATACGCCCATATTCTGCCTGTGCCGATGATGAACATCCTCAACGGCGGCGCACATACCGCCTGGCAATCTACCGACGCCCAGGAATTTCTGATCATGCCGCTGGGCGCGCCCACTTTTAGCGAGGGACTGCGCTGGGGAGCAGAGATTTACCACAGCCTGAAGAGCGTACTGAAGGCACGCGGTTATCCCACGCTGATCGGCGACGAAGGTGGTTACGCCCCGCCGCTCAAAGCTAATGTAGAAGCTGTTGAGGTCATTCTGGAAGCCATCGAAAAAGCTGGCTACAAAGCTGGCGAGCAGGTTTGCATTGCACTTGACCCGGCTGCCTCTGAATTGTTTGACGAAGAGAGCAAGAAATATAAACTGCGCAAAGAGGGCAAGATGATGACCAGCGAAGAACTGGTTGCCTTCTGGAAGAGCTGGATTGACCAGTATCCCATTGTCTCGCTGGAAGATGGACTGGCGCAGGATGACTGGGAAGGCTGGAAGATTCTAACTGCCGAACTGGGCGATCGCATCCAGATTGTCGGAGATGACCTGCTGGTGACGAATCCAGAGCGTGTCCGCCGCGCTATTCGCGAGCGAAGCTGCAATGCTTTGCTGGTCAAGCTGAATCAAATCGGCACGCTTACCGAGACCATTGAAGCCGTAGAGACCTGCCACCGCGCCGGCTGGCGCGCCGTGACCTCGCACCGTTCCGGCGAAACCGAAGATTCCACCATTGCCGACCTTGTCGTTGCGTTGAACATGGGACAGATTAAGACCGGCGCCCCTGCTCGCTCTGACCGGGTTGCCAAGTACAATCAGCTATTGCGTATTGAAGCTGAACTGGGTGACACCGGTGTCTATGCCGGCTGGAATGCCCTTGCCAAAGGCAAACGAACTGCATAGGCAGTCAATCTCTTATGCTACGCAAAACCGCCTGACATTTTGAGCGAACGTCAGGCGGTTTTTTTATTGGTGAGTTTGAAGCGGTCTTCACTTTTTTGCTTTGAAGAAAAGATGAAAGGAGAATGACTGACCTGTCTGCTCAGATTCCCACGCATTCTCGGTTCAACTGGTGGGCATGAAAAGCATCGAAGAATAACAAGAATGCTCCCTGCACTACAATTCCCCAACCAGTACCGGACCAAAAGGGATTATCCGCCTCAATCTTTAGCGTCAGCACTAAGCCACCGGCAATGTACAGTACATCCAATCCAAAATTGGCCCAAAGAATGCGCTTCAGTTTGCGTGCCTCTGAACTCACCTGCTCCCAAGTCATCAACGCAGCTTCTTTACGTCCTGCGCTGCGCCAACCCAGCAGGGCGATCAACCCATCCACCGCTCCCCAAACAAGCGCCTGGACACCAAAGCCGCGCAAGAACTCTTCCTCAGCTATAAGCATTAAAGCTCCAACCACCATGCTGAGCAGGCTCCAGCGCAACAGACGAGCAGATAGCAAACGCAAATATTGCCAAAGCGTCATCATCGGTTGATAGAATTCATTACAAAAAGCGTGCCAGATCAAGAATACAGTACATCCATCAGCCCGTCTTTCATTCCTTGCATGTACGCCTGAAGCATACGTTCAGCAAGTGCCTCCGGCGTCATGGCATTGGAAGGCAGTTTGAACGGAACTTTGTTCCACAACGGCGTGTTTACTGCTGCCGGTCGCACTACCACCACCGTGCGGCGCAGTTCCTTGCGCAAAACCTCTGCCAGAGCCTCCAGTCCCGCTTTTGCCGCTACATAAGCGGACAAACCCGGCAGGCGCATCCGTTCATTGACAGCTCCCAGCAAGTATAAAGGCGCCTGTGATGAAAGTAATGGCAAACTAAAATGTACAGTATGATAAACACCGGTCAAATTCGCATCCAGAATGCGCCTCCAGGCTTCAGGCGTCATCTCACGAACCTGCGCTGCCACAATATCCCCGGCAGTATAAATCCACCAATCCACCGTGTCCACCTGTTGGGCGATAGCGGTCACGGTTGTCTGAACCATTGTGGGGTTGCCAAAGTCCGCCTCAAAAGCAAGCGGGGCAAATTCCTCGATTCCGTTCAGTCCGCGCGCGACAGCGATTACCTGCCAGCCTTCCGCTCTCAAGAGCCGTCCCAGCGCACCGCCAATACCGCCGCCTGCGCCCCAAATCAAAGCCGTTTTACTCATGCTTCTCGTCCTCCACGATCTTCTGTAACACTGTCAGCACTTCACTGTTGGCAGGAATATCCGCCATTGAACGCCCGTAATGACGATAGCGAATCACTCCACGCTTATCCACTACCAACACAGCGGGCATGCGTCCCAGTTTGAAAATATTGACCTCCTGGTTGTACAGTTCAGCTACTTTAGAGCCAACATCTGCTAATCCAACAAAAGGCATCTGCTCATTCTCCCAAAACCGCCGAAAAGCGTTCGGTCCATCCGGTCCTACGGCTACAATCTCGGCATCAAGGCGTTGAAACGCCGCGTAATCCTGGCGCAACTGCGCCATATGTCGCCGGCAGAACGGTCAGGCAAAACCACGATTAAACACCAGCACAACATTTTTCCTGCCGCGAAAATCTGAAAGCCGCACAACCCGCCCGCTGGTATCGTTTAGTTCAAAATCTGGTGCAAATTTCTCGTCCATTTTAAATCTCCTTACCTCACTTTAGACCGTTTAAGAATGACTGCACTGCTTGCAAAAACGCCTCAGGGCATTCATCCTGCGGCACGTGCCCACAAGCCGGTAGAACCGCCAATTGTGCGCCGGGTATCTGCTCTGCCAGATAGATGCTTTGCTCAGTTGGCACTACACGGTCGTCATCACCTGCAACGATGATAACCGGCATTTTCAATTCATCCACGCGCTCAGCCAACCCGGTATCCTGTTCAGCTCGGCTGAATTCCCACAGGGCGCGTTCCCAATTTCTTACCCGCAATGGTTTGCGATAGCCTTCCATATCTTCACTTGTGACCGTAGAAGGATCGTGCCAGGCAATTTCCACCATTTGCTTTTCCTGCCATTGAATCAAGCGCGCCAGCCAGGGACCCAGCCGGTCCATCTGCGGCGTGTGCAGCAAGAATTGAAATACTCCCCACCAGCGCTGAGTTCGAATGATCGCCGGCGCAACCAGCACCAGCGCTTCCACACGTTGCGGATAGGTCAGCGCAGTCTGCACCGCCACCGCACCGCCGGCAGAGTGACCGACGAGGATCACCCGCTCAATTCCGAGAGTATTCAACAGTCCTATTAACAAATCGGGCTGCGCTGCCAGACTATACGGGTTTTCCCCATTCCACTCGCCGGGCAGGGGACGCTCAGTCAACCCAAAAGCCGGGCGGTCGTATGCCAGCACCGTATAATCCTGTGTCAAAGGTTCGGTTACCTTGCGCCAGGAAAAAGTGCTATCGGCAAAACCATGCACAAACACCAGTGCCGGTTCGCCAGAGCCGCTGATTTTGTAATGAATTTCGATTCCATTTACTTCAACGAAGCGGCTGTCTGCATCCGCCAGTTCACGGGAAGACAATCGCTCTTCCTGTGAAGGCAAGGGAACCAATAATGGTGCAATGCTCATCAACAAAACTAGCACAAACAGCCCAAGAACAATATACCTAATCACCTGCATTTTATTCCCCAATCGTTTTCAGCAAGGAAACCGTTGCTTCTACCACCTGTGCCTGCTGTTGCTGTACGGAAATGGTAGCCTTACCGTCTCCGGGCTGAGCTCCATAGTGACCAAACTGCGCATGATTGCCGCCCTCAATCGCTACCCAGCGCGTCTCAGCCGGCAACAGGGCGCGCGAAGCCTGGATTTTTTCCAACGTCGCTAACCCGTCATGGGTCGCATAAATTGAGACAACTTCTAACGAGCTGGAAGACAGATCATTGGCTTGTGCCGGGTATGCAGCCCAAAGCACCAGTCCCTGCACCCTTTCAGAGTGCTGATACGCAAACAACGCCGCCATGGCTCCACCTAGCGAATGACCACCCACCGACCAGCGTCTCACTTCTGGAAACGCTGCCATCACTTCAGCCGCCCTACCCGGTGCAAAGAATGCCAGATTGAGCGGCATACGCACTAGGACAACAAAGTAACCATTTGCCGCAATCTGGCGCAATGGCAAGGCATAAGCGCGGTAGTCCACCCGTCCGCCCGGATAAAAGACCAGTCCTGTTTCGGTAATACCCGTTGCCGGGCTGAAAACAACCCACTTGGGTTCAACCTCAACAATCACTTTAGGATCGCTGCGAAGCGCATCCAGCGCCTCTGGTTGTGCCATCATCGGGGTGTTCGCCCACAAGACAAAGACTATCAAACCAAGAGCCAGCAGTGAGCTGATGGCAAGCAAGATACTTTTCAATAGCTTCTTCCTTAGCTGGTTCACGATGTTCATTGTACATGTGAGGCAGGTCAAATACAAGCGCGTTTCAAATCAAGTTTATACAAAGATTGCACAAATTAAAACTTAAGTCTTTGTCTATTGCAATGAAGCTCACAACTATCACTGAAAGTTTCAGTAAGTTCAGCAGATTCTGAATGGATGTCCTAAGCGTTTGCCAACTCTATTTTGGCTCGTTTCCAAACGGCGTCAAACATCGCCGCGGTCAAACGTCCGGTTTGTGTATTCTGACGGCTGGGGTGATAGGAAGCCAGTATCCAGGGATGATTTTCCCCTAACGAATAAAGCGCGCCATGTTGAAAGGTCAAATGTGACAACTCATTCCTCTGCGCCCGATAGATGCCAGCAATCTGGTCAAAAGCTACTCGCCCCAGCGCCACGATGCCTCGCACCTGACGCAACAACGCCAGTTCACGCAATAGAAACGGGCGGCAGGCGGTAATCTCCTCCGGCAATGGACGGTTTTTCGGTGGGACACAGCGGCACACCGCAGTGATGAACGCATCGCGCATCTCCAATCCATCCAGACGATGGCTGGCGTATGGTTGACTGGCAAACCCAGCGCGGTAAAGCGCAGCATACAGAAAATCTCCCGAAGCGTCACCAGTGAACATGCGACCGGTACGGTTCGAACCGTGCGCTCCAGGGGCCAATCCAACGATCAAAAGACGAGCATGAGGGTCGCCAAAACCCGGAACTGGCTTGCCCCAGTAATCCCATTCTCGATAGGCGCGCCGCTTCTGACGCGCCACTTCCTCCCGCCAGACGACCAATCGGGGGCAGGCGCGGCAATGAACAATTTCATTGTTCAACGCATCCCATGCCAGATGCTCATTCATCTCTTTACTCTACAGAATTAACATTGCATCGCCAAACGAATAGAAGCGATACCCTTTCTGGATAGCAATTTGGTAAGTTTCCAGAATGCGCTCGCGCCCCGCAAAGGCGCTGACCATCATGATCAGCGTCGAACGGGGCAAATGAAAGTTGGTTATTAATGCATCCACCGCCCGAAACGTATACCCCGGCAGGATATACAGAGCCGTCGGACCGGCAAATACCCCCACCCGCTGACCCGGCATCGCTGTCTGCGCTGCCGTTTCCAGCACGCGCACACTGGTAGTTCCAACAGCCACCACACGCCCGCCGCGTTGGGATGTTTCATTCACCCGTACTGCGGTTTCAGCGGGCATCTCGCACCACTCAGTATGAATAGGATGCTGGCGCGGGTCTTCTTCTGTAACCGGCGCAAAAGTGTCCAGCCCCACATGTAACGTCACTGTAGCAAAACGAAGCCCTTTCGCCTGCAAATGTGCCATGAGCTCTGGCGTAAAGTGCAGCCCGGCGGTCGGTGCAGCCGCTGACCCGCTTTCTTTTGCATAGACAGTTTGATAACGTTCGCGGTCTTTCAGCGGTTCGTGAATATACGGCGGCAGGGGCATCTCGCCGATATGTTCCAGATACGGCTCAATAGGATCGTCAAATCTGACTAAACGGCGCGCTCCGTTCAGCGCCGCTACCACTTCCACCGCCGGTCCTCCCTCCACTTGAAGACGCTTGCCGGGCATGACACGCTTTCCACCCACCAGCGCTTCCCAGACGCGCTCATCTTCTTTGCGCAGCAGCAAAATTTCCACGCGCCCGCCGCTTTCCTTGCGCGCAAACAAGCGGGCCGGAATGACGCGTGTTTGGTTAATCACCAGTAAATCACCAGGGTTCAGATAATTGCCGATGTTCCAGAAAATGGTATGTTCCAGCTCCGCTCGATCGCGGTGTAAGACCAGCAGGCGTGAAGCGTGACGCGGCTCCACCGGCGTCTGCGCAATGCATTCTACGGGAAGATCATAATCGAAATCGGAGGTTTTCACGTATCAAACAATCCCGGCTGTCGAGAAGCACCAGTATAAGTTAATCCAAGATGTTCATAAGCCTGCCGGGTTGCTACTCTACCCTGCGGTGTACGCTCCAGAAACCCTAATTGCAGTAAATACGGCTCCACCACGTCCATGATCGTATCTGGTTCTTCGCTGATGGATGCCGCAATTGTGCTCAATCCAACCGGACCGCCATTGTACTTTTCGATAATCGTACTCAACACCCGCCGGTCCACCTCATCCAACCCAAGTTGATCTACATTGAGCAGGTTGAGCGCCTCTGCCGCTACAACACCGGTAATCACTCCATCAGCGCGCACCTGCGCAAAATCGCGCACCCGCCGCAGCAGTCGCAGCCCAACACGCGGCGTGCCGCGCGCACGGCGGGCGATCTCAATCACACCGCTTTCCTCAATCCGGACAGCCAGAATGCGCGCGGCGCGCGCAATTACTTCTTGCATCGCCGCCAGATCATAGTAATCCAATCGGTACACAGCGCCGAAGCGTGCCCGAAGCGGCGCGCTGACCAGTGCCAGTCGTGTGGTCGCACCAATGACTGTAAAGCGCGGCAGTTTCAGGCGAATTGAACGGGCAGATGGTCCCTTGCCGATAATAATATCCAGGGCGAAATCTTCCATCGCTGGATACAATACCTCCTCCACCACCCGCCCCAGGCGATGAATTTCATCTACAAAAAGAATATCACCGGCATGAAGATTGGTAAGAATAGCAGCCAGATCACCCGGACGCTCAACCGCCGGTCCAGCGGTAATCTTGATATTGACTCCCATTTCATTCGCCAGCACATGCGCCAACGTCGTCTTGCCTAGTCCGGGAGGGCCATAAAACAGTACATGATCCAGCGGCTCACCGCGCTGGCGCGCCGCGGCAATTAGGATAGAAAGATTTTCTTTTACACCCACCTGACCAATGACTTCGTTCAGTGAACGAGGGCGCATTGCCTGATCCAAGCGGTCATCCGGTCGGGCTTCTGGTGCAATCAGACGATTGGGTTGCTCGCTCATGCCATTGATTATACCCGATGAGATCATTTGGGATTCATCCGGCAACCGCGCTCTTTTCGTTATATAATCAGAAAAATCCTTCCTAACGAGGATGCCATTATGTACCCAAATGTCTTTGTTTCCTCTCATCCACTGGTTGCACACAAACTCACCCTGCTACGCCGTATTACCACCGAACCCAAAAAATTCCGCGAATTGGTGCGAGAGCTGGCAGGCTTACTGGCTTATGAAGCAACACAAGACTTAAAAATCCGTCCCCTTGAAGTTGAAACCCCACTGGCTAAAATCACCGGTGCTGAGCTGGAAGAAAAAATCGGTCTGATTCCCATCCTGCGCGCCGGTTTGGGCATGGTAGAAGGCATCTGGGAGCTGATGCCATCGGCTGAAGTCTGGCATATTGGTCTCTACCGTGATGAGCGCACACTTCAACCCGTCCAGTACTATAACAAACTCCCTACCGGCGCAACTGTTCAGGTTTGTCTGATCCTTGATCCTATGCTGGCAACTGGCGGCTCTGCTGTTGCTACTGTGGATATCCTCAAGCGCTGGGGCGCAAAGCGAATCAAATTTGTTGGTCTGATCGGTGTCCCAGAAGGAATTACCCATCTACACGAGAAGCATCCTGATGTTCCCATCCATCTGGCTGCGATTGACGACCACCTCAATGAAAAAGGCTATATCGTCCCTGGTTTAGGGGATGCCGGTGATCGCCAGTTTGGGACAGGGTAGGCGCAAAAAGACTCTCACAGATTTCAGCAACCCGCGAGGGCCTTTAGGCTTATCTTCTCAACCGCCTATTTGACGCATACACCTTGACATCGGACTGTGACTCAGCGCAAGCTCGTGTCCTTCTGGTTTAACTGAGATTGCCTGCTCCAGCAGAGGCAAAAGCTCTTCACCCGCCCGTAACGCCTGCAGAACCGGTATTTCGATGTCACTCAACAAACACGGTCGCAAGTGACCGTCCGCCGTCAGCCGAAGCCGATTGCAGCTCTGGCAGAAATGCTCTCCGATAGGAGAAATAAATCCCACAATCCCCTTTGCAGCGGGAATGCGATATTCCCGCGCCGGACCATTGCCCACCTTCTTATTGACGGGCTGCAGATTCAGCGGAGCCAAAATCTCTCGCATCTCATAAACTGAAATATAGGCTTCCTCAGGCGCTGGAAAATGTTCGCCCCATGAGGTCTGATTTTGTATCGGCATCATCTCGATAAAGCGCACATGCCAGGGGAACTGCAATGTCAACTTTGCCATCTGCATTAGCTCATCATCATTGACCCCGCGCATGGCAACGACATTGATCTTAATCGGTGTCAACCCCACCCGCTCCGCTGCCCGAATTCCGTTCAAAACTTTCTCCAGCGAACCGCCACGCGTAATACGCGCAAACTTTGCCGGATCGAGAGTATCCAGGCTCACATTCACCCGTTTCAACCCTGCTTTCGCTAGCGGCTGCGCCATTTTCTCCAGAAGCAGTCCATTGGTAGTCAGACTGATGTCCTCAATGCCCGGTATCTGTGCAATCATGTGCACCAGCACAGGCAAGTCCAGACGCACAAGTGGCTCACCACCCGTCAGGCGCACCTCACGAATGCCGTGTGCTGCTGCAACGCGCACAAGCTGGACGATCTCCTCATACCGCAAAATGTTCTCATGACTTTGCAGGGGGATGCCCTCGGCAGGCATACAATACACACAACGCAGGTTACAGCGGTCAGTTACCGAAATCCGCAGGTAAGTAATGGGGCGTCCAAAACGATCAATCAGCATAACCAAGCTTTTTTTGTTATCTGGTCAAATGAGTTTACTCCAACTTTTGATTGTATCACAAGCTCATCATAAATCTCTTTAGCGGACTTTTTTAGTCACATTTGTCCTGTATTATTAAGACAAATGGCCGAAAAATCCGCAACGGTTTTGCAGGTGTCGGTGCTTTTCTGGTATGATAATAAACGTTTGTTCTGGATAAGCAACCAAACTAAGGACAGATGATGAAACTGCCCAAATGTCATTTGCCGATTGTGCTATAGTGGAGCATGATATGAAAGCTGATTTGTCTCGGGAAGAAGTACTGCGTTACTCGCGTCACCTGATTCTGCCAGAGGTGGGGCTGGAAGGTCAGCGCAGGTTGAAAGCCGCGTCGGTACTGGTGGTTGGCAGCGGCGGGCTTGGCTCGCCCATCAGTCTTTATCTGGCAGCGGCTGGCATTGGCCGCATTGGCATTGTGGATTATGATGTGGTGGACCTATCTAACCTGCAGCGCCAGATTTTACACAGCACTCCGCGCGTAGGGACGCCTAAAGTGGAATCTGCTCGCCAGCGCTTGCTTGAACTAAACCCCCATGTTCAAGTAGAAACTTATAACGAGGTGTTGACATCCGAGAATATTGAGCGTATTGCCGAAGACTACGATATTCTGGTGGATGGAACAGACAATTTCCCCACCCGCTACCTGCTGAACGATTACGCTGTCCTTTCCGGCAAGCCATACGTCTATGGCTCGATCTTTCGATTCGAGGGGCAGGTCAGCGTCTTTGATGCCCGCAGTGGACCTTGCTACCGTTGTCTATTTCCCGAACCGCCCCCGCCCGGTATGGTACCAACCTGCGCCGAAGGCGGTGTGATGGGCGTGCTACCCGGTACAATCGGCACCCTGCAAGCTGCCGAAGTCATCAAGCTGATTCTGGGTATCGGTATTCCATTGATTAGCAGGCTGTTGCTCTACGATGCACTGGAAGGTTCGTTTCAGACCATCCAGCTACACAAAAATCCGGGTTGTGTGGTATGCGGGGAACATCCCACCATCACTCACCTTATAGACTACGAGCAGTTTTGCGGCACTCCTGTCCATCGTCCCTCAGAGATTGCTCCACAGGCATGGGATATTGAACCGCGTCAGCTTGCGGAACGTCTGAAAGGCGGGGAGAAAATCTGTCTTGTGGATGTGCGAGAAGCAGTCGAACAACAGGTCTCGACATTGCCCGGCGCATTGCACATCCCTTATGGGCACTTAAGCTCGCGCCTTTGTGAGCTTTCCAAAGATGATGAAATTGTGGTCTTTTGCCGTACAGGCAGCCGCTCCACTTACGCAGTTCAATTGTTGCACAGCCAGGGCTTTACCAAAGCGAAAAACTTGCGCGGCGGTATCAATGCCTGGGCGCGCGAGATAGATAAAATGATGTTGGAATACTGAGGTATGAAGATGGAAACGAATCAAAGAAAACCTACCCTGCTGGCGGTTCTCGCCCATCCGGATGACGAAACCTTTGGAATCGGCGGTACGCTGGCGCTTTATGCCCGACGCGGCGCCAATGTATATCTGGTCTGTGCAACGCGCGGCGAGGCTGGCGAAATGGATGAGCGATTAATGCGCGGCTTTTCCTCCGTTGCAGAACGCCGTGAAGCCGAATTACGTTGCGCCGCCGAAAAACTGGGACTGAAACAGGTGTACTTCCTGAACTACCGCGATTCGGGTATGCCTGGCGCGGTGGATAATCAACATCCACAGGCGTTAGCAGCTCAGCCAACCGAAAAAATTGCTGCGGACATTGCTCACTACATCCGTCTGCTTCAGCCTCACGTCGTCATCACTTTTGATCCTATTGGAGGCTACGGTCATCCTGACCACATCGCCATTCACAAGGCAACCGTGCATGCCTTTGAGCTGGCAGGCAATCCCCAATTCCACGATGACCTGCCGCCCTACAAAGCCCAGAAGCTCTATTTCCAAACTATCCCGCGCAGCTTCCTGCGCGCTGCTGTTTGGCTGATGCGTCTCTTAGGCAAAGACCCGAGCAAGTTTGGCTCCAATGGTGACATTGACCTGCTCTGGATTACTAATCACAAATTTGACATTCATGCCCGCATTAATTACCGGAAAGTGGTCAAAACTCGGCAGGAAGCTGCATTTTGCCACGAGTCACAGGGGGGAAGGCAACAGGGCTCAGGCATAATGGCAATCCTGCGCCGTCTGTTTGCTGCCGAGGAAACCTTTATTCAGGCATACCCGCCGCCTCAACCCGGTCAGCAAGACCGTGATCTTTTCAACAGCGTGCAACTGCAATCAAAACCCTAGTAACTTCTTCAGACGCGGAGCAATCGCACGATAGAGTGGACAGCGGTCATACACTGCTGAAAACATGATCAGACCACCAAACGCCATCAATAGCAGCGATGATTCACTCCACCAGCCCAGGATAACAAGTGCCATACCCGCCACTAGGCGCAGCAGCCGATCCCAAGATGCAAGCCCACGTTGAAACGGCATCCCCTCTGCCAGGGCTGTAAACAAATTTTTTAGGTCGTCCGTACTTTGCGTGCCGGTGACGCGTGCTACTTCCCGTCCTTGCTGATACCCAATTAGAGTGGGAACACCATATACTCTTAACGAGCGCAACAAATCCACTTCCTCATCTGCGTTAATACGCCAGAGTGTTACACGCCCTTCAAATTCTCGTTCCATTCGTTCCAGAACTGGCGCCATCGCCCGGCAGGGCATACACCATGGCGCCCAGAATTCCACCATTACAGCAGACTGGCTGTCGTGCAATCGTTGTTCAAACTGCTCAAAGGTCATTACACATTCCCTCTTGAGAAAACAAGTGGGGGTGTGCTAACACTCCCACTTGTGCGCAACAAGAAAAAACAGCTTATGGCTTGCGCGTACTGAACTTAAACAGCGCATAAGCCGGGCAAAAACCTACCAACCCGGTAAGCAAGGGCAAAAAGCCAATTACCTTAAGAAAGTTACCCCAGCCGCCGGTAACCACACCACCCCAGCCAAGCGCCAGAATCACAATCCCTAAAACAACGCGCACCACACGATCCAGACTCGATTCGTTTAACTTCATTTTTTAGCTCTCCTTTTGATCTACCTGTTTAACTGTTACATCATTTAGATGAAAGAGTAAACAAAAGGTTACATAAACGAGAGTGGATGAGACGATTTCCTTGTCTCATCCACCTCAAAACACATACTTTATACAACCTCGCCGACCACTACCGGCGTAAACGTCAGCCCTTCTGTGCCGCGTTCCACCCGCACCAGATCGCCGGGGCGAAACTCACCAGAAAGAACACGCAATGCCAGCGGGTCCTGCAGCTCGCGCTGGATGGCACGCTTGAGCGGACGGGCACCGTAATCCGGGTCATAGCCAACCTCAACCAGAAACTCGCGAGCTTCGGGGGTGACTTCCAGCGATAACCCTTTCGCAGCCAGCAACGCTGCCACGCGGTTCAGTTGAATATCCACAATCTGCTTCATATCTTCGCGCGTGAGTGGACGGAAAACCACGATTTCATCAAGCCGATTGAGAAATTCCGGGCGGAAGTGTGCCTGTAGCACGCGCTGGATCGTATCTCGACTTACCTGCCCCTGACCATTCATCCATAGCTCATTGCCCAGATTACTGGTCATAATGACCACCGTGTTGCGGAAGTCTACTGTCCGCCCCTGCCCATCGGTCAAACGTCCGTCATCCAGCAGTTGTAACAGCACATTAAACACCTCGCTATGCGCCTTTTCTATCTCGTCAAACAGCACCACGCTGTACGGTCGCCGCCGTACCGCTTCGGTAAGCTGACCGCCTTCTTCATAGCCAACATAGCCCGGCGGTGCGCCGATCAAGCGCGAAACAGTGTGTTTCTCCTGATACTCAGACATATCAATCCGAATCATTGCCCGTTCATCATCGAACAAAAACTCCGCCAGTGCCCGCGCCAGCTCGGTTTTACCCACGCCAGTCGGTCCGAGAAAGATAAACGAACCAATCGGACGATTCGGATCTTGCAGTCCAGCTCGCGCCCGCCGCACAGCGTTTGAGACAGCGCGAATGGCATCATCCTGACCAACCACACGGCTGTGCAGATTCTCTTCCATGTGCAGCAACTTTTGCATCTCACCTTCCAGCAATTTAGAAACCGGGATGCCCGTCCAACGCGCCACGATTTCGGCAATCTCCTCTGCGTCCACTTCTTCCTTAAGCAGGGCGCCTTCCGCTTGCAATTGCTTTAACCGTTCCTCAGCTTGCTGACGGCGTTTCTCCAGCTCTGGCAGTTCGCCATAACGCAGCCGTGCCGCCAGAGCCAGATCGTTCTGGCGTTCAGCGCGTTCCAGATCGGTCTGTGTCTGCTCAATTTTTTCCTTGATCTGGCGCAGTTCTGCAATTGCCTGCTTCTCGGTCTGCCAGCGTGTGGTCAACTGAGCCGATTTCTCGCGCAGGTCAGCCAGCTCGCGTTCCAGCTTTTCCAGCCGCTCCTTTGAAGCTTTATCCTTTTCTTTCTGAAGCGCTTCGCGCTCGATTTCCAGCTGCATGATCTGACGATCCACTTCATCCAACGCCTGAGGTTTGGAATCAATCTCGCTGCGCAAGCGAGCCGCCGCCTCATCAATCAGGTCAATTGCCTTATCTGGCAAATGGCGGTCGGTGATATAGCGGTTGGAAAGTGTTGCCGCTGCAATAACCGCTGCATCCGTAATGCGCACGCCATGATGTACCTCATAGCGCTGCTTCAGTCCGCGCAGGATGCTGATGGTATCTTCGACCGAGGGTTCAGAAACCATCACCGGCTGGAAGCGCCGCTCCAGCGCCGGATCTTTCTCGACATGCTTGCGATATTCATCAATCGTAGTTGCACCGATCATGTGCAATTCGCCGCGCGCCAGCATCGGCTTAAGCATGTTGCCGGCATCCATTGCGCCTTCGGCTGCGCCTGCGCCAACCACCGTATGCATTTCATCCACAAAAAGGATGATCTCACCCTCAGCGGCGGTAATTTCCTTTAAGACCGCTTTGAGGCGTTCTTCAAACTCACCACGGTATTTTGCGCCCGCTACTAGTGCGCCCATATCAAGCTGTACAATGCGTTTGTGCTTCAATCCTTCTGGCACATCGCCTTTGACAATGCGCTGAGCCAAGCCTTCTACAATTGCTGTCTTTCCCACACCGGGGTCACCGATCAGCGCCGGGTTATTCTTTGTGCGCCGTGAAAGGATTTGAATGGTGCGGCGGATTTCCTCATCCCGCCCAATCACCGGGTCAAGCTTGCCCTGACGAGCCATTGCCGTCAGATCGCGACCATACTTTTCCAGCGCCTGATAAGTATCCTCAGGAGTTGGACTGGTCACGCGCTGTGCGCCGCGCACGCTGACCAGCGCCTTCAAAATGGCATCTTTAGTCAAGCCGTACTGCGAAAGCCGCTTGCCCTCAACGCTTTCTGTCAAACCAAGCAGAATATGCTCGGTGGAAACGTACTCATCCTGCATCCCTTTGGCGTAGCGCTCCGCAGCGCTCAACACATCTACCGCCGGGTGTGACAACCCGACCTGCCCGCCCGCGCCGTACACCTTTGGACGCTTTTCCAAATCTGTGCGCACCTCCTCACGCAGTGCCAGGACACTTCCTGCTACGCGCGTTACAACTGCTGGGACAACACCCTCCTCCTGCTGGAGCAAAGCAAGCAGCAGATGTGCCGGTTCAATCGCCTGATGGTTCAATTCCTGCGCCAGACGCTGCGCTGAAAGAATTGCCTCCTGCGCTTTCTGTGTATATTGCTCGAGGTTCATCGAACACCTCCTTAAAAACAAGATTCAACAACACAGGTAAATTAACCTGTGCTGTATCATCTTAAGACTACAAGATATGATTCGGATCAACGTTTTATTAGAGCGATATATGACCCCTCAATTATCCCGGAACCTTAACAGGTGACTTAAGAGCGCTTACCCCCGCAACCCATACCGCAGGGCAGGTTACGAGGCTGCATCAGCTATATTCGCAAAGGCAGTGTAAAAATCTATTCCTGAAAGACTACTTCTTCCTCGCCCTTGTGTCCGTTAGATTTTGCCCTTAACGCGTCAATTCGTTTCTGTAGATAGGGGATAAAGTGTCCCGCATAACGTTGCTGAAGTTCTGGTAACATCCAGTCATTGCCGGTGACAATCTTTCGGCAATTGGGCGCACCGCAGTGACACTCAAATTCATCATAGTCACTGCCATCGCTCATCGCATAATCAAAACAAACTTCCTCGTCCGGTAAAATATCACGAAAAGCCACCAGGCAAATCTGCCCTTCCAGAGCTGCATTTGGGTCGCAGGAATGGTTATAGTAATCTCCCGGATCTCCTTCTACTAGAGGAAGCAGGTAAATTCCTTCTTCCACTTGAAGACCATGTTTTGCCCTTGATTCGGGGACCTGGTCCAGTTCTTCTTCTGTATAAACCGCACCACCCCACACCGAGAGAAGTTCACCCTTTGGAATGAATTCCCGTGCAAACACTCCCCAGCCACCTTTTTCAGGGCAGGGACGAACCTCCAGCTTGGGGTTCGTGTAAGAAGGAAAGTGATCCAGTTCCATCTCCGCTCCTGCATAAAAAAATAAAATTGATTCACCCACCCCATTTCTGGGACAAGCAAATCGTAGTAACAAAACTAATTATACAGGGTAATGACCAAATAGGCAATAAATTTGGGAAAATTTTCTTGACACTCCGCCAACTCGCAGGTAGAATTACATACACTCGCCGAGATAGCTCAGTTGGTAGAGCACGCGACTGAAAATTGCGGTGTCGTCAGTTCGATTCTGACTCTCGGCACAGTACAGGAATTCTCCCCAACAACAACTTTTCGTGCTTTGCATGGCGGCAGAAAGGTTGTTGTTTTATTATTACGGATTTCGTAAACCTTCAAGGCGTGGAAAATTCAGCGCACCCGGCGCTTCCACTCCTCTTTCAACTGTAACTGACGCGGGCTATCTCCCGAATCAAGTGTCAGAAAATCCACCATCAGTCGGCAAAACTTACTGGTCTCATCCAGCATGGGAAAGTGTCCGGAATCCTCAAACAGAATAGCATGGGTCTTTTCCGGTAAATCCGCCAGATGCTGGATAGTTGGCGGCGCAACCGCCGGGTCATTCTGACCATTGACCAGTAAACAGGGTGTCTCTGCCTGACCCCAATAGCTCTTGAAATTAACATGCGCCAATGCTTCAAACGAAATTTGTATTGCCTTTGGGTCTGCTTTTGGAGCATCAAAACGAGCTGGTTCGGTTTCCGGGGTTTTCGTCAGCAACCACTCTGCCAGCGCTGCAGGGGAGCTATTGCGCAAACGTTGATTAACCATTGATTCTTCCAGCGGATAGCTGACCAGCATTACACGATCGACTACATCTGGATATTCGCGGGCATACATTAATGCTACCAGCGCCCCCAGCCCATGTCCAATCAGAACCACACGTCCAATTCCCAACTCACTCAAAAACTGATCAACCAGTTGCACCTGTGCTCCCAGTGAATATCGACTCTCCACTTTTGCTGAATCCCCAAACCCCCACAAATCCAGTGCATACGCCCGGTAAGAGATCGAAGCTGCTTGCATCACCGGCACCCAGTACCGCCATGACCCTACCCAACCATGCAAGAAAATGAGCGGACGGCCGCGCCCGATCACCTCGTAATGCAGGATTTGGGACTGCAATAAGACAACGCTCATCTTTTCGAGTCTTTAATTACTAACACCAAATTGGTGTAATAACTCATTCACCCGGTTTGCCAGATCATTAGGCGCAAATGGCTTCAACAAATATTCGACTGCCCCAGCACGCAGCCCTTCCTGAATTTCGGCTTCCTGCCCTTTTGCAGAAAGAAAAACCACCGGAATATCCTTCAATTGTGGTGTTGCTTTCATTTGAACACAGGCTTCAAAGCCGGTCATACGCGGCATACGTACATCCAGTAAGACCAGATCCGGCATATACTGTGGCAGAGTCTCTAAAACCTCTTCGCCATTTGAGACCGCCACGACCTCATGTCCGGCAAATCGCAAGGTAAACGCGATCAGCTCGCGTATGTCTGGTTCATCTTCGGCAATCAAAATCTTCGCCATACTTAACCCTTTGCAATATAGATTGGCAGGGTGAACGAAAAGACGCTCCCCTTGCCCGGCTCGCCTTCACTCTCGAACCAGATTTTCCCATGGTGCATCTCAACTAACGTCTTTGATAATGCCAATCCTAAACCGTTACCTGCCGTCGCCAGAACCAGTGGATCGCTGCCACGGAAGAAACGGTCAAAAATACGGTGCTGTTGATCTTTGGGTATACCGATTCCATTATCCGCCACATCTATTTGAACTTCGTCCACCTTATCATGCAAACGGACAGTGATCTGTCCACCAGCAGGAGTATAGCTATAGCTGTTGGATACTAAATGAGCCATAATCTGCCTTACACGCTCCATGTCTCCATTCACTTTTGGCAGATCATGCGGCACCTCTAAAGTGATGTTCATGGGTTTATTCTCCTCACGCGAGCGCCGTTGGATATCCTCAACCACCTCTTCAACCAGCGGACGCAAATCAAGCGGTTGCAAGTTGAGAGCAACGCGCCCGGTTTCAATCCGAGAAACATCCAGCAAATCATTCACCAACACGGTCAAACGCTCCGTATTGGATTTTACAATCTCTAAAAAGCGGCGTTGCTGATCAGTAATCTGACCCGCTGCCCCCATCAACATAATTTCAACATACCCCTTGATAGAAGTCATTGGTGTTCTTAGCTCGTGACTGACATTGGCAATAAACTCGGTTTTCAGCCGGTCTACCTGTACTTCATAAGTAATATCGCGGAAAATCGAAACCGTACCCAGAAATTCATTACGCAACAGTACTGGCGATAGGTGAATTGAAACTACTGTATGATCATCCAACTCAATTTGCTCTGCATAAGTTTCCGAAGGCTGATACGCAGAAGGATTCTCTGACCAACGCTTTATCGTATCCAACCAGTCCTGGCTCGATTTGCCGAACAAACCCGCCAGTTCCACCAGTGACTTTCCTGCCACCCGCGCAGCTGGCAGGTTCAGAATGCGCTCGGCTGAGGCATTGAACAATGTAATTGTCATTTTTTGATCAGTCACCAATACGCCATCCGCTACAGCCTCCAGGATGGCACGTGAACGACTGGCAGCCACTTGTTGCTGGCGTAACATATCCCCCAGATCTTCTGACTGTTCACGCAACAGATCAAATAACGATGCATTATTAATTGCAATGCTCATCTGTCGCGCAACAGCCTCCACAAGCTCCACTTCCTCCGGTACAAATTGATCCGTCTGCCGATGTAACAGTAATAGAGAGCCTAAAATTTCCTGTCTCAAGATTAACGGTACTGCCACCAGACTGCGATATGCCGGGTATCTTTCTTTATAGTTATCCCAACGCGCATCCTGCGCAATGTCATTGACCACAACCGCCTTTCGTTCTGAGCGAACAAGGCGTACGATCATTCGTTCTGCCTCGCCGATTGCCGACTGTTCATCTTGTGGAACTACTAGGGCTTTGCCCGCCTGATACACCCTTTCACCGCCATGAGAAAGGATAACCATTGCCTGTTCTGAACCAGTTGCCTCATTCAGCACTTCCAGACTACGGCTGAGAACCTGATCCATGTTCAGGCTGGCTGAAAGCTCAGTAATGACGCGCAAGAGCATTTCTGTGTTTCGATGTTCGCGGCGCAGTTCAGCCGTGCGCTCCTCAACCCGTTTTTCCAGTTCTTCTGACAATAAGCGCGTTTCCGCAAAGAGACGCGCATTCTGAATGGCGATTGCTGCCTGATTGCAAATCGTACGCGCCAGCTCAATCTCTTGGTGGCTATAACGATACGGCGTTGTCGTTTGCAGCCACACCCAGCCGAATAGATCTAACCCGCTCAACAATGGCACAATCAGCAAAGACTGAACATTGCGCGGCTCAAGATATTGTTCTCGCAGAATCGCAAGTTCAATATCCGTTTGAACATCTGCGCAGTTATATACCCCTTTGCTCTCCCGCAGCCGTTCCAGAAGCGGAAAAGCCGACAAAGATTCACTGCTCTTCTCAAATGCCGGCTCCTCAAACGCCCAATAATATTGACCAGTCTGCTCACCAAGTAACATCACCGACACGCGGTCAACACTAAGCGCCGTCAGCAAACGAAGACTGACCAACCTGATAATATGATCTACATCCAGGGAACCACCCAGCTCGCTTGACAGCTCATTGAGTAACGATAGCCGCCGCGCCCGCTGATCCAGCTCGGCGGTACGCCGCACACTCTCTTCAAAGAGCCGCGCATTTTCAAGCGCCACTGCTGCCTGACTGGCAAAAGTGGTTACCGCCTGAATCTGCTCAGGTGTGTAGAAATTTGCCTCTTTTTTCTCAAGTGCCAGCACACCTGTCAGCTCTGACTTAGCCAAAAGCGGAATACCCAACCAGGATAGATTTTCTGGTTCAATGAGAGATGGAAAGCGTTCATCCAGACGAACATCTCCTACAGAAATTGCTACTTCTGTCTCGACCATTTGCTGGAAAAGCTGACTATCTTCCACCGACACCGCCAGCCCAATCCGGCTCTCATTATCTGCAAATCCGCTAGCGGCTGCTACAGTCAGTACATTACCCTCGCGCAGCCACAGAGTTGCCGTATCGTATGGCAGCACTGCCTTTAACTGGTCCAGCAGGGAAGCAATTAAGACATCGCTTTGCAAATTGGATGTAATTGTACCCGCCACCTGAGTTAGAGCCTGAAGCTGTGCCGTGCGTTCTTCCGTTTCGGCAAATAGATAAGCGTTTTCGAGTGCCAGCGCGGCTTGCTGGCATAGTGAAAGCCCAATCGTTTCATCCTCTTCTGAAAACGCCGCCGGTGTAGAGAAATTATCCAGCATTAACACGCCCAGCGTCTTTTCACCACGTCGAATGGGTATTGCCAGACAGGATATTGGCAGCTTTCCACCCGTAGCCTGGCGATATGCCAGTAAGTCATCGGCAGTCAAATAATAATCGCTGGCGAAGTGAACTTCTGCCACGCGTTCCATTTTGCCGGATTGATAAACCCTCTGCACAATAGGCAAGGGAACTTTTTCCCCTGTCAGAAAATGGTGACAGACATTCGTCATGCTGGTATCGTCTGTATAACCCAATGAAGTTTTGACTTTAAGCGTCTGATCATATTCATTCCAGAGTGCCACCCAGCCAGCGTTTGCATCTGGCAGTGCATGTAATGCACTTTCAACCAGCGTATTCAAAATGCTCAAAGGATCCAGGCTGCCCAGCTTGCGACTGAACTCAAGCAACAGGTTGACTTCCTTCAGATGTTGTCGCATATCGTTCAGCAACTGTAAATTTTGCAGAATGATGCCCACCTGGGTAGCCAGTTGAGCATACATGTAACGGTCATCTTCAGTAAATTCGAGGCGTGGCGTGCGATCGGTGACAAGCACCGCTGCCATTCGTCCGCCGCCAATCATGAACGGGATACCCACGAAGGAACGCGCCTCCAGAGCATGCAGCAACGCGCAGTTCTGCCACTCCGGCGCGCTTTCAAGATTGGAAACCAGTAGCAAGCGCTCGTCCTGAATAACCTGCCGCAAGGGATTACGCTGCCCAAATAACGCTTCCGGATTAATACCGGGCGGCACACGCCCCACAACCTCGATCAATTGCGCTCCGCTAACCGGGTTGGCTTCAGCGAGCAGAGCGGTCTGCATATGGAAACGATTGACCATCTCGCCCGCAACCGTGTGCAAAACTGCCTGTATCGTGCCTTGCCGCCCTGCCTGCGCAAGAATCTCCAAACTGGCGCGAACGCGATCTAGCTGCTCCGAAGCACTGTGAAGAGCGATCGTTTGTTGTAAATCCTTGCGCAACAACATGGTAATCGTCTGTCCGGCTTCGCCAACTTCTTCCATCGGCATCAATGGCACTGCCCCAGTCGACGCTAGCTGCGACTTCAGCTTCTCAATCTGTCGGTGATTATCAATCAGCAGGGTAGCTTGCATTGCCAGCAGCTCCAATGCCTCAAAAGTAGGGCGATCAGGCCGCTTCCCGCTCTGCGGTGCATCAACGCTGATTGTTCCCAGAGGACGGTTTTCGGAGTCATATAACGGGACGATCAAAACATCATCGGCGTTCCATACCTCTGGCTCCTCAAACTCAATTGCAGGAAGCACAGTAAAAGTCTGCAAGTCTTCTGGAAAACTCGGCATCCTTTCAGCCGGAATGAAGTAAGCTGAACCGACACGGAACTGAGGGTCCAAAATCTGCTCAAGACTACGCCAGGGGTGTTTCACCTTACGCATTTGTTCCCAGATGTCCGCTGCAAGACCCACTTGAGCTACGCGCTGCAACAACCCTGTCTCAGGTTCGTAAATACTAATCAAGACCACCTGAAAAAGTGTGGCCTCCCGAATTGCACCAGCAATGACCTTTAACTCATCTTCTAATGGGCGATCGCGGCGTAATTCACACAACATCTTATACAATTCGCCAAGCGTTTCTACCTGACGTTTCAAAAGCTCATTGCGGTATGCCAGCTCTTCAAACTGAAGTGCGTTTCTCAAAGCCAGAGAAGCCTGAGAAGCCAACGAAAGGATAATCTCTTGAGCAGTCGTGTCAAAATGACCAGCACTCCTGGAATGCAGAAGGATCAAGCCAATTTGTTGCTTCTGATAGGGAATCGGAACAACTAGTGAAGAGACAACCCCCTCATGCAGAGGCGAAAAACTGGTTTTTGTAATATCAGCAGTCAGGAAAGGCTCGCCGCTTTTGGCAGCCATCCATTCAACCTGAGAAAGCTGAATCGCATCAGATTCTCCAACAACAAATCGAATTTTCGGAAATTCTTCTATCGAGTTTTGGTCAAATAATAGAACGGCACCACAATCGGCACGGGTGACTTGTAGTGCCTCATCATAAACCATTTGCAGCAGGGAGCGTAAATCCAGCGAGGTGTTCAATTCACGACCAATGCGTGAAAGCGCAATTAACTGATCTAAGCGTTGCCGCAGGTTTTCATCCGTCAACGAGATCATGCGTGAACGTTCCACCAGCCCTGCCAACTGACTGGCTGCGGCAGCTATCGTTTGTACATCTCCTTGACTGAAGGAATACTGCTCCTTGCTGCATAACCAGAGTTCACCAATGCCCTCTTCGCGCACCACCAACGGTACAATAATCAACGAACCCAAGCCCCAGGCTTCCATGACGTTCTGGTAAAACGGGATAATGGGCTTATCTGGTTGAGAGCGTTCCACCACCAATGAGTGCATACTGCTGGTCACTGTGAATGGAAACTGGGCATCATCAGTCTGCAATACACAATAACGTTCAGACAGGAGTGGCGGGTTTCCAAACAAAGACGATTGATGAAGCCGAAGCGCAGTACGGTTTTGATCCAATAGAAAGATTACGCCATAATCCGCCTGCAATAACTGCGCCAGCTCCTGAAGAGCCTGAAAAAAAATTTCGTTTACGTCTGCCGCCGAGCTGGTCAAACTGGTGACCTTCCGCATCACCTCAAGTCGCTGCACGCGCTGGTGGGCTTGATGAACCAGAAACACATTTTCAATCACAGAAGCTGCCTGGTTTGCCACAATAGACAGCAAACGCATTTCATCCTGACTGAAAGACGATGCGCCATCAACATGGTTCGAAGCCTGCAGGAAACCAAACATTTGCCCGCCAACAGCCAACGGGATCAAAGCTGTATCCCGCAAGCTGGCTGCTTGGGCAATACTATCCAACCCTAGGGCATGCCAGCGTTCATCCTCAGCCGCATTCAAGCTGACAATCGGCTGTTTTTCCAGGAGCAGTTGTTCCGCTGTACTTCCTGGAGGAACAGTTGTACGATACATTTCTACAATATCTTCCGGCAATCCAAAAAAGGGTTTTTGGGCTTCCAGCGCATGGTCGGTATCGTTATAAAGCAAAAAGCCCACAACTTCCACTGGAAGCAGCGGGACAATGCTCTGCACCAGACGGGCAAAAAGAATCTGCAAGTCGCGAGTTTCACCCAAAGCCTGCGCAATCTGCGCCAACACGGAGAGTTCCGCCGTCCTGCGTTGTTCATTACGATACAGAATAGCGTTACGAATTGCCGTCGCCGCCTGAACAGAAATCAGCCGTACCAGCTCCAGATCTTGCGGATGGAATGTGTCCTCGCTAAATGACCCTAATTCAAGTGTTCCAACCAGTTCCTCACCGACCAGTAACGGTACTCCTAAGTAGGATCGCAAGGCAACAACTGCCGGATCGGCTGCGGCTTCTGGAAAAGTGGACACATTGCCAATCAATAGGGGTTTCCGATTCTTTGCAAGCAAACCCGCAAGCCGCTCGCCAACCTGATAAGTCTCCTTTAATGGTTCAACATACCTCTCGCCCCCTTGCAAAGTCATCAGCCGGTAAGGCAGCAATCGCCCAGCCTCCGCGTCCCAGATTGCGATTTGCATGAAGTCGGAAGGGACAAGCTTCTCGATAGTTTCAACGATTGCCGTCAATGTGGGCTGCAATTGCAAACTGGAAGAAATCGCTTGCGCCAGCTCAGTAAAATTGAAGAGGCCTTGTGGAGAAAAAACGGTGTCTGAAACCAGTCCCCCGTCGCCAATCGGCTCTGTCTTCCGCAAAGCCAGTATCATTAAGGGACGGCTGTCATTTACCGCCCAGTAAGACCTGGCTTCCAGTAACTGACCTTCAATCAAAAAGCGTGCCTGTCCTTCTGCTGCACATAACTGTAGAAAGACTTCGCTCGGACGGACACGACGCGCTAACCGCTCCAGGTCTGGCGTCTCACTTTCCAAAAGGCGGAAAACTTGTCGGGCATGTTCATTCATCGAAACCAGACGTCCCCCAGCCTGAATAACCAGCACAGCCTCCTGATGTCGCATCACACTCTCTGGTACCGGCATAGGCTTAACCGCAATCGCCGGGCGCATTCGTGGCACCAGACCAGCCAGCAGGCGCACAATTCCCCAAAACACAAGCGCCAGTGCAACGAACAGGATACCAAGACTGTAAGGATCTATCTGCCACATAATCAGAAGGACCTCACCATCCTTCAGCTACCCGTATCTTTACGACGCTCCCCCGCTGCCAACTCAGTAATCTCACGGATATCGGCAAACACATGGGTCGAAGGCGACACGGTACCAATTGTCAAACTCATCAAAGGTGCTTTCTGAATCCGCCCATTTTCATCTGGAGCCATAATGAAACCCTGCTGACGGTCGAGGTAGTTGTAATGGGTCAACACCTCCGTATCAAAACGGGATTTTAGGGTTTGCCGTATAGAAGGTGCCGCACTCTCAGTAGTGATGATCACAAAATTATCTCCGCCAGCATGTCCGATAAAGTCATTGGATGTGCCATATTGATCTACAACCTCACCCAGCAACATGCCAGTAAAACGAAGTACATCGTTGGCGGCAATAAACCCGTACACATCTTTAAACGGTTCAAAGGCATTGATGCGCACATCCATGAATGCCCAGCCTTTCTGTCGAATGATCTTACGTAATTGATCCTCAATCAGACGACCCGATGGCAAACCGGACTGAGGATCAGTCAAACTCTCACGTTCGGAACGAGCGATGGCATTTTGCACATACAGCTTCAGCTCCTCGATATCGAATGGCTTGGTAATATAGTTATCTGCCCCTAGTTCCAGCCCTTGCAGCTTGTCGCTTCTTTCGTCTTTCTGGGTCAGAAAGATGACAGGGATGTGACTGGTGCGCGTATTGGTGCGCAACGTGCGGCACACCTCATAACCATCAATATCCGGCAGCATGATATCCAGCACGATCACGTGCGGCATTCCCTGACGCGTTTTCTCCAACGCCTCCGAACCGCGATGAGCAACATCTACTTGATACCCCTGACCAGAAAAGTAGATGCGCAACATATTTGCAATATCCTGATCGTCTTCCACAACCAAAAGGCGAGCGTCCATCATTGTGAGCCTCCCTAATGATTCTGCATTTGCAGAGTTAAAATTTGCCAGACAAACCTATTCACCCGGCACAATGTTATTTTTCTCATCACTTATTCAATCATAATATGTGAAACCGTTTATGACAACCTTTAACATTCACCAGGATTCGTCAATTTTCTCTCCAGGCCTGGGATACAAACGTGGGTATTGCCGATCGAGCTTCAACCAGTGATGATCGCTATTTTCAAACCATATATCCTTGCTGATCACACGCCGCTCATTGGTAGCCACCAGCACAACATCCGACTCAATCATGCGTGCAGGATAAATCACAAAACCCGAGCCAATACGGCAATTATGCCCGACACACCCCCCCAGAACAGGTCGGTTACAATTCTTCAATTCACCATACGGATCGCGCGCTTTGATCGGCAAAGATAACAGGTTGAAATCTGTAAACGTATTACCCGCACCGATAAAAGAATTTCGTCCTACCACACACATTTGCAGACAGGTGTTCTGCGCCACCATGCTGTTATCCATGATTGTGGTCATAAACAGCGCCGCACGAAAAGGTAAAAACGTCCCATCTCCTACTACAGAGAGCATCAACTGACAACCCTGAGAAATATTCACATTGCTCCCAATAATACAATTTTCGATCACTGCCCCAGCCCCAATGGTTACGTTATCGCCAATGGTTGTCGGTCCGTGAATGACAGCCGTGGGGTCAATCACACAATTGCGGCCGGTTTTGACAACGGCAGAACACTCTAATAGTTGCCTGCCTTCATACAAAGCGCTGGCAAGCACTTTGATTTTGAAGAAAGGATCGCGGTTTAAGCGATCTTCAAACCTCGCCCCGCGTCCAAACAAACCAAATACGGTATCAGCAAGAAAGACATGCACCCAAGTATCAATTGCCATCAAACTACGCAAGGGTACCTGATAAACCAGATCACCTTTTTCAACTGCCATATACGTTGGCACATGATAATACCCAATCTCACGTGCCAATAAGTCAATCACCAGCGGCTCAGCATCAGGCTGTGGACCGTTGGGATAGTACCACAAATCTGCCAGATACAGGTCGCCAGCAGGCGAATAGGAAATTGAAAGCGGCAGGCAGTGTTCCCGAAATGCCGCATCCTTCAACGAGAAAGCCGCTCGCGAAGGATAAGAACGTCTGCGCGCCTGGGCGATAAATTCCGCAATATAAAACTCATCAAAAAACAGATTGTCCCGATATACCAGACAGGGCTCGCGCGTTTTGGGCAGGCGCGCCCCAGGCGGCAATTCAAATTCGCGGCTGATATACGGAGCCAGCACATCGCGCTGCAACAACCAGAGCGGTTTATTCTGAATACGCAGGTCGCGCGCAGGCTCATTGAAGGGTGCTATCAGCCGTTTATTTTGCAAGATTATTTTGAACATTCTCAATCCAATGGCTGCTTATGAATTTGAAACACACAAGCTAATCCGCCTGCTGCGCAGCACTCAACCTCACGAATCTCGTAAAACCGCCCTCCACTCACCCAGGAGAAGTACTCCTGAAGCAAACCAGTGATAAAATAACAAACCCCGCTCTTTTCAGATTGCCTATCCAAACACCACGGGCATTGATCCATCCGCCAGCTCCAGGTGCTCTCGTTTTCTGTCACCTGAATCGGCACGTTGCAATGGAACGAGAGCATTTCTGCCAGTACTGTCATACCTGCCTTTAAGCGCTGGGGGGCAGGTAACAAACGATATTCCAGCTCGCTTAACCTCATTTGCATACCAAAGCGTTGTAACAAATATTTGAAAGCCGCCTTGCCAGAACGCAGAACAACCCCCTGACCACCTCTCAATCCGTACAACTGCTCCAGAGCTTTGAACAAACTGACAATCTCATCAAAGGTCAGGTCATCCCCTAGCTCAAAGAGCGTGCGCGCCTCATCTTTCGCACCCATCAAGCTGACGGTATTCATTGCCGCCATCACGCCAGATTGCCCAATAATTTCCTGCATTCCCGCCAGAAGAACTTGACTTAATTCACGTGAACAATGACAAGACTTCAGGGTTGTCATACAGAATCCGTCGTCGTACCATCCAGAAAATCCTTAAGGGTCTGCATAAAGTGTTGCGGCTCGTCCAGCATGATGAAATGTCCTGCATTGGGATATCGTTCAATGCGCGCGGTGACAATACCATTCTGCAAAGGCTGCCATTGATCGGGATGGACAATGATGTCCCGGTTTCCATACATCCCCATAACCGGCACCCGAATTTGATTCAAGCGTGGACGCAAATCTGTGTTGCGCAATGAAGCAATGCTTAGAAGGAAAGATTCCAGTGTCGTGCGGCTGAGATCGTTCAGAATCATATTCGGAAAGCGCTCATCCTTACACATAAAGGGTGCAGCAAGCCGCAACCCAAGGCGAAACAGCCCCATCAGGTTAAATAGCGTAACGGCAACCGGGCGACGCCCTGCTAGTTTCAACGTAAGCGCCAAAGAAGAACCGACTATTGGCGAGCCAATCACCACCACCTTTTCAACCCGCTGCGGATATTGCATTGCCACCAGTAAACTGACTGTGCCGCCCATGCTGTGACCCACCAGCGGCGCGCGGACAATCCCCAGCTGCTCCATAAACTGATCCACAAGGCTGACGAAATCCTGCACATCGTACGTTGTACGCTTCTTTCCCGACTCGCCAAACCCCCAAAAATCCAACGCATAGGCGCGGTAGAAGCGCCCGAGATTGTTCATTGTTTCCTGCCACAATCCCCATGATCCCAGCCAGCCATGCAAAAAAATCACCGGACGCCCGCGTCCGTACACTTCATAATGAACGATCCCCTGGCTGGTAGTAATTGAGGACACTGAGCCATCTCGCGGGAGCTGTTAAGCCTTGCCCGCCTCCATCTCTTCCAGAATACTATACAAAAGTTCCAACAGAACTGTCTTCACTTTATCTTTTTTTGTGGCAATACACGGCAATAATTTGATTTTTGAATCCAGCCGTAAAGCCACACGCATATCGGCAACATCCCAGGCATCTTTGCAATCCTGTTTGTTCGCCGCCACAACATAAGGTGTCGGTGCATAGGCTTTGAAGGTCTCTAGAATTCCGCGCGCTTCACGAAACGTCTCCGGACGAGTGCTATCAACCAGAACAATAAAACCCAGCATCCCTTCCGATAGAATCTCCCACATGAAATCAAAACGCTTTTGCCCGGGTGTACCAAACAAGTACAACACAAGATCATCATCCACAGTAATACGCCCAAAATCCATCGCTACCGTTGTAGCCTCTTTCACTTGCTCATTGCGCGCGGAGATTTTTCTTTCGGTGGAAACCACATCAATCTCACTCACTGAGCGAATGAATTCGGTTTTTCCGGCATTAAACGGTCCTGTCACTACAATTTTAACCGTCTGCATAAAAACGTATCCTTTAAGAGATTTAGATAGCCCGAATGCGCTCAATCAGGCGGTTGACCAACGATTTTTGCTCTTCACGATTTTGTGTGGGAAACATGCTGCTGGTGACCGGAATGGGAGCGCCTTCCGGTCGAATAATTTCCACTAAACCAGCTTGCAGCAGCCCATAAGCCACGCGACGAATTTCCAGTTCGTTCATCTTTGCCGCGCGCATGATCTGGCGCATGGTGTTCTTCGGATTAACGTACGAAATCACCCGCCACTCTTCTACACTTAGATTGATATTACGAATGTTGGTACCGGGCCGGTCAGTGAACTTAAGCGCCATATCCAGACTGGGAATCTCCTGCTGTAATAATTCCCATTCACGCAACTGGCGTGAGCCCTCAATAATTAAGTTTTCTAAATCCAGACGAACGGTGATCTTATCCGAAGGGGGCATCTGACCCGCTTCAAAGTGAAAGAACCCCTCCACCCAAGTAAACAACCGACGAACAATGGAAATAAAGTATTGCTGAAGGCTGCTTAGAATGTCTTCCTGACTCACATAACCGGCGTTAATCAACAACAAGCCGAGTTCCTTGTCGCTCATGTGCGCAGCGCGTTCCCTCAAAAGCCGATATTGTCCCATGGAAATTTTCTGGCTGCGATGCAAGACCCCCGCCAGACTGCCATCTTCCTGTCCGATACAGGCAAAAGCCAGCTTCCCCTCACGAAAATAAACCTGCGCTGCTTCCGTTGGTCCTTCAATCATCAACGCGCCAGTTTTTTGGGCCAGACTGATCAAATTGAGAAGCTGGGTAATCGTGAAATCCCTTAAGTTCCCTTTTAATGCCATAGTCTGCTCGATTTGCCAGATTGGGAAGCTTTCATGAAGATTATACAGTAAAGCGATAAGCGCGTCAATTAAAACAAAGGAGGGTGTTGAAAAACAAAACACACACTCCTAATATGGCGGTAAAACAGCCTGTTTTTCATATAGATATGCGCCATATATGACTTTTTCAACACCTGCGAGGCTCATTGCAGCGCAAATTTGTAAATTGCATTGTAGCGCAAGTTTGTAAATTGCGCGGGGCGGGTTTGACCCTCACCCCCCTGCCCCCTCTCCCATAGGAGGGAGAGGGGGAAATGTGGCGCAAGGCGGGGAAAGGCAGAAGTCAAAAGGCGGAAGGCGGAAATGCAGCGCAAGTTTGTAACTTGCGCAGCTATCGAGCAGCTTGGGTTTCCGCCTTCACCCTTTCGGCTTTTGGCTTTCTGCCCCGCGCTGCAGGGATTGCAGCTTGCCGGCGATTTCCGCCACCAGCAGCACATCCGGCGGGCGGTTGAGCGCCTGACAAAAACGCAGGTAATTCCCCAGCATCCCCTCCATCCACGGCGCAAACGCCTGCGGCAGGGCGAGGAAGAACGGCTTGAGCGCGCTCACCGCCTCCTGCGCCGCCGCCAGCGCCTCTTCCCGCCGCCCTAGTTCGCTCAAGCGGTTGCCCAGATTGTTGAGGCTCATGGCAAGGTCGGGCAGGAAGGCTTCCGGGCGGGTGCGGGCAAGCTCTCGATACACCCCCGCCGCCTCCTGCGCCGCCGCCAGCGCCTCCTCAAGCCGCCCCAGATCGCTCAAGCAGCTGCCCAGATTGTTGAGGCTCAGGGCAAGGCCGGGCAGGAAGGCTTCCGGGCGGGTGCGGGCAAGCTCACGATACACCCCCGCCGCCTCCTGCGCCGCCGCCAGCGCCTCTTCAAGCCGCCCCAGATCGCTCAAGCTGCTGCCCAGGTTGTTGAGCAGACGGGCACGCTCTGCGGCTTCCTCCGCCCCGAGCAGCTCAAGCTGCGCTTGATGCAGCCAGAGGCGCACCCCGTCCAGCGGCACGCTGCGCTGCGGCAGGCGCGCTTCGAGTTCATCGAGAAACGCCCGCTCCCCGCTCGGCAGCGCTTGCGCCAGCCGCTCCAGCCAGCCCTGCACCCGCTCCCGCTCCACACCCGCCGCCCACAGCCGCACCAGCGTGTCCAGCAGCGCCCGGCTCAGCCCGGCGGCCGCTGCGGGCGCCTCCCGCGCCTCCTGCGCCGCCGGCGCCGCCAGCTTCAGCAGCTCCTCCCGCTGCTTCAGCCGCTCCAGCAGGACGTAGTCCGCCAGCGGGTCGGGGACGATGACCAGCGCCTTGCTCAGCGCCGCCTGCGGGAAAAGCTTCGCCAGCCGCTCCGCCAGCCACGCCAGCGAGAGCGTCTTCCCCTCAGCGGTCTCCGTTCGCCAGAAATTCTCATGCTGACGCAGAAACGTCTCCACCCCTTTGGGGCCGGCAAACTGCCGCCCCAGCGTGGCGATCACGCTCAGGTCCTCGACAACCTCCAGCGCCTGCTTGAGCAGGGGAGTTGAAAGCGTTTCGTCCTCGCTGCGCAGCAGCCGCTCCCAGGCTGCGCGCTCGCGCCGCCAGGTGAAACCGTACACCTCGCCCTCATCCTGACTTGCCCCCTCCAGCCGCTCGCCGGCAGCGGCGTGCAGCGCCAGCAGGCTGACCGCCAGCGGACGCTCGGGCAGTTCTTCCGCTGTGTAGGTGATTCGCTGCGGCGGCGGCGCACCGGCCAGCTCGATAAAGCGCTGCCGCGCCTGCTCAAACAGCTCCAGCCGCTCGCCGGCGCTCATCTCCGGCAGCCAGCGCGGCTCAGTCTTCAGCTCGCAGAGCAGTTCGGGCAGGTTGGTGTACTGCGTGTCGCTGGAGCGGCCCAGCATTTCCTTCAGCCAGGCGGGCATCTCCCGCTCCAGCAGCACCACCGCCAGCGGCGGACGACCGCTTTCGCCGCGCCGAAACGCCATGACGTTGAGCAGCGCCTCCACTTCGCCCTGCCGTCCGGCGGCGTAGTCCAGCACCAGCAGCGTCGGGCGCAGGTCGGCTTCGAGGATGCTGCGGACGTTCTGGCGGTTCAGGCTGCCGGCGGCAGCGAAGGCTGTCCGCCAGCCCCGCCCCCGCAGCAGCTCGCCGGCTTCGATCAGCAGGCGGGTTTTGCCGCTCCCGCCGCCGCCAAGATAGATGCGCAGCCCCTGCCGCTGACCCCCGTCCGCCAGCCCCTCCGCCCACTTGACCAGCTCATCCCGCTCCCTGACAAAGCCTGCTCCCCCGTACGCCGTCAGACGGTATTTCGGCGCCAGCAGGTAGGGGCGCAGCCCGCCTTCGGCGGGCGGCGGCTGCACCTGCCAGCGCAGCGCCGCCAGGCTGTCCTCCAGCAGCCAGCGGATGCGCTCAGCCAGATTGAGGATTTTCTCCGTGTCTTGTTCCACCCGCAGCAGGGTCAGGTCACGCAGCAGCGGGCGGAAGGTCTCGTGCCGCCAGAGGCAGCGGCTCAGCGTGGTCATGTACAGGGCGAGGGCGCAGCGGCGGGCGTGATCGTCCAGCCCTTTGATCTGGGCGAACTCCTCCGCCAGCACCTGACGCGGTGCGGCATCGTCCCACTGCTGCAGCATCGCCTTCAGCGCCTGCTCGAAGGCGGGGCGGTTCTGCTGCGGCAGCATCAAGACGTGCTCGGCGGCGCGGCGCAGCTCCTCCTCCTGCTGCGCCTGACGGACAAACTCAGCTTCGGCAGCCTCCAGCAGCTCTTTGAGCTGCCGGCGGGCTTGCTCGGATTGGCGCAGGTTTTCGACGCCTTGAATCGCCCGGCGGGCGGCTGCTGCGCCGGGCAGACCGAACCAGCTCAACACCTCCAGGATGGTGTCAGCGGTTTTTGCCAGGTCGGAATGGGTGATGGTCATCCTTGCCTCCTGTGGATGTCCCCCTTTGCCGGGCGGGGATGGGCGGTGATGAGGGCGTGGGGTGGTGAAAGGAAGAAGGTTTTTCTCCTGCTGCCTTTCTCCTTCGTCCTTTTGATGATAAGTGTAGCGCAAGTTTGGAACTCGCGCAAGCGGGTTTGACCCTCACCCCCCAGCCCCTCTCCCATAGGAGGGAGAGGGGGAAATGTGGCGCAAGTTTGTAACTTGCGCAACTATAGAGCGGCTCGGTTTTCCATGTAAGGCTGGGCAAGTTGAAAACTTGCCCTACAGGTTTTGTAGCGCAAGTTTGTACACTGCGTCGGTCGGTTTTTTATCCCGCCGCTTGCAGCCCGCCCAGAAACTGCGCCGAAAGCGGCGTTTGTGCAGAAGTTTGCAGCGAAACCGCCGGCGTTTGTGCAAAATTTTGCACTTTTGCGCCGCTATGATCATAATGATCATCAAGAAGAAGAAGATCCTCTCCCAGGATATTAACTTCTTCTTCTTCTTGATCAGGCTGGTGCAAACTTTTGCAGTCGAATGGCGTTTTTTGAAAAGGAAGCACGGCATCATGAAAGACAATAATAAAATTCCCGTCTCCGG
>DAOTYY010000037.1:0-19154 GCA_034434695.1 Anaerolineaceae bacterium
CCTGCACATTCTGATAACGATTGTCTCGTACCGGCTTCTTGACCCTTCCCCAGCGCTGAAAGGTCTCTCCGCAGCAATACCGACACTTCTTGGGACGAGTTTCTGTTTTGCGCTTGACATCTGGCAGCTGCAGGACAACAATCGACATGGCGATCTCCGTTGTGATGGTGGTATCTATCATCTTACTCGGAGCTCGCCTATTTGTCAAAACCAACCATCTATGTTACAGACACTACCCCAAAGCTGGTTTCCTGTATCAAAAATTGGCTTTGTCAGCTAACGCGCGCTGTATAATACGATTAAAAAAGGAATTACCCATGCCAGCTATTCTCCTTTCCTGCCCGAATTGCGGCGCTCAACTTACCATCCCGGATACAGTGCAGCGCTTTGCTTGCGAGCAGTGCGGCACCCCGCTGCGCCTTGAGCGCAGCGGCGGGATCACCTATTTGGCTGAGGATACAGAAACGGCGCAGGAAATGGCAAGCCGCGTGCGGCAGACAGAAATTGCTCGTTTACGCAAGGAACTGGAACGCGAGATTCAGTTTCAAATGCTGGATGTTCCCGCCTATCAATTGTTGCGCTATGATTTTGTCAAAATAGGCGTCATCAAAGGCTGGGAGGTACCCTTCAGCCGCGGTCAGGAACGGCTGGAAACGGTTTTCCGTAATCTGACGCTGGAACAACTACAAAAGCTGATTGACCTGTACAGCGTCAACCCGCAAAGCCCCACCGCCGCCTGGCTGAAACGGGTTAAAGCTCTGCGCGAAAATCTCAGGGAACTGGAACGGGAATAAAAAGACGCCTCAAGGGTTTTGAAAACCTGTGAGGCGTCTTATACCTTTTTAGTTTACTAGTTTACGGTCGCAACAACGGGATGCGCCCCGGGTCGGTGGGTAAAAACTCACCGCTGCCGGGTTCGGCAACAATTTCGCCGTTTTGCAGGACGGGATGCCCGCGCTGGAAGGTCATTTCAGGCCAGCCCAGCACCGTTACACCCTCATACAGCGTATAGCCGACATTGCTATGCTGGTTCTCGGCGCGGATGGTAAATTCGCGGCGCGGGTCAAACACCACAAGGTCGGCGTCTGCGCCAACCGCAATGGTGCCTTTGCGCGGATAGAAGCCAAAGATGCGCGCCGGGTTTTCACTCAATACCTGCACCAGCCGCACCAGACTGATCTTGCCGCCATTCACCCCACCCTGATAGGTCATCGGCAGCAACGTTTCAATCTGCGGCGAACCAAACCCCTGTTCCAGAAAATTGCCGTTGACATCCTTCGCTTTTGGCGCGTGGTCAGAAGCTACCACTTGCAGCGTACCATCGCGCAGCGCCACCCAGAGCGCATCCTGATCCTCTTGCTTGCGGATAGGCGGACCGATCTTCGCCAGCGCGCCGCGCGTTTCCAGGATGTCCTGCGTCAGGTTGAGGTACTGCGGACAAGTCTCAGCATATACCGGCAGACGGCGTTCATGGGCAAGGCGTATTGCCCGCAGGGCGCGCTCCGAAGTCACATGGGGAATGTACAGCGGGCAGCGGGCAACCTCCGCCAGACAAACCGAACGATAAATTGCCTCTTCCTCAAAAGCCGCCGGACGCGAGGCGTTAAAGTACTTTGCCGAAGCATTGGGCCCCTTGAGGTATTTATCCTCAAGATAATCAATCCCGCCGCCATTCTCGGCATGAACCATCGCCATCCCGCCGTTCTCCGCCAGGATGTCCATCGCTTTGATGAGCTGATAATCATCGGTGTACCAGCCTTGCTTGAGATAGGTGAGGAAAAACTTGTATGTCCGTACACCCAGCTTCATCACCTCGCGAATTTCCGGCACCTGAATTGGCGCATCGAACATCCCGCCATGCAATCCAAAATCCAGCCGCGAGCGCCGCGATGCATCTTCAAGCATCTTGCTTACCTGTTCCAGCAGACTCTCGCCCTTGCGCGCATAGGCAAAATGGATCAATGTGGTCGTACCGCCATAAGCCGCCACGCGCGAACAGGCTTCCACATCATCCAGATAAACCGGATGGACATGCACGTCTATCACGCCGGGCAGCAGGTACTTTCCACTAATATCAATGACCTGCTTACAGCCCTCGGCAGAAAGATTGCGTCCAACTTCAGCAATCTTTCCCCCACGCACGCCGACATCCGCAGCCTGCATTCCATGACCGGTGACGACCACGCCGCCGGTAAAGAGAAGATCAAACGGTTTTTCCATAAATTACGCCATCGGCTCCTTTTGCTTCAAGCTTTCTAAAGCCGCTAAAACCTTCTCCGGTGTGATCGGCAGGGACTTCATACGTACGCCAATCGCATTGGAAACGGCATTTGCCACCGCCGGCGCCGCCGGGGTAAGGGAAGGCTCACCAACGCCCTTGGCGCCAAACGGACCGACGCCTGTGCCGGATTCGAGTATGATGACTTTCATCTTTGGTACATCCACCGCCGTTGGAATCAAATACTCTGACAACGTCGGCGTCTGAATGCGCCCCTCCTTGACAATACAGTCTTCCATCAGCGCATAGCCGATGCCCTGTGCTGCGCCGCCCTCAATCTGCCCTTTCACTGCCGCAGGGTTGACTGCCCGCCCGACATCATGGCAGGCAACGCACTTCAGGATGGTCACTTCGCCGGTCTCGGTGTCCACTGCTACTTCCACTGCCATTGCGCCGAAGGTGAAATCGGGCCAGATGTCACCCTGTACATTTTCAGGATCAATCGGTGAAGTGAACGGGGCGCGGAAGATTGCCAGATTGGAAAGGTGAATCCCCTCCGAAGCGCACTTTGCCAGCAGCTCGGGCAGCGGGATGAAGTGCTCCGGGTTATTTTTGACGAATACTTTGCTATCCGCCATATCCAGATTGGCAGGGTCTTCCTCAAGGTCTTTGGAAGCGCGATCCAGTAGCACTTTGCGCAAATTACTGGCAGCCTGATAGACTGCATTGCCTGACATATACAACTGGCGGGTTGCCGTTGTGGTGCCTGCCAGCGGGGTCAGCGCCGAATCGGTATGATAAATCTGGACTTTATCTAAGGGGACTCCCAGCAGTTCGCTGGCGATCTGGCAGACTGCCGAAACCTGCCCGCCGCCCAGGTCGGGAATGCCGGAGCGGATAACCACCGTACCGTCCAGCTCCAGCCCCACCCAAGCCTGGGAAGTATCATGCAAGTACATCATACGCCCATAGCTCTGCATGTACGAAGCAAACCCCTGTCCCACTTTGATATGTCCATGATCGGGGGTTTTCTCGCCCAGCGCTTCCAGTGCGCGCGAGGCAGTCTCTTCCAGCCAGGCAGCAGTCTTGATTTGTTGATTGACGCCCCAATCGCCGGTCTTCAGATAGTTGCGGCAACGAAATTCAAACGGGTCCATGCCCAGCTTTTGGGCAATATCATCCATCTGGCATTCGGCAGCAAAGATCGCCTGCGGTGCGCCAAAACCGCGGAAAGCGCTGGTAAACACCTGATTGGTTGCCACTGCATAGGCATCCACAGATAAATTATCCACCCGGTAGGGACCAGTTGCTACGCCGACGCTGTAAAGCAAAACGTACGGACTAAGGTAAACATAGGCACCCGAATCGGCGACGAGCTTAATCTCTGCGGCGGTAATCCTGCCATCCCGAGTGACGCCAGTGCGGTGGGTGATGATATACGGGTGACGTTTGGCATGTGCCATGATGGATTCTTCGCGCGTGTAGGTCAGCTTGACCGGGCGGCGGGTTGCCAGCGCCAGCAATCCAATGAAAATCTCAACCGTGATGTCCTCTTTACCGCCAAAGCCGCCGCCAATCATCGTCCCCTGAATATGCACTTTATTGTGCGGTAAGCCCAATGCCAAGGCAATGCTGCGGAAATGCTCTACCACCTGCGTGCAGACCCGGATATTCACCACACCGCGGTCATCCACCCAGGCAACACCTGATTCGGGTTCCAGATAGGCATGGTCAACGAACTGGACGGTAAACGTATTCTCTACAATCAGGTCAGCCGCCTCAAAACCAGCCTGCACATTGCCACGCCGCACCTTGTACTTGCTGACAATATTGTCTGGCGGGGTGACAATCGGAGCGCCAGGCTTCATAGCTTCCAGCGGGTCAAAAACCGCCGGCAGGGGTTCATATTCGACTTCAATCAATTTCAAAGCTTTTTCGGCGATTTCCAGCGTCTCAGCCGCCACCAGCGCAATCGGATCGCCAACAAAGCGCACCACATCCTTCGCCAGCACATGTGCATCTGAACCAGCGCGGCGCTTCTGTCCGGTCTGCCCGGGAATATCGGTCACCAGCACTGCCTGCGGTAACTCGGCATGGGTGATGACACAAGCCACGCCCGGCAGGGCGCGCGCCTTGCTGACATCCAGCCGTTTTATCCGCGCCGAAGGCACAGTGCTGCGAAACACTTTGGCATACAGCATACCGGGCAGACTGAAATCATCCGCATATACAGTAGCCCCCACCGACTTGCCCAGCGCGTCCACGCGGCGCAAAGGTTTGCCCACCACGCGCAGCTCGGGCAGGTTCACAGGCGGTAAGGGTTTGGCTTTGTACCTCATTTTTGTCCTCCTTCCGCCAGCCGCTCGGCGGCAATTTGAATTGCCTCTACAATCGCACCATAGCCGGTGCAGCGGCACAGATTACCGGAAATCGCCTCGCGGATTTCCTCTTCCGTCGGGTGCGGGTTTTCATCCAGCAATGCCTTGGCTGACATCACCATGCCCGGCGTGCAGAAACCACACTGCGCCGCGCCGGTATCGGCAAAAGCCTCCTGAATGGGATGCGGGGTGCTCGTTGTCCCCAACCCGGAGACAGTGAGGATCTCGCCGCCATCTGCCTGCCATGCCAGCACCAGACAACTGTTGACCGCTTTGCCGTTCAAAATGACCGTACAGGCACCGCAATCGCCTTTCTCACACCCGTTTTTGACATCCGTATAGTGCAGGTACTCGCGCAGAGCGCGCAGCAGGGTGATATTGGGCGGCAGCGCCACCTGATGTTTGCGTCCGTTTACCGTCAGCGTAATCACTTTTGGTTCCATCTCTCACTCCTTCCAACCAGCTCGTTCAGCCGCCTGCGCCAACATGCGGCGGGTAAGCACCGCGGACATGCGCCGGCGGTACTCCGCCGAAGCGCGCACATCGGAAATTGGCGAAACCGCCTGCGCCGCCAGCGCCGCCGCTTCCTCAAACACATCCCGCGACAACACCTTGCCGATTAAAAACTGCTCGGCGTTCTTCGCCCGGATGGGGCGGGGTGCCACCGAACCCAGCGCAATACGCGCTTTCCGGCAGACGTCTTTTTCAACTTCCAATACCACCGCCACACTGACCACCGAAATCGCATCCGCTTTGCGCAATCCCAGCTTGTAGAATGCACTTCCCGTGCCGGGCTTTGGCACTGCCCAGCGCAGCGCAGTGACCACTTCATTGGGTTGACGCGCCGTCTTACGCACGTGAATGAAGAACTCATCGAGCGGTATACGGCGTCTTCCCTCCTGACTAGTTAGCTCAACCTCTGCATCCAGCGCCAGCAGTGAAGGCGCTGTATCCGCCGCCGGCGAGCCATCCACCAGATTGCCGCCCACGGTGGCGCGGTTGCGGATCAACGGGCTAGCGAAAACTGCACAAGCAGCTTTCAATACCGGCGCCGTCTCTGCGATCAGCCCGTCTTTGAGGAGTTCGGCAATCTTGACCCCGCCGCCGACACAGATTTGCCCATTCTCGCGCCGGATGCCGCTGAGTTCGGGAAGTTTCTCAATATTCACCACCACTTTCGGCTCATAGCGTCCGCTGCGCATGTCCACCGTCAGATTGGTCCCCCCGGCAATCGGCAGCACATCCGGTGAACCGACCGCCAGGACTTGCAGCGCGTCGTCCAACGATCGAGGCATTACAAACTCAAACTCTGGCAACATCGTCTGCCCTCCTCTGAAAATGAAAACTTTATCTTTCCGACACCGTCTGCCCGGTTGCTGCCAGCACCGCCCGCACAATGCTGTAATAGCCCGTGCAGCGGCAGCGGTTACCCTTCAAATAGGAGCGGATGTCCTCTTCACTGGGCTGTGGGTTTTCCTCCACCAGCGATTTGAGCGTCATTAACATTCCGGGCGTGCAATAACCGCATTGAAACGCGCCCTTTTCAATAAAGGCATCCTGCAAAGGATGCAGTGAGCCATCGGGTTTCGCCATTCCCTCGATAGTGACAACCTCGCGCCCGGCTGCCTCCACTGCCAGCGTCAGACAGGAAAATACCGCCTTACCGTCTAATTGTACCGTGCAGACGCCGCACTCGCCAATGCCGCAGCCGTATTTGGTTCCGGTAAGCTGTAGTTTTTCGCGCAGCACGTTGAGCAACAAGTCGTTTGCAGAAACCCGCACCCGCTGCTTCACACCATTTACAACAAATTCGATCTCGCTCTGCTCGCCGCGCCTGATTTGCGGGATAACCGTCCCAGCGACTGCGCTTTTTGCACCATTCGGCGATACTGCCAGCGGCTGTGCATGCACCCGTCCAGCCTCTTCCCAGAGGGCATTCAGAGCGTCCTGGGTCATCACGTTAACCACGCGCCGGCGATACCAGGCGCTTGAACGCACGTCGTCAATCGGGGTGATGTGTTCAGAAGCGATCTTTGCCGCCTGCGCTACCCGTTCAGGGGTAAAGGTCTTGCCGATTAGCGCCGCTTCCGCCTCCGGGATGCGGATCACCGTCGGCGCCACCGCGCCATACGCTAGATGCACATCTGCCACCCGTTCGCCATCGCGCACCAGCATTAATGCGAGGCTGGTTTTTGCCAGATCAGCTACCACGCGCACCATTTTGTGAAATGCGCTGACCGTGCCCTCCGGCAACGGCGGCAGGATCACCCCCAGCATCACCTCATCCGGCTGGATGGCGGTGACACCCGGCTTGATGAGAAACTTCTCCAGCGGTACTCTGCGCTCACCAAAGGCGCCTTTAAGCAGCACCTCCGCTCCGAACACCAGCAAGGGCGGCACCAGATCAGCCGCCGGCGAACCGTTGCACACGTTGCCGCCCACCGTTCCCATGATCTCGATCTGAATGCTGCCGAACGCGTCGCAAGCCTGCGCCAGACCGGCGTAACGCGCCCGCACCAGCGGATGCTCACCCAGCGTGCGAATATTGACCCGCGAACCAATGGTCAAACCGCCATCCGCATTGACCGTGATGGCATCCAGACCGGGAATCTTGTTCAGGCTGATCAGCACCTGCGGCAGTTCACGCTCCATTTTCATCAAGACGAGCAAATGCGTGCCGCCGGCAATCAGCCGGGCATGTTCGCCATGCTGCTGCAACAATGCAATTGCCTCTTCCACTGAAGTCGGCTCGTAATAATCAAACTCATTGACCAGAATATGCGAATTGGTCTGAAAGTGAGGATGTCCGTTCTCGCCCATTTTTACCGCTCCTGCGCAACTGCTGCGCCCTGTAGTTGTTCTTTTTCTTCCAATGCCTTAAGGATCTTCTCCGGCGTGATGGGCAGCTCATAAAAGCGGATGCCGATGGCATTGTAAATGGCATTGGCAAATGCCGCTGCGACCGGGTTGGTCGCCGCTTCGCCCAATCCCTTGGCGCCCAGGGGACCCGTCGGCTCGTACGAGGCGGCAAAATAGGATGCAAAATCTTTCAGCGGGGGTGTTTCAGTGATACCAGGGGTTTTGGCGTCCACCCAAAAGCCCTTAGAAACCAGCGCGCCGTCTTTATCCCAGGCATTGGACTCATAAAGCGCAAAGCCGCTGCCGCGCGACAGACCGCCTTCCAGTTGACCGTGCGCCATATCGGGATTGACCACCGTGCCGGCATCGCCGCCCATCACGGCTTTGAGCGGGCGGACGATGCCCGTCCAGGTATCCACTTCGACTTCCACAAACACGCTGACATACGCCGGCGGGCAATTGGTCGGGCGGTAGCTGTCCAGGGCAGCAATCGTTTTCCAGCTATCCGTCCAACAGCGATGAGCCACCTCGCGCACGGTCATACGCTTTTCCGGGATAGCCGGGCAGAAAATCACACCCTCGCCGGCTTCCTCATCCAGTTTCAGCTCCAGCGCCTCTGGATAAACGCCCAGATAGCCAGCCGCGGTTTCCAGCAGTTCTTTGCGCACCATTTGAGCCACGCGCACCGCTGCCCCACAACCGGCGTAAATGCCGCGCGTAGCGTGGGTGGTCACATCGTAAAGTGTCGAGGCAGTTTCGGCTGGAGCAACGTTGACCTTATCCAACGGAACGCACAACGTTTCAGCCACCAGCTTCGCCATCGCTTCCAGCGTGCCGCCGCCGTGGTCCATCACTGCCGAAACCACATCCACCGAGCCATCCGGATTGACTTTGACCATTGCTCCAGAGAAGTCAATCACATCGCCCGGCTTTGGAGCGCCGGCGCTGGAGGTGTGAAAGCCGCGCGCCATGCCAATCCCGCGCCGGTAACGCCCAGTCTGCGAACCGCTGGGCTGCCGGCGATGCCAACCGATCAGTTCGGCGCCGCGGCGCAGTAATTCCGGCACGCCGTCGCTGCGTACAATCGAGCGAACCAAGGGTCCTTGTCCCCAGAAGGTATCGCCCAAGCCAACATAGTTTTTCAGCTTCAGCTCAATCGGGTCCATCCCCAGCTTCTCTGCCAGTTCCTCCATCAAGGTCTCTGCCGCAAAGGTTACCTGCGGATTGCCGTAGCCCTGCATGGCACAGGATGGCGGCTTGTTCGTATAGACTGCCACGCCGCGATAGCGAATATTTGGAATGCGATAGAGTGAAACCAGCCATCCCACCAGCACGCCCAAGTAGGAATATGCTTGTAAAATATGCGCCCCAATATCTACCACTGCTTCTTCTTTAGCCCCCAGCAGAGTACCATCCTTCCTCGCTGCAAGTTGCAGATGCAGGTGCATCGGGTAGCGGGTGTGGTCGTTCATATCCTCCTCGCGGGTGGACATCAGCTTGACCGGGCGGCGCGCTTTGAGCGCCAGCGCGGCACAAATCGGGATGACCGTATTCATTTGAATACTGGAACCAAAAGACCCGCCAACCGCCATACGGTTGACATTGATTTTGCTCAATGGGATGCCAAAAATCTGCCCCAGCACGATACGGGTATTGTGAATGGACTGCACCGTTGCCCAAACGGTCAAACCGCCGTTCGGTTCAGGCTGGACGACTGCGGTCTTCGGTTCCATTTGAGCATGATAAATCTTGCCTGTGTCGAAGGTGCCCTCGACAATAATGTCAGCTTCAGCAAAGGCTTTGTCCACGTCACCTTCTTCGAGTTCGCGCTGACAGGCGATATTGTGCACAATGGGAATTTCCTTCTCGCCGTACATCACCGTCTCATAGAGCTGCGGAGCGCCGGGTTTCATCGCCTCAAACGGGTCGAGAACCACCGGCAGCGGCTCATATTCCACCTTCACCGCCCGTGCGGCTTTCTCGGCCAGTTCTTCGGTCTCAGCCGCCACTGCTGCCACCGCCTCGCCCATGCGGCGGGCGCGGTTTTCCAGTACATAGCGGTCTTTATGCAGTACCCAGGGCACAGTGATGATTCGCTCGTTGTAGCGCACCTTGGGAATATCGTCAAAGGTGATCACCACTGCACCCATTGCCTCGGCTTCGCTGGTATCAATGCTCTTGACGATTGCGTGCGCATAGGGTGAAGCCACAGTGCGCGCATACAACATGCGCGGCAAAATCACATCAGTGGAGTAAATCTCCTGTCCGGTTACCCGCGCCACGCCGTCCTTGCGGCGGGTAACCTTGCCCACAATTTTGAAATCCTTTGTCTCCATAAGAACCTCCTACTTCTGCGCCGCACAATCGCGCAGAGAACCTTACGAAACCCGTCCGGTCACCAGCGCCAGCAATGCCATGCGGGTATAGACGCCGTTCTTCGCCTGACGGAAATACGCTGCGCCGGGGTGTGAATCGACGTCAGCAGCAATTTCGTTGACACGCGGCAAGGGGTGCAAAGTGACCAGACGCGGGTTAATCCGCTCAATCATCTCACGGGTCAGGATATAGCTGCCCTTCAACTTCTCATATTCTGCCGGGTCGGCAAAGCGTTCCTTTTGGATGCGGGTCATATACAGCGCATCCGCCTGCTTCAGCGCCGCCGGCAGGTCGGTTGTCTCTTCAAAATGAACACCTGCGGCACGCAGCCGCTCAGTGACTTCCGCAGGCATCTTCAGCGCATCGGGGGCGACAAAAATCAGCCGCACATTGTAATGCTTGTAAATCTCCACGCCGGAATGGACGGTGCGGCCGAATTTCAAATCGCCGCACAGGACCAATGTGATACCGTCCACCCGTCCCAGCTCGCGGCGGATGGTGTAAAGGTCAAGCAGCGCCTGTGTGGGATGTTGACCGGCGCCGTCGCCGCCGTTCAACACCGGCGCTTCGGCAATCGCAGCGGCTTCGGCAGCGGAACCGACTGCCGGGTGGCGCATGGCAATAACATCCGCATATTGATCCACCGTGCGGATGGTATCCGCCAACGTCTCACCTTTGGCAACGGAAGTGGATTCGGCGGAAGAGAAGCCAATGACATTTCCGCCCAGCCGGTACATCGCTGTCTCAAACGAGAGGCGGGTGCGCGTGCTGGGTTCAAAAAACAGCGCAGCCAGCACATAGCCGCGCAACAAATCGAGCGATTTATGCGTTTCCAGCCGTCTGCGGAAATCCTCCGCCACATCCATAATATGTTCAAGCTGATCGCGGCTGAATTGACCGCCGTGCAAAATATCCATTCCTAAAAATTCAGACATCAGCTTTCATCTCCTTACAGTTTCAGTTGTCAGTTCTCGTACGACTTGCGCCAGTCGCCGAATGCCCTGTTCAATCTCTTCGGTCGTCAGCGCACAAAACGGCAGGCGGATGAAACGGCTGCCGTCCCGTTCCACATAAAACCCGCGCCCATCGGAGAGAATCAGCCCGGCTTTGCCAGCGGCATCCAGCAGGCTGTCAGCATCCACCGCTGCCTTCAGCATCACGCTGACGAAAAACCCACCCTGCGGTCTCACCCAATCTGCCAGCCCATCCATCTCGCGATCCAGCGCGTTCAGCGCGGCTTGCAAGCGCGGCGCGTACAGGCTCTTCAGGAAGGGCAAAGCCTCATCCAAGTAACCGCGCTGGATGTATTCATGTACAATTGCCTGATTAAAATAACTGGGATTGATGTAGGAATCTTCAGCGTATTTGAGCAGCGGCTTCGCTAGAGGCACAGGCAGCACAGCATAACCCACGCGCAGCCCCGGACTGATCAGCTTGCTGAAAGAAGACATCCGTATGGTGCGCTCAGGACACAGGTCAAAGATTGCCGGTACATCGTCGCCGGCATAGCGCAGTCTGCGATAGGGCGAATCTTCAATGATCCAGAAATCATATTCCCGCGCCAGATCAGCAATTCGCTGACGGGTTGCTAGAGGAATGACCATCCCGCTGGGGTTTTGAAAATCAGGGATCACATACAACAATTTAGGGCGCTCGCCGTCCTTCAGCCGCCGCTCCATCTCTTCGACATCCGGACCCTCTGCGCTGAGCGGAAAACCAACCACATACGCTCCGCTGCGCCTGAGGATAGTCACCGTGCGGTCGTAGGTGGGTTCTTCCACATAAGCAGTATCACCTGGTTGAAGCAAGAGCCGCGCCAGCATATCCTGCAAATGCAAGGACCCTTGACCGATGATCGTGCGCCCCTCTTCGACGCTCGACTCAGCGGCGATCCATTGCCGCAGAGGGGTAAAGCCTGCCGAAGGACCATACTGCAAGACCACATCGCCATATTTTTCCAGCACTGCACAAGCGCATTCTGCCAGACGTTCTTTGGGGAAGGTCTCCGGCGGGGGAACGCCGCGGGTGAAACGAATAACTGGTTCAGACATGGCAGGGTATTCTCCTTGTTATGGACAAAAACTGCCGGGTTGGACGAGAGGGGTTTGTTTTGTCCCGCATAATGGAACTGCGTTTCATTATATAGTATAGCATTTTTCTTACCCGTTTGTCAATCCCCTGTTGGTAAAAAACGGGGAAACCGACAGACGTCTCTCGCCAACCCGGATGAAAATGCTCATAAACCTAAATAGGCTTTACGCACATGATCGCTGCTGGCAAGCTCGGTGCAGCTACCTTCCATGAAGATGCGCCCGTTCTCCAGCACATAGCCCCGCTCCGCCAGTTCCAGTGCATAGGTCGTGTTTTGCTCCACCAGCAAAACCGTCAGACCACTCTCTTTCAGCAGTCTGATTTTTTGATAGATTTCATCTACCAGCTTGGGCGCCAGACCGAGCGAAGGCTCATCCAGCATCAGCAGTTTGGGGCGTGAGACAAGCCCGCGCGCAATTGCCAGCATTTGCCGTTCACCGCCGCTCAGCGTGCGGGCAAATTTATCGGCGCGCTCTTTTAATCTTGGAAACAGCGCGAAAACCTCATCCAGAACTCCATCTTTGAGTACCTGGCGGTTGCTGTAAGCGCCCATGCGCAGGTTATCCATCACCGTCATATTGGGAAAGACACGCCCGCCTTCCGGCACGTAGGCAATGCCATGCCGGACGATTTGATAAGACGGCAAACCAGTGACATCCTGATTTTCCAGCACCACCTTCCCGGCAGAGGGATGCACCAGTCCGGCAATGGTTTTCAACAGCGTACTTTTGCCCGCGCCGTTCGGTCCAATAATGGCGACCATCTCATGTTCCTTTACCTCGAAGGATACTGCGTTGAGGATTGGCACTTTGCCATAACCTGAGTAGAGATCGGTTACAGTGATCATAGTACCGCTCGCTTTCCAAGATAGGCTTCAATCACTTTCGGGTTGGTGCTGATTTGCTCCGGGGTGCCCTCTGCGATCACCTCGCCCGAATCCAGCACGATAATCCGGCGGCAGACGCCCATCACCATCTTCATGACATGCTCCACCACCAGCAGGGTGATATGTTCTTCTTCATTCAGACGATGCAGCAGTTTCATAAAACCCGCCAGCTCCGTCTCGTTCAATCCTGCGCCGGCTTCATCCAGCAGCAGCAGCTCCGGTTCGGTCGCCAGCGCCCGCGCCAGTTCAATGCGCCGCAAGGTCGCCAGTCCCAAATCAGCGCACACACGGTTGCGCAACTCGCCCAATTCACACATCTCGATCACCTGATCCACCTTTGTTTTGACCGTGCGCTCGCCATGACGGTTATAAGCGCCGACACGCACCGCGTCTTCCACTGTCAAATGCACAAAAGGACGGATCACCTGAAAGGTGCGCGACAAGCCCATCTGGCAGCGTTTGTGCGGCAACATGTGGGTCACATCGTGACCCTTAAAGAACACCTTGCCCGCATTCGGCATGATCAATCCGGTCAATGCATTGAAGGCAGTGGTTTTGCCGGCGCCATTGGGACCGATCAGACCGACAATCTCACCGCGCTGAACTTCGAGGTTCACATGGCTGACGGCGCGCAGACTGCCAAAATCCACCGTCAGATCAACTGCTTTCAATAACGGCTGATGATTTTCCATTGCTCACCTCCACGAAGCCTCTTTTTTGCCGGGAGTCAGGGCGCTGCGGAACTTCTGCAGCACACTGCTGACCAGCGGCGCAATTCCACGCGGCTGATACAAGGCAACCAAAATCAACACAAACGCATAGACCACCAGATACAGCCCTTCCAGCCCGCCGCCCAGCCGGGCGCGCAAGAGTTCCCGAACGCCGACCAGCAAGATGGTCGCCAGAAGCGGACCATAGATGATGCCCATGCCGCCGACTATACCAAAAATAGCCACCTCAGTGCTGATGTCAGCGTCGAAAAACGAAGGATGCAGATAGCCGTAGAAACAGGCATACACACCGCCCACCAGACCACAAATAAAAGCATAAATCATTAGCGCTTTCAATTTGGCAACGCGGGCATCAATCCCCAGCACTTCAGCAGCGTCCTCATCTTCACCCAAAGCCAACAGTTGATAGCCCAGTTTGGTGGCGCGAATGCGAAAATTCACCACCAGCGCTACAACCAGCATGACCAGCAAGATGTAGTAAAAAGGCGTTGCCGTCGTGAAGCGCATCGAATACAGAGGAGATACAGCGGTTGGCAGATAAACCTCTGTTGGACCGCCCACCTCATCCCACATCAGGAAGATGACCCGCAACACCTCACACAACGCCAGCGAACTGAGCGCATACCACACTTCTTTAATCTTGAAACCAAACAGGGGATAGCCGATCAGCAACGCCAGCAGAACTGCTACCAGCGCACCAATAAACATGCCCACCCATGGAGTGATCTCCCAGCGTAGCAGCAGCGTTCCGGTGGTAAAAGCGCCCGCTCCCAAATATGCCCCCGCCGCCAGATCAAGCTGACCAGCCATGCCGCCGATGATGTTCCATGCCGTCGCCAGAACTGCATACAGGACGATCAGCATCAGCAAAACCATCGTGTACTGTTGTTTCTGCAGCGGAACGGGCAACACCGCCGCAACCAGCAGAAGGACAAACCAGCCCCAATTTCTCTTAAGAATAGCAGCTATGTCCATGGCTATTTCCTCCCGAATAATCCGCGCGGCTTGAGCCACAACACCAGAATAAAGATCATGTAAATTGCCAGCAAACGCGAACGCGGATCAAAAAAGGTGACTGCCACCGCTTCCGCCACACCAACAATGACACCGGCGGCGATCAACCCGGGCAGCGAACCCAAGCCAGCCAGCGCCATCACGCACCAGCTCAACACACCAAAACGCATACCGCCCTGCGGGTCGGTCTGTTGAAAGCTCATCAATAATCCGCCCGCAACCGCAGTCAGCGCAACGCCGATCGCAAAAGTCAGCGCATAGGTACGGTGATAATTGACTCCCATCAGGGAAGCAGTATCCAGATCATCCGAGGCGGCTCGGATTGCCGCTCCAGCCCATGTCTTATTCAAGAAATAGGCAATCGCAGCAATAAAAATCAGACTGACGACTGCCGCGATCAGCCGGGAAGTTAGAATGTTGTAGCCGAAAATTTCAATATTGCCCTGAATGATGGAGTATTGCAGGGCGCGCGGCTGTGCTTTCCAGACAATCAATGCCAGCGAGCGCAGGAAAATCTGCAAACCCACCGTCACCGCCAGTTGTACCACATACAACTGACGAAGCGTCTTATCAATCAGCAAATAGTAGGTAATAAAGCCAAACAAAAACAGCAGCGGAACGGTAATCAACGGGGTCGCCACTGCGTCCCATACCAGCAGTGTGCCCGCCATATAGGACAGGTACATTGAGAGCATGACAAAGTCGCCGTGGGCAAAATTGACCACATTCATGACCCCATAGATGATTGACAACCCCACTGCAATCAGCGCGTAAATAAATCCCATCAACACACCGGTAACAATGCTTTGGAGCAGGGTATCGGTCATGGTTTTATCCTTTCACAGAGTTCTCGTCCATCCCTTGCGGGGTGCTCTGGCTCCCCTTTTGGCACAGCGCCTCCAGGGAGCCAGAGCGGGAGCGGATTGCAACAGGGACTTGCAACCCGCCAGGAGCTTTTTATGGTTTGTAGTGAGGGTTGGGGAAGATGGGGTTAACTTTGCGCACTTCCACCGGATAGACTACTCTCGGCTCGCCATTCTGTACCTGCAGGACGACCACGCCGGGATAGGCATTGTCACCCTTGCCGTCGAACTTGATGTGACCGCTTGGGTAGGTCTCAGCGGCAGGACCTGTGGTCAGGTCAAGCGCCATGAAAGCCGCCCGCAGATTGTCGGGGTTCAACGGGTCATCCGGGAAATTCTTGCCGGCATATTCCAGCGCCTCGTACAGCACCATGGCGCCGTAGTAGTTCATGCCAGCCGCCTCGGTGGGGATGTATCCCTTGAGTGCCTTGAAATCTTCAACGAATTTCTTGTTCTGCGGGGTATCCATTTCAGGATTGTAGCTGTAGGTGTTGGTCAAGCCCTCAGCCGCTTCGCCCAATGCCTTGATGGACTCCGGATCGGTGTAGCCGCAGGCGCCCGCGCCGGCGATGAACGGCGGATACAGACCGGTCTCTTTGAAGGCTTTGCCAAACACGATGGCGTCGTTGAAGTATGGCGTGTGGATCACTGCCGATGGTTTTGCAGCCGCAAGCTGCTGAACAATCTGAGTCGCATCGGTGATGTCATACGGATACTCCAGCGCGGTGACAATTGGCACCATATCCTGCAGCGCGGCTTCTGAGGCACCAAGCGTGTTGGCGCGGCCGTTGGCGGAGTCTTCGTTCAGCAGGGCGATACCCTTCAGTTCCATATTGTTCTCTTTGAAGGTATCCTTGACGAAGTTGTATGCCAGCCGTCCATGATCCGAGGCAGTCGGTCCAGGGCGGAAAAGATACTGGCGGCCCATCTGGGTAATCTTGGGCACCAGCGCGTCGGCGATCAGGATGACCTTCTCGCGGTCGGTCACTTCCGAAGAAGCCATAACAAAGCGGCTGATGTACATGCCCAGAATGGCAACCGGACGGCTCTTGCTGATGATGCTCTCGGTTGCCAGCTTGGCGCTGTCGGGGTTATCGCCGGCATCCTCAACCACCATTTCAAGCTTAATGCCGCCCAGCGACTTGATGCCGCCCGCTTCGTTGATGTGTTTGATCGCCAGCTCGGCGCCGATCTTGGATTCCTGACCAAAGACTGCAAAGGTGCCGGTCAAGGGTTGAACGACGCCAACCACAATCTTATCCGGCAGAGGTTTCTTCTCTGCAGGGGCGGGAGTGGCAGTTACCACAACCTGCTGCCCTTCTTTCTCAACGACAACGGTCTTGACCACTTCAACAGTCTGAGGCTGACAGGCGGTCAACAGCATGACAGCGATAACGACAAACGCCAGCAGTGAAAACAGATTCTTTCGATACATGGTTCCTCCTTTTGTCCTCCAAAAACTTCAAATTGGCTATACAACACACTCAAATCAATCGCTTTTTATCCAATTCTTCCGATCACCTCCTTCTCCGCAGTGAGCTTTCCCGTCACATGCGCCCCGAGCAGTCTGGAAAGCCGATAGCTGGCTTCCAGCACCAATGCCGCCACTTCGGGAATCTGTTCGTCAGGAACACGGCTGATCGGAGCAATGATGCCAATTCCAGCCACCACCTTGTTGCGATGGTCATACACCGGCGCCGCCACGCCCATCGCGCCTTTGTCAGTTTCTTCAATGGAAACGGCATAGCCGCGCTGGCGAATTTCACGCAGGTCTTGGCGCATTCTCTCTTTGTCGGTGATCGTGCTGGATTGAATGGGAACAAGCTCAATGCGATCTAAAATATATTCAATTTCCTCCTCCGGCAGGAATGCCCATAATACTTTAGAAGACGCACCAGCATGCAGATACACCCGCTGACCGACGCGCTTCACCCAGCGGACTGCCTGCGGGCTTTCAATTTGTTCCAGCCAGATGGCAGCCATATGTGCATAATCAATCACAGATAACACAGCGGTCTCTTGCGTGTCTGTGGATAACTTTTGCAGGATGGGCAGCGCCAGATTGCGCAAATCCAGCGAGTTTTGCGCCAGCATGCCCCAGCGGATGAGCTGATACCCCAGCCGATAGCCGCGCCCCTCGCTGTCACGCATCAGGATACCCTGCGCTTCCAGCGTTGCCAGCAGGCGGTGCGTGGTGCTCTTGGGCAGGTTAATCCGCCGTCCAATATCGCTCAGGGTCAAAACCTTTTGTTCTTCATTGAAGGTATTGAGAATGGCGCACATACGGTTGATGGTGCTCATCCCGCTGGCATCTTTTCTCAGCCGTTCCTGCTCAAACACGCGTTTCATAAAACCTCCCCCGTCTGATAGACAAGCCAATCCTCGCCCAAGCCCGCTTCAACTTGCAAGGCTTTGAGTTCATTCAGCAGGTTGGAGCTGATGGGGATCCCCGTCTGCCGATAGCGTCTTTCCAGCTCAAATTCTTTTTCGCCGGCAGTATAGATACGGTTTTGCCCCGGCGCTTTTTCTGCGGCGCGCAGTTCGCGCACGATACTGCCGCTGATCGCTTTGAAGCGTTCCAGCGGGATGAAGTGTTCAATATCTATTGCCATGAAGAAATGTCCCACTTGCGCCGGCAAGCCCTTGCCGGGCGGCAGGTGTCCCATATACGCATTATCCTGCAGCGCCGTGCAGAGCAATTCCACCATCACCGAAAGCCCAAAGCCTTTGTGACCGCCCATCAACTCGCCTGCGCCGCCCAGCGGCAAGAGCGCATTCTCGCCGGCTGCAAAGCCGGCATCGGCGCGGCGGGCATCGGTGAGCAGTTCGCCCTCGCGGCTGATCACCCAACCCGGCGGCATCGGCTTGCCCTCGCGCGCCATCACCTCAATCTTGCCGCGCTGAATGATAGAGGTCGCCGCGTCGAAGAGGAAGGGACATTCTTCGTCGGTCGGCACGCCAAAGGCGATCGGATTGGTGCCCAGCATCGGGCGCACGCCAAAGGTGGGCGCCACCGACGGGCGGGCGTTGGTCAAGCTCAGCCCAATCATGCCTGCCCGCACCGCCAGCAGGGTATAGTAACCGGCGATGCCGAAGTGGGATGAGTTGCGCACCGCCACTGTGCCTGTGCCGTACCGGCGGGCTTTTTCAACCGCCAGTTGCATGGCGCGCACACCCACCGGATGCCCCATACTGCCATGCGCATCCACCACCACCGCTGCATCTTTCTCGCTGACAATTTCAAACTTCGTCTGGGGATTGTGCCGTCCGGATTTCAGCCCGTCATAGTACATACGCAGGCGGCTGACGCCGTGCGACTCGATGCCGCGCAGGTCAGCCGCCACCAGCACATCCGCGCTGACTTCTGCATCGGCGCGCCTCATTCCGGCGCAGACAAATACTTCAGCCGCAAACCGCCGTAAATTTTCCTCAGAGATGTAAAAAAGGTCAGAAGGCATAAAGGGTGTTCCTTTGCGCGCTGTGAAATGCAATTGTCAACTACAGGGGATAACACCAGTAAAATCGTTCCAATTAATGGAACATTGTTTCACAAGTAACAGTATAGCAAAAATCAAATGCCTTTGTCAATACCCTTTTTGCCAGGTGTTTGTAACATCAGCGGTGGGTGAATTTCGGGAAAAGGCAAAAGGCAGGAAGTCCCCCTGCCCAATAACAGCTTAGAAAGCAGCACCGGACCCAGCCAGGAGCAGTGCAGCCCACATGCCCTGCCAGGATTTG
>DAOTYY010000038.1:0-7879 GCA_034434695.1 Anaerolineaceae bacterium
AAAAATCATCGACATCACAGAATAAAACGAGTAAACTGTCCATTGAGGGTCTCCTGGGGTTTCAACTGTTGTTGTGGTAACAAAAGTTTACTCCCTTTTGGAGATCCTCTCCTTATCCCGAACTCACGTTAAAATAAACAAAACATTTACCGCCAATGCATACCCGATATGCATAAGGTCATTAGTCCTTAACCACATCCAGGGTATTAGTAGCCACAAACCACTCAGGAATACTAGTAAAAAATTGCGAAACACAACCAACCCCAAAATCCAACCGCCTATCGAACATATCAGGGCACCCAACCAGTCAATAGCCAGTAATCCACCGTAAATCGTCGAGAAGCCACGCCCGCCCTTAAACCGATAATATACAGGCCAACAATGTCCAATTGTGCCAGCCAACGCGACAACTAGAAAATACGGTTGATAGGGAAAATAGATCTTGAAAAGCAACGTTGGAATAAATACCTTTGACATATCCAGCAACCCGATTGCGCAGCCTGCCTTTGATCCTAGAATCTCAGACGCGGTTGAAGCACCTTTTGCGGTTACAACCATTTTTCGAGCGCTACCGGGTATGTCCAGCTCGAAATCTTTCAGCTCTTTCTTCTCTTCCGGTGCAAATAATTGCACTGCCAGACGGGGAAAAGAAATGCTGCCGATTAAGTAACCAATAAAAGCACTCAGTAACATAATCTCAACGTCCATGATTTTCCTTTTCTCACCCTAGCACCTGGGCAAAGAAGGGACCAACAAAACGTTATAAACCCCTTGTGAAAGAAAAGCACAAAACAACACTATTTACTATTCAACTGTAGTGAAGCAAGTAACTTATGGTTCTATACTATCACCATTTTACATCAAGAGAGTTTGATAGAAAACTCTATGTATCAGGTTTTATGAGGGTCCCTTCGGCTAGTCTTTAAGTATTCCCCCCTCTGAAAAAATCCAGTTCACGCGAATTGAAGCGGTCAACAATTAGGGAGTATCAATCTGTCCAATGACCACGTCATTGACCAGCACTTTGTAATGCCCTGCTGGAAAATTTCCCAGTGGAATGGTCATTTCAAATTCTGCCAGCACTTGAACACAGATTTTTTCGGGGTCAACCAGCGAGAACACGCTAATCTTGATTTGTTTGCTCTGATCCGGCGGCTTGACTTCAGCACGCACCTCATGGCAGGGTGTTGGTAGGTTGCCTTTGATGATCACAGCATACTGGGGCGGGTAACTTTCTCTGACAAGTAAATCAGCCGTGTCAATAAACACTGTCCCTCTGGCGAAGTGTTCATCACCGGCTCGTGGTTGATAGGGATTTGGGGGCAGCGGGACAGGAACGCTTCCCGGTTCATTCGGTGTCAGCTCATCTGGTTTTGTGGGTGAAGGTGTTGGAACACCGGTAAATGGTTCAATGATAACCGTTGGGGGACTAGCAGGATTGCCCGCTTGGGTCAGCACCGGTGTTCGGGTGTCCGATGGTATTGCTGGCATCGTTAACGGCGAGCAGGCTGCTAATAAAGCCAAAGAAAGCAATATCATCAGGATCACTTTGCGGGTGATCATCTCAGCTCCTCACTTTCCTTAAGACTATAGACGATAGAACTGAATGTCCGGTTCCCCAAAAGACTATTTTGGCTTTGCAAGAACCAGCGTGTAATACCCACCGTAAGAACTTGAGGGACTATAGGCATAACCAATACCAATCTCTGTCATCTTTGGACTGAGAATGTTATTGCGATGCACTTGACTGTTCATCCACCAGGCAAATGCACTTGTCGGCGTCCCTCCAAAGGCTGGGTTGCCCACATAAATATTTTCTGTGGCATAAGCGTAGTTGTACCCTTGCGCCTGAATGCGAGTATACCAGCTAGAACCATCACTACCAGTATGATCAACAAAGTCCTGACATGCCATATCTATGCTATGTGCATTCGCCGCCGCTACCAGTTTATCATTCAAAACCAACGCGGGTAAGCTTTCCTGTTGTCTGGCGTTGTTGATAAGCTGCAATAACTCCCCAATATAACCGGCATTTTGTTGAGTTGAACAAACATCAGATGAAGGCGCAGGCGTGTTTTGTATAGGCTGAGCGGAGGAAGTCATAGCAGTGCTCTTTTCGGTTGATTTCAGTGGGTACCAGCTTACACCGATTTTAACCCAGATCAAACCCACCCCACTGCTGCCGACACCAAAGCGTTTGCCATAAGGGTCTTGAAATTGCCAATACCCGATAAATTCCCCGCCCGTTGCAGGCGAACGCAGATTAACCGAAACATCCACAATTTCTCCTGGTTTTGCCGCCGGCAGGGGGTTGGACAATGCACCATTCAAAATATCCCCGCTGTGAAAAACCAGCGCATAGGATTCATTCCACGTGCATGTCCCCTCATTCCGAATGCGCCATGTTTTAGTGAAGGGTTGATTTTGCTCAAACGATGAACCTTCTGGCACAGTGACGTCACCAAAAAAACCTGCGGTATCCACACAGTTCTTCGTCGTTGTGGCTTCAAGCAAAGGTTCTTCCATCGGTGGTTGCGAAGGCGCATTCGTTTGCTCACCATTCAGAACGGTTGGCGTCATTGTTGGAGCAGGGGATAATGTGGAAGTTGGGACGGAAACAGGGGTAGATTGAATACGCGTTGGTGTAGGTGAAATTTCTTGTGGAATGCATCCAATCAAAACAAATGGTAAAAATGCAGAAATAAACACCCCCTTGAAATTGATGCGTTTTCTCATCTTCTGCCGCCTTCAAATAATTAGACTAATATCACCTTTATTATACATCTTTTTGGAATTTTCATTATTGGAGAGGTTCTTGGTAATTGGTTCTGCGGGCGACGGCAAAAATGATAAATTATTCGTATAGATATAAATATGGCTTTTTCGGTACTCTGACTGTACCAAGATTTGACATTTTTCGACAGCCAATTTAAACTTAACCCATGCTCGCCCGCGTCTATTCATGTGCAGTCATCGGCCTGGAGGGCGTGATTGTCGAAGTTGAAGTGGATACCTGTTCTGGGTTACCCGGGATGGATATCGTCGGCTTGCCTGACAAGGCAGTTCAGGAGAGCCGTAACCGTGTTCAAGCAGCTATCAAAAACGCTGGACTGGAATATCCGCGCAAACGGCTGGTTGTCAATCTGGCACCGGCTTCTGTGCGCAAGGAAGGTCCCGCGTACGATCTCCCGATTGCGCTGGGGGTAGCGATTCTGACCGGCGATGTGAATCCCTCCTGCGTGGAAGGCTCTATTGTTATCGGTGAACTGTCGCTGGATGGCATTGTTCGCCATACGCGCGGCGTTTTGCCTATGGCGGCGATGGCGAGGCAACAGGGTTTCAAGCGCATCTTTGTTCCTGAAACAGACGCGGCGGAAGCGGCTTTAATCCCGGATATTGAAGTAATCCCGGTACCAACGCTGGCGGCGTTGCTTGCCCACCTAAACGATCGCCATACCATCATGCCGCATCCACCCGTCGAAGCAGAACAGATTATTCCCAGTGTCCTGACTGATTTTAGTGACATCAAAGGACAGGAACACGCCAAACGGGCGCTGGAAGTGGCAGCGGCAGGCGGTCATAATTTGCTGATGATTGGCCCTCCAGGAGCCGGCAAAACTTTGCTGGCGCGTGCTCTGCCTTCTATTCTTCCAAAAATGACCATTGATGAAGCGCTGGATGTCACCCGTATTTATTCGGTTGCCGATCAACTTCCGTCTGACTTGCCGTTCATCCGCACGCGACCCTTCCGCGCGCCGCATCACACGATCAGTCATGCCGGGCTGGTCGGCGGCGGTAACTGGCCGCATCCGGGGGAAGTATCACTGGCGCACCGTGGCGTGCTTTTCCTTGACGAACTACCCGAATTCGGTCAGCACGTGCTGGAAGTATTGCGCCAGCCTATCGAGGACAAGATTGTCACCATCAGCCGCGCGCAGGGCTCATTGACTTTCCCTGCCAATTTTCAACTGGTTGCCGCGATGAATCCCTGCCCTTGCGGTTATTATGGCGATCCAGTTAAACCCTGCACCTGTGCTCCTGCCACCGTAACCAAGTATCAAAAACGAATTTCGGGACCGTTATTGGATCGCATTGATATTCACATTGAGGTGCCGCGCGTCGAGTATGAAAAATTGAGTGACCATCGTTTGGGTGAATCTTCTGAGATCGTCCGTTCACGTGTTGAAACTGCTCGGGAACAACAGCGTCAGCGCTTCAGCGGAAGTAATATTTCTACCAATGCCGAAATGCGCCCGGCAGATATTCGCAAGTATTGTGTTCTAGATGATACTGGTCGAGTTCTCATGAAGACTGCCATGAACCAGATGCAACTTTCAGCCCGTGCATACCATCGCGTATTAAAGCTGGCACGCACAATTGCTGATCTGGCTGGTAGCGAAACTATTGCCCCACAACACCTCGCCGAGGCTTTACAGTATCGCCAGAGAACTGAAGTATAATGAGCTTTCTATCACACATAGAATGAAGCGGACCAGTGTTTTTCATAGACCTCCCTAACGGGTATCCATAGAATTTTCATGTTTAACATTCGCCATCCCACGCGCAATATCCGCCGCCTAGTTGAAGTACAGGCGACTTTCGTTCGTTATGGCTTTGACTTTTTGTTCGAAGCAACAGAGCTACGCCGTATACGCGCTTTGATGGGAAAGCGCTTTCGTAAAGCAGGGATGGAAACCCTTCAGCTCAGTATCCCGGAACGCCTGCGGCTGATCATTCAAGAATTGGGACCAACATACATTAAACTGGGTCAGATTCTTTCCAGCCGCAGTGACTTGCTTCCCGATGAATTCATCCGAGAATTGTCCCGGCTTCAAGATCGGGTTCCCCCCGTTCCCTTTGAACAGGTTGAACAAGTCATCCAGCAAGAATTCAAGAAATCCATTCCAGAGATTTTTCTGGATTTTGAGCCGCAACCATTTGCTGCAGCATCCATTGGACAGGTACATTATGCCTGTTTATTTGATGCTACGCCAGTAGTTGTAAAAGTACAACGACCAGATATTCGCGCTCAAGTCGCGTCCGATATTGAGATCATCCGTTCGCTGGTTCGCCTGATCGAGTCCGCCAATGGTTGGATCAGGCGTTATGGGTTGTCTGAAATTTTTGATGAATTTGCACGCACACTTGAACGTGAATTGGATTACCGCAATGAAGCCAGTAATGCTGACCATTTGCGCCGTTTGATGATGCCACAACCTCGCGTGCGTGTTCCCATTGTATATTGGGAATTGACCACCGAGCGCATTCTGACCATGGAACGTTGTGATGGCATCAAAATTAATGATTTGAAAGCATTGGACGCGGCACACGTAGATCGCATCGAGCTGGCAAGGGTGTTCATCAATAGTCTGTTAACCCAATTGCTGCTGGAGGGCTTCTATCATGCGGACCCGCACCCCGGCAATTTACTGGTTGACCCTGACGATGAAACTTTGATCTATATTGACTTGGGAATGACCGGTCGCCTGCTGGCTGATCAGCGGCAGGCGCTGGAAGATATCATTCTCTCGATCATGCGGCGTGATAGTGCCGATGTCACCAGAATCATCATGAATATTGGCACACCTTTTCAAAAAGTCAATGAACGCAGTTTGCTCTATTCTGTAGACTATATCATTAATCGTTATCTGGAAGTCTCGCTGGAACAGATTCAGTTTGCCACACTGCTCAAAGAAATTCTTGGCACGATCTTCCGGCACAATATCCGTCTGCCCAGTGAGTACAGCCTGGCGGTAAAAGCGATTATGCAAGGCGAAGAGATCGCTCGCCAGCTCGATCCGCAAATATCTATCGCAGAGATTGCCGAGTCTGTCTCCAGGCGGATCATTTTACAGCGTCTTGCGCCTGAAAACGTGCTGGACGTCCTGCGTGATACCACTCGGGAATTTTACCGACTACGCACTGTCATGCCGCGGGCGATGGAATCCATTGTTCGTCAGTTGGCAGAAGGTAAGTTGGTCATTGGACTTGATATTCCCATGTTCAACTGGATCGTCAATTCAATCCTGGTCATTGCCAACCGCCTTGTTGCGGGTCTGATTATCACCGGAATGCTAATCGCTGCTGCAATTTTGATGAACATCTTTTCTGGCAGACTGGGAACGTTTTTTCAGGTTCTGGGAGCCATCGGTTTTGTTGTTGCTTTTCTGCTGGGCGGGACAATGGTCTGGAGTGTGATCGCCGAAATACGGCGGCAAGAACGCAGTAAAAAAGATGAGTTGTGAGGAGGTCGAAACACAATGGAAACCCTAATCTTGTCTATCGTTTTACCTGTTTCTCGGGAGAAGTTATACCATGCCTGGCTGGATAGCGATGAACACACAAAATTCACTGCAAGCAGTGCAGTGATTGATCCACGAGTGGGCGGAGAATTTTACGCCTGGAATGGTTACATTACCGGAAAAAAAACCTCGAACTGGAGCCATCGCGCCGCATCCTGCAAAGCTGGCGCACAACCGATTTTGCGGATGAAGCGCCGGACAGCCTTCTGGAAATTATGTTTGAATCGGTTCCAGACGGAACACGATTGATTCTCAGGCACACCAATATTCCTGAGGGTCAGGCAGTTAGCTATGAGCAGGGTTGGCAGGAGTATTACTTCGCACCAATGCTTAAGTACTTTGCAGCCCGCCTCGAACCTGTAAAATAGAGCGCTTTGTTCGTTCGATTTGCTGGCAACAGGTAGGCAGCTTATGTTTCGCGGCCGCCTTTCAGGCTGTCCTGTAGCTTTTTGAGTGCTTCCCAATCGCCCTTTGCAGCCAGGCGCGCTTGCTCGGGCCAGGTTGTCGGATCAGCAAGCCGCAGGTCAGCATCCTCAAGGATGCGGCGCAGAGTCTCCACTTCAGTTTGTGCCAGTTGTGTGAATGTTTGAATTCCTGCTGCCTGTAATGTGCTGGCAATCTTAGGCCCAATTCCTTCGACCAACTTAAGATCATCTGATTTCTCTGGACTGACTGATTGTGCCGCCAGTTTGGTGCGTTCCTGACGGTGCAACCAGATTGCTAGCAGTAAAACGAGAAGAATTACGACAACGATGATGATTGCCCAGACAACACTGCCGCTTTGCATGGCGGCAACCCATGATGTGTCTAGCCATCGTTCACCTCCTGAATAAAAAATCTCAGCCGGGTAGATGAGCATACCTCGGCTGAATTTGCCCATCAATAGGTGCTCACGCGCGGGAGCGATTTTGCCTGCTCGATCCAGTCCTCCACCTGACTCTTGACTGGCATTTTGCGCACCAATTTTTTGGCAGCGTTTATCTCAACCAGTTTGTTGTAGAGGTTTTCTGGATTGCGCTGTGCCAGTTCGACTACTGTGTCAACGCCCGCCTCTTCCAGAAGATCGGCATATTCCTCGCCCACACCCTTAATGCGGAACAAGTCCACATGGTTAACCCATTCAAGGATAAGCTTTTCGGAAATACCTGTTTGCTCGGCAAGCTCTTTGCGTCCTTTGGGGGGCGAACCTTTTTGCAAAAGTACATCTGTGCTGGTTACCCCAGCCTCTTTCAATTTTGCGGCAAATTTTTCGCCAATTCCCTCAACGCTTAACAAACTGGACATAGTGCCTCCTTTAGTTGGATAGATTAATTTCCACCAGTGATATTATCATTGTACAACAATTCCTCATAAAAATTACACAAAATTCAAGTCGTTTCGGTTTAGAATATAACAAATGTAACGTCATAATTTTTTGTTACTCAAGCAGGTATGATCTTATCACTATCTTTGCACTTTAACAGAACTTGAATAGAAAGGCATGGTCAAACCGAGGATAATAAGGTTTGCTGAGAACCTAATCCTGGAGGTTGAACCATGCCCAAGCCAATTGTATGCTTATCCGAGCAGCTGCGCCA
>DAOTYY010000039.1:0-4134 GCA_034434695.1 Anaerolineaceae bacterium
TGAACTGCTCAAAGGCAACACCAAACTCAATCACTTTGCTCTCAAATCAAAATTGTACGTACGCGCTATCCAATCGGCTTACGCTGCTCTTCGGGAACTCAATCCCGTTCAATTGGCTGCGTAAGGTGAGTTAATAAGTGAGAACACCTGAAAAAAGCTCCGAAGAATGTAGAAGTTGTCAATTTCTTTGTAAACTGTTGAGCAATTTATGATAACTTCGCCAGTCCCCCTCGCCTTCTTTATTTCCTCTCATGGATTCGGTCATGCTGCGCGTTCAGTAGCCATTATGAACGCCATTTACGAAAGAGTGGCAACTGTACGTTTCGAAATATTTACCCTCACACCACGATGGTTCTTTGAGGAATCCCTTCAAGCCCCTTTTAGCTTGCACCCAATCAAAACCGACATTGGTCTAGTTCAGCAAACATCACTCACGGAAGACTTGACAGAAACGCTCAATCAGTTGGATGCATTCATACCATTTGATCAGGCACTTGTTAACAAACTCGCAAAACAAATCAGCAAGACAAGTTGCCAACTTGTGCTTTGTGATATTTCACCGCTGGGTATAGCCGTCGCTCATGCCGCTGGAATCCCTTCCATCCTAATCGAAAACTTTACCTGGGATTGGATCTACGAACTTTACACAGCAGAATACCCTCGTTTTCGGTTTCACATTGAATACTTGCGCAAAGTATTCAACAGTACAGATTACCATATCCAAACTGAGCCGGTTTGTAATCCCCAAAAAACTGCAAACCTAACTACCTATCCAGTGAGTCGCAAACCCAAAACGCCGGCAATTCAAATCCGTCGAAAATTGAACATCCCAGACAATCATCGCATGGTGTTGGTAACAATGGGCGGCATACCGGAGCGTTTCAGTATGTTACGTAATCTTTCCAAACTAGATGGCATCAGTCTGGTTATTCCCGGCGGCAGTTATCAAATGCAGTTTACAAACCACATGGTATTATTGCCCCATCATTCAAACTTTTATCATCCTGATCTTGTTTTTGCCAGCGATGCAGTGGTTGGCAAAGCAGGATATAGTACCACTGTTGAAGTTTATTTCGCAGGAGCACCTTTTGGGTTTATCAACCGCCCTAACTTTCGCGAATCGCCTGTATTGGCTACTTTCATTCAGCACCAAATGGCAGGATTTGAGATACCATCCTCTTTATTCCAAAACGGCGAGTGGATAGAAGCAATCCCACAATTGATTAGCTTACCTCACATACAACGCTTGTCACCAAACGGCGCCGAGCAGATCGCCTGGTATGTACAATCTCTTCTAAACAATGACGAAAATCAGACACTTAGCCAAAGTAGAGCGCAAGAGTAAACAAACATGTCCATTGAACTAAAACCATTTGATTACTCAGATTTTAGTCGTTTGATTGGGTGGATACACGATGCAAAAGCAATGATGATGTGGTGCGGACCATTTTTTACCTTTCCGCTGGATGTCAAACGATTAGAAGAATACTATCAATCTGGGTTAATCAGCCCGCCGCTGCGAAAAATATTCAAGGCAGTAGATACCAGAACGCATGAAGTCATTGGCCATATCGAATTAAACAACATTGACTGGCGTAACCTGGCAGCTACGGTCTCAAAGGTTTTGATCGGAGATGCTAACCAGCGTGGAAAAGGATATGACACCCAAATGGTACAGCAGTTACTCAGCATCGCCTTTGGCGAATTGCATCTGCCTCGCATTAGTTTGTACGTCTTTGACTTCAATCAACCGGCAATTGCCTGTTACAAAAAAGTTGGGTTTGTGATAGAAGGGCATTTGCGCGATTACCGAAAAGTTGGTGTGGACTATTGGAGCAGTTACCTAATGGCAATTCTCAAATCTGATTGGCGCATCAAAAACCGAAACTAATGTCTATCCAAGTGGAAATACCATTTCCCCGGTCTCAATGATTTCAATTTGTGTCAGTTTTCCAGAGGAGACCCCACGCAGAACGTTTTGGAAGGGAACAAAGTCGTCAACACGCAATCGAATTATCATGGTCACATCACCCGCAAAAACTTTGTGCACGATTTTCCCATGATGCTCAGTTACGATTGAGCGAACACGCTCAAAAAGCGCATACGGCAGTAGAATCTTCACCGTATAGACTTTACACTTCTGGGCAAGCGGCAACACCGCCAGCACGGCTTTCACTGCATCCCGATAAGCGCGCGCCAACCCTCCCGTACCAAGTTTTACACCACCAAAAAAAAACGGGTAACCACCACAGCCACATCGCCCAAGCCGCTTCCTTGCAAAACTGTCAACGCTGGACGTCCCGCCGTGCCAGATGGCTCGCCAGCGTCGGAGCAATGGGCAATCATTGAATCACCGTGACCGATAATAAAAGCAGGCACGTGATGAGTGGCATCAGGAAATTCTACGCGAATACTGTTTAGAAAAGCACGCGCCTCATCAACAGAAAAAGCTGGCGTTGCGCTGGCAATAAACCGCGACTTCTGCACCACAATCTCTGCTCTGGCTTTACCCGCTGGCACCAAATAGGATTCTTCCATTAAGGATACAGTTGCCTCCATAAAAACGTAGTAATAACTAAATTGAAGTAGGTGTCGGTACAATTCACTGTAGAAAATAAACGGGGGATCATTTTTGTTCCAAACATGGACCGTTAGAAAAAAACGATTGCTGCCACATTTTACATGATAAGACACAGCTTTGGATCCCGCCGACATTTATCTACCAACTTCAATCTGGGGAACCTGTTATTTGTAAACCAGGAGAATACAGTGAAATTGGCTGGTTTGCCCCAGAAAATATTTTGGAAAACCTGACCATGATCACCAAGAAAAATCTGCAACATTATCGAGAGCGGTTTAGGGCTGGAAACAATACATGTTTCTTAATAGCGTCTTTTTGACAGAAGATTCTCCATGTCCATCATCATCTTCGCCTGCTCAACATATGCCAGACTCTGATGGCGAAAATAGGTGTTATACAGCTCGGCGTAGTGTCCTCCCTTTGCCATCAGGTCATTATGATTACCCTCTTCGATGATTTTTCCATTACGCACAACAATAATGCGGTCTGCAGATTTCACTGTAGATAAGCGATGTGCAATTAAGATGCTGGTAGCAGAAGACAGGATCAAACTCAAAGCCTGCTGAATCTGGCGCTCAGTAAATGGATCAATACTGGCGGTTGCTTCATCAAGAATAAAGATTGCTGGGCGTTGTATCAGTACGCGCATCAGCGCCACGAGTTGCCGCTGTCCCATGGAAAGCAATGCACCGCGTTCCCCTACTTCTGTATTCAAACCATGCGGTAAAGTCTCGATCCATTCTCCACCACCAATTTGATTGGCAATTTCAAAAACCTCTTTATCGGTTGCCTCAGGTCTAGCATAACGAATATTTTCCATCACTGTCCCGGAAAATAAAAACGGCACCTGAGGTACAATGCCTAACTGACGCCGATAAGAACCCAGATCAAAAGTTCGAATGTCCCGTCCATCCACTAACAATTGTCCTTGCTGAAATTCATAGAAGCGCGCAATTAGCCTGGCTATTGAAGTCTTTCCCGCACCTGTGTGACCCACAATTGCCAGGTTCTCGCCTGCCCGGATGTGAAGGTTGAAATCTTCCAACACTGGTTCACTGGTTCGATAGCGAAAATTCACATGGACAAATTCAATCTCACCGCGCAAACATGGTACAGCCTCATGCCCAATTTGTCGAACAGCCGGTTCAGCGTCTATTAATGCGAAGACGCGCTCTGCCGCTGCCAGACCGGTTTGAACCGTTGTTGCAAAGGAAGAAAGGTTCATCACTGGATAAAGAAAACTTTACAGGCTAAGCAAAAACAAGTACCATGAACCTGCCGTTACAACCCCCTCCATCACATTCAACCCTCCTGTATAGACGAGAATTCCCGTTGCAATTCCACCCACCGCATTTAACGATGGGAAAACCATCGCCAAGACTAAGCCACGCTGAACATTGAGGCGGTAAGATAAAGTCACTATCTTTGCACTTTAACAGAACTTGAATAGAAAGGCATGGTCAAACCGAGGATAATAAGGTTTGCTGAGAACCTAATCCTGGAGGTTGAACCATGCCCAAGCCAATTGTATGCTTATCCGAGCAGCTGCGCCA
>DAOTYY010000040.1:0-13113 GCA_034434695.1 Anaerolineaceae bacterium
TCCGCCAGCCGCAAGTCCTCACGACGCGGAATGTCATACAACCCGCGCACCGAAGCGAACAGCTCCGCCTGTTTCACCGTGTCAATCCCTAAATCTGCCTCAAGGTCTAAATCTAAATCCAGCATCTCCACCGGATAACCCGTCTTCTCGCTGACTAAAGCTAACACCTTGCCTTTAATCTCCTCATTGCTTACGGCAACGGGTTTAGGTTGTTCAACCGCCACAGGTTGTTGTGTTTTCGACTCCACCATTTCGATTGTAGGTGGCTGCTCAGAAACAAACTGAACGGGCTGGCTTGCCAGTTTTGGATCGCCCAGTGCCCACTTCGTTGGTCCCTGTCCATACTGCCAGGTTGAACGCTTTGGCGTCTTCACCGGTGCGCCCGTGTGTTTGATGCGCAAGGTATGCTGTACCACTTCGGTTTCAGCATGTTCGTAACCTGCCAAATCCGCCAGCCACTGTTGATAAACCTCGGGGTTGACTCGTTCCCCCACACCGGCAATTTTACGCGTCAGGGTCATAGCAATCTGCGAACCGAAACCCGCTCCCAAGCGTAACGCATATTGCACATCATACTTTCCTCCTCTGGAAAGGTTTAGATTGCCCAGCTCAGGGTCGGGTTCAAACCCATCATGGATATTTGCAATGGGAGGAACAATCCCATATTCCAAAGCCTTCGCCGCCAGCACATCTTCAATCCCAACGCCCATTGAGTGACCGGTATAGCCTTTCGTGTTAGCGATGATGATCTGGTCTGCAGCTTCTCCAAAAGTATAACGAAGGGCACGGATTTCAGCCGAAGCGCTGCCGCCGCGCGCAGGAGTGTACGTTTCGTGTGAAACAAAGACCGTTTGCGGGGCAATCTCTTTGCGGCGGATACCGTAGCGTTCTTCTGACACACTGACCACCCGCTCCATTACCTCGCAGACATGCTGCACATCCAGACGGGTACCGTGGAAGGCGCTGTTGGCGATCACGGTGGAAAGAATTTCACTGATGCCTTTCATACCGCGCTCACGCACCGCGTCTTCTGACTCAATAACCAGTGCTGCCGCGCCCATGCCCATAATCATCCCATTGCGGCGACGGTCGAAGGGCAGGATTGCCATGCGCGGGTTGCCTTCCGTCGTCGCTGCACCACTTGCCAACAACCCAGTGCCAATCCAGCCAGCTAAACTATCGCGCGTCACATCATCTCCGGCGATGACAATCACTCGGCGGCAGCGACCTGTGCGTATCCAGTCTTCCGCAATAGCAATGGCATGGGTCGTGGTAGCACAAGCGGCATTGACATGTGTGTTCGGGCCGCGCGCGCCAATGTGCTCGGCAAACTGCGAATGCCCCATTGCAAGAATCCGAAAGATAAAGCGGCGATCAAAGTGGTAGTCCAATTCAGCAATTTGTGCTTCAAGTTCAGCAATGCGCTTTGCCAGAAGTGCCCGGACATCCTGCTGGCTCTCCGGCAAAAGCGCCTCAATACCACGCAGTTCACTTAATTGTGCAACAAGTCTTTGGTAGCCATAATAACGCTCTGCCTCAACTGCCATCTGGTCAAGTCCTGGAAAAGCGGAGCCAAAGATTACCCCCGTCTCGTCTGCCAGCGCCTCCGGCAACCGCCAGCGGTCAGGTAACAACGTACCTTTACTGGTCTGCCGATAAGCCATCACCAGCGGAATGCCGGCATCCCGCAGGGCATCTATCCCAGCAGCAATAGCTAGTTGAGTAGATATATCGGTGGCTTCTACCCGTTCTTCAGGAATGCCAAACTCTTCTTCGAGATCAAACGCACCTCCCTGACCTGCAAGCTTAACCGTTTGTTCCAAATCGTCAATCGTTTCCATCACCGCGCCGGCTTCGCTCTTGACCAAGCGCGTCACCCGTTTGTCAAGCATAGAACGACGCTTCTCTTCAGTCAACGGCTCGATCAACATTTCACCGTTCAGGAGACGCAGAACATTGCGCTCATCAAAGACCGCTTTATTTCGTCCGGGCAACCCTAGACCAGCCCCACTGATCACAACGGAACCGGTCAATGGTAAGCGTCCATCTTCAAGGTGAATCACCGTCGGCATTTTCTGAACAATAGCATCTTTAGACGGGGTTGTTGACAGCGAAAGCGCAGGCGCTGCCGCCGCCCGTTCAAAAATGGGCACGACCCCAGCCGCATACAAACCGCACAGCGCCTCATTCAAGCTAACCAGTGCTCCCTTGCGCGGATGATTGGTGCCAAGGATGAGTACATCTGTGTAATTTTTCAAGTTGTCAGTGGCTAGAGCACTGATCACCCGTTTTGGACCAATTTCAACAAAGATGCGCGCCCCCTCGCGGTAAAGCGTCTGCATACTTTTGACCATCTGCACGGGTGAGGCAAGTTGTTGTGCCAGCATTTCGATAATTTCTTCCCGACTGGTCGGATATAACTCGCCGGTAACATTGGCAACAATAGGTAATTTCGGCGGGCGAATATTTTTGCTTTGAATGACCTTGCGTAACGGTTCGCTGGCAGGGGCAACGATTCTGGTGTGAAAAGCATGGGACACAGGAATTTTTGAGGCTTGAAAACCAGCTTTCTGGAAAATTGTCAGAGCAGATTCCATCGCCGCAGTAGAACCGCCAATCACCGATTGCATCGGACTGTTGATATTGGCAATCACCGCATAGCCTTCAACCGTCTTGAGCACCTGTTCTACTTCTTCCAATGGTGCAGAAACAGCTACCATCGCACCATTATCCTCCAGCGACACCCTGCTCATTTCCCTTCCACGCGCGCTGACTACCTCAAGCGCTTCAGCAAAGGTGAGCACTTCTGCCGCTACCAAAGCGGCGTATTCACCCAAACTATGCCCAATGACCATGTGCGGGCGAAAGCCATATTTTTGCAACACACGTAACAACGCCACATTGGCAGTCAACATTGCCGGCTGAGTTATCTCCGTATTGCGCAATTCTTTTTCCGCCTGCGCAAGTGCCGCCTCATCTCCATCTACAAAAATATAGCTGGTCAACGTGCGTCCCAAAATCGGCGTCATGACCCGATCTGCTTCGTTAAAGGTTTCCGCCACCACCGGTTCAATCTCCTTCAGCTCCCGCAACATGTTGACATATTGCGAACCCTGTCCAGGGAACATGAAGGCTACTTTGCCCGGTTCCCCACTGCCATAAAAGATTCCCTGAGCGGTCAAGGCAGTCCAGATACCGGGGGTAGGATTTTCCAATGCCTTAAATGCTTTTTCGCCGCGTTTCAGCAATTCATCAGCATTAGCGAAATCTATTGCCAGCCGCTGCGGTTTTCGCAACTGCTCCTCATTCGGACAGACCGAAGCGGGCAACTCGCCTCGGTTTGCCCGCTCTAACACGGAGCGCAATGACTGCATCAGCTCAGCCGTGCTGCTTGCACTCAAAAACAGTAGTCCATTGAATGGCTTAAGCGTCTGTTGTTCGCTTGACAAGACCGCTTGAGGAACAGGTTCAGCCACAATTTCTGCCTTTGCTGGAATTTCAGGCACAGCATATACCTTCTCGCCAGTCAACATACCCGGTAAATATTCTTCCAGAACCACGTGAAAGTTCGTGCCGCCAAAACCAAATGAGCTAACGCCCGCACGGCGTACTTCGCCCTGACGCACTTCCCACGGACGAGTCTCTGTTGGCACGTAAAACGGTAAATGAGCAAAGTCAATATTTGGATTGGGACGCTCAAAATTAACTGAAGGTGGAATGACACGCTCATACAGAGCATACACCGCTTTGAGCAACCCAGCAGCACCAGCAGCGCTTTTCAGATGCCCAATGTTCGATTTAACGGAACCCAATGCCACCCTGCCAACCGGCAATCCAAGCGGCGCAAAGACGGCATTCAGGCTGTTCACTTCGGTCACATCGCCCACGCGGGTGGACGTGCCATGCGCTTCGATCAGTCCAGCAGTAGCAGGCGAGAGTTCAGCATCGCGCCAGGCACGCTCAATTGCACGCTGCTGACCTAGCGGATTGGGCGCAGTGATACCTTTCCCCTTGCCATCGCTGCTGCCGCCCACCCCGCGAATGACTGCGTAGACCTTATCACCGTCCTTTTCAGCATCCTCCAGCCGCTTTAACAAAAAGACTGCCGCTCCTTCACCCATTACAAAACCATTGGCGCCATCAGCAAACGGACGAGAACCATCCGGGCTGAGTGCGCCGATCTTGCTGAACTTGACGAACGCCTCCGGACCCATACAGCGATCAATGCCCCCTGTCAGTACTGCGTCAAATTGATGAGCCATTAACCCTTCAACCGCATTTTGCAAAGCGGCGATGGAAGAAGCACAAGCCGCATCTGTAACAAAGTTTGGGCCAGCAAAGTTGAAAACATTTGCCACGCGTCCGGCAATGATATTGCTCAATTCACCCGGCATGGTATCTTCAGTAATATCTGAAACGCGTAAACGCATCTGCTCTTGCATACCATTCACCAGAGCTGTCTGTATCTCGCGCGGCAAATTCTGAAAATCGGGCAAAGAAGTCAGCATATCGAGATATTCCAGCAAATAGATTCGCATCGTCGTTCGATAGTGATATTCTCCACCCAGCGAATTACCGAAGATAACCGCAACCCGCTCCGGATTTAGAGGACGTTTGGGATAGCCGTAATCGTCCAGCGCCTGACGCGAAGCAACAATTGCCCATTGCTGCGCCTCATCCATGACCGCCAATACCTTCGGAGGAATGGCAATGCCAAGTTTAAACGGCTCAAATTTGAATCCTCTCACCCAGGCGCCAATCTTACTGTATGTTTTGTCGGGAACAGAAGGATCGGGATGGTAATACAAGTCTACCCGCCAGCGGTCTTGCGGCACTTCGGTTATGGAGTAGCGCCCTTGCTTAATGTTTTGCCAGAAGGTCGGCGCATCAAGCGCATCTGGCATGATAGCACCAATTCCAACGATAGCGATAGCTTTTGTTTTACTCATTGTTCCTTCCTTTCCTTATAAACGTCAACTTGCACAAACCACTGCCCAATTTCATCAAGTAAAAACAAAAAACCTCATGTCCTAAACAGACATGACCTTTTTCACCACCCTAAATATCACAGCGGACGGAGAGTCAAAAAAAGTTATAATCGGTCACTTGGGCTTCTTGAATCAAGCACTAATAACTCGTTTCTTCTGGTTCTTATAACCCCTCTTTTTTGGGGAAGTTGCGTCAATTTGACATAGAACTGGAAAACAAATAGAATTTGCTTATGGATACTCGACAACGAATCATTCAAAGTGACATTCTATATGGCATCCCAACACTAACGATTTATCCCAAGGGTGCTGAAAATCTGCCTGTCGTTTTTTATGTGCATGGTTTAGCCAGCAACAAGCGTTCCGGCATCGAACTGGGGGATATGCTGGCTGAGGCTGGAATATGTATGGTTGCAATTGATGCCGCCATGCACGGCGAGCGGCTGGATGAGCGTATCCGTACTGCTTGGGACCAACCTTCTCCAGAGGATATCTACCCTTTCGAAAGCGGATTGGATCGCTTGTTTCGGATGTTTCAGATTGTTGATCAGACCGCACGAGACATGGAAACTTTGATCAACCATTTCAGCACCGATCAGCGTATGAACATCCAGCGTCTTGGGGTATGTGGTTCTTCAATGGGCGGCTTCGCCGCTTTTCTGGTCGCTGCTCGTGTGTCTTTAGTGAAATCAATGGTCTCTTTCATCGCTCATATCAGCCCGTATGAATTCTGGCAAGACGCTTTGTTAAAAGCCACTTCACAACCTAAATGGCAAGAAGCCATCAAAAAATCAGAAGCTGAAACCCAGAAGAGACTTGAATACCTAGAACAAATTGACCCTTCACAAAGGTTCACGAAAATTTTTGTTCCTAAGCCTTTACTTCTCGTCGCAGCAGCGTTAGACACGGACGTTCCTAGCCTATATAATCTTCAGCTCTACAAAAGGTTGCAGCCATTTTATACTGCGCAATCAGAACATCTATGCTTGCGCGTCTATCCAGGAATCACTCATCGCGTTGTCGGTGGAATGAGAGAAGAAGCTCGTAATTGGTTCTTACAGTATCTATAAGTGCATGAATTTGTTCAAGAGACATTATCCACTGCTTATCATTCTTGCCGCTTATGGAATTCTCTTTATTGCCCTTTTGACCCAATCTTTGAGAGCTTGCAATGACATTTTTGTATATGAGGTAGATGATGCCTATATCCATATGGCAATCGCCAGAAATCTGGCTCTCTTTGCTAATTGGGGAGTAAACGCGCATGAATTTTCGTCCACTTCCTCTTCCCCACTGTGGACTATTCTGCTAGCAAGCATTAATAGGACTTTGGGAATTCATGACTTAACCCCGCTTATTCTGAATCTCTTTTTGAGTCTTCTACTTCTCTTTTCTGTTTATGCCCTATTACACAGGCGCTCTGCAACAAAATTGCTGACCACAAACATTTTGCTCTTGTTGATTTTCATAACCCCTTTACCAGAATTGACCCTGTCCGGAATGGAACACGTGCTCCATGCGTTAGTGACAGTATTCTTTTCCCATCAAGCAGCAAGGTTTATCTCCCAATTGGATGACACTCCAACAAGTCAACAGGTGCTTTTGCTCGTGCTAGCCATGTTGCTTACCAGTGTCCGATACGAAGGTTTGTTTACTGTTCTCCCCATTTTGATACTGCTATTCCTAAATGGGAGATGGAAATATGCTGTTTTGTTAGCCGGCGTTTCAGTCCTGCCAATGATCTTAATAGGAGTCTGGTCGCTCTCTCATGGTTGGTACTTTCTGCCAAACGCCTTGATGATAAAACCATCCCTGCCAGAAACTACGCTGAAAGGCTTATTGACGTATTTGCTTTCTCTACTAGAGTATGCACGTTGCAACACCCAGATTATCGTTCTGTTTATCATGATCCTTATGATGCTAAGGCAAGTCGGATTTCGTTTACAACCAAACTATAGACAAGCGCTACTGTTGATCACGAGTGTGAGCATCTTATGTCAAATCATTCTTAAGATTGGCTGGTTTTACCGATATCATAGTTATCTTATCACGCTAGCCTTATTTGCGATTGCTAATGCCCTAACAGCTCAACGACCATTTGGCAAAACAGAAGCTCCAACTTTATTCACTGCAACACGATATAAGAAAAATATTGTCCGCTCTTTGCTAATCCCTGCTCTCAGTTTCGTTCTTGCTGCTCCACTGGCAATTCATGCTGTTGCTTCATTGGTGCGAACTCCACTTGCGACCCAAAACACCTACGAGCAAGAATATCTGCCGGCAAAATTTTTAGAACGGTACTACAAAGGTAAAACGATTGCAGCAACCGATATAGGCGCCATTGCTTACTATTCGAACGCCTATGTTGTTGACCTGTGGGGACTTGGTACACTAGAACCCGCACAACTAAAACGGGCTGACAGGTATGGGAAAGCAGAAATCTCACATATCACTCAAGAAAAAGGAGTAAGTGTTGCTGTCCTATATGACGCCTGGCTTGAGGAATACGGTGGGGCACCTAATGAGTGGGAGAAAGCAGGTCAGTGGACTGTAACCCAAAACATTTTTGCCTCATTGAAGGGGAATACTCTAGGCTTTTATGCGGTTCGCCCACAAGAATTTGAAAACCTTATAAGGAATCTACGTACCTTTTCAAGTGCATTACCCCCCACAATCGAACAGAGCGGCAAATACACTTTGCTACCATGAATTTCAATTTACTTGAACGGTGTCAAATAACAAGAGTGAGAGATATTTGGTTTAAGGGGTATGCAGCTTTGCTCATCGTTTTGACCAGCTTGCCCTATGCAATCGCCTTACAGCAGGATAGCCGTTTAAACCCACAGTCAACATGGATTTTCTCCGGCTTTGTTTTCGGTGTTACGGATGGCAATTCGTACATTGCCAAAATGCGGACAGGCACGGAAGGCGCATGGCTATTTCGTTCCCCATATACCCACATGCCTCAAAGCGGGGTCATCGCTTTTTTGCCTTACCTTCTGCTGGGAAAACTTGCTTCTCCCCCACAAGTACATCTGAAACTGATACTTCTCTTTCATATCTTCCGCATCCTGGCAGGAGTTTTGAACATTTGGGCAACTTATCAGTTTCTGGCTTTGTTCATTGAACAGCGCCGCATTCGGCAAATCGCCCTGATCATGATCACTGCTGGCGGAGGGCTGGGCTGGCTGTTACTGTTTGCAAAAGACCATGCTCAGTTACCGTTAGAATTATATTCACCAGAAAGTTTTGGATTTTTGAGCCTGTATGGCTTACCGCACCTGGCTTTAGGGCGCGCCGCGCTGCTTTGGACATTGATCGCCTACGTCCGCCTGTGGCAGACGCCTTCATGGCGCAGAACAATTGTCCTTTGTCTTTCATGGTTGTTAGCAGGAGTTTGTCAGCCTATACAAGCCGCAATGGCGGCAGGTATTATTGTACCTCATTGGGTTAGTAGATGGATTTTTGAAAAAAAGAAAAAATCAGCAGAAACTCAATCAGCCAGCCAAAGCACGAGAATCTTGGCTTATCTGCTGGCTGGAAGTGCTCCTGCTGCTACGCTGCTCACTTACACGGCATACAAGTTCATCAGAGACCCCTACCTGCGTATCTGGAGTGTCCAAAACGTTCTCACCACTGCGCCAGTTTCAACGTATCTTGCATCCTACGGATGGCTGATGCCGCTGGCATTCTTTGGAGCACTTACCGGATGGAAAAGCAATCGTCTTCAGACATCATTAGCAGTTATCTGGATGACAGTTGGCTTGATGGGCATTTGTTTTCCAATCAGCATCCAGCGCCGATTGATTGAGGGCTTCTGGGTAGCACTGGTTGTTCTAACCTTTGCGTTTTTCGATAAACCGCCGCGCTGGCTGCATGCCTCGTGGCAGACTGGAGTAGTTTCTGGACTGTTGGCATTTTCACTGCCGACTACGTTCCTGTTGCTTGCTGGCGGTATTCAAACGGCTAAGCATCCAGCCGAGCCGGTCTTTCTACCTCGCGAACAGGTCGCCATGTTTGAATTACTGGATACACAGGACACACCAGAGTCTTCGCTGGTATTGGCTTCTTTCGACACAAGCAATGCGCTGCCAGCCTACACTTCAGCACAAGTACTGATTGGACATGGACCCGAAAGCGCTGGGGGAAAAACCTGGCAAGATCAAATCGAGGCTGTCTATCATCAGGAAACTTCAGATGACCAGCGCATCCGTTTGCTGGATACGTATCATGTAGATTACCTGATATGGAGCCCGTCCGAAAGAGCATTGGGAGAATGGAATCCCTATAAGGCTGGATATTTGCAGTTGATTGCAGAAAGGGACTCATTTTCATTATTTCGGGTGATTCATTAACCCGCTCAGTATTTGGCAAGTTTCAGGATAAGCTCAACATGCTATCAGCCCTGTGCTGCTGGCTGTTGCTGTCCAGCCAAGGCAGCCTCGAGCAGTTCAACATCCTGCCGCAACATGTGCGGCGCACCCTTGCTATAAATCCCAACACAAACCATATCCACAGGGCGCATATGACGCGCCGCAAAGATGAATGCCTCGCGTGGGTCGTTACGCCCGGCAGCCATAATCTTGTAATGAACCACCGGTTTACTCAGTGTCTGAATAACCTGCGCCATGATGGCGCGGTCTTCTTCTAGAAACCACTCTTCCATACCAGGAACATGCTCAGGACGCTGGTCACGATGGGCGGAATTGTAATAGCTGCACATATAATAATCCACTTGCAGGTGAACCTCCTCAGCCCATAAAAACACCTCAGGATGATGTCCTGCAATCCCCGCCAGCATACCCTTCTGGTGAATCAAATCAATCATGGGTGGTATTTCATTCAACCGTTCCTGGGCAAGCAGATAATCCATGACGCCGCCATGAATATGACAGGCTTTTGCGCCGCCGCTTGCGGCGCGGTTGATACAGGTTACATGATCACCCACCTCCGGGCAGGTTTGGGCAAACCACTGTATCTGACCGCCTTGATCCCAGTATTCCAGTAACAAGCGCATCACGTGAAAATCAGTGCGCGCAATCAGCGTATTGACGCCCAATTCCTCGGCCTCGCGCATGGTTTGCTTGATGCGCTCGATGGTGTAATATCGCTTCATTTCCAGATCAGCCGCCGGGCTTTGATGGGAAAACCCGCTGAAAGGATTGCTGCCGAGAATAAAACGACTCACTGTCAGAGGACCAAGTTGTACGTAAGATACCATGCTCCACCTCCTGATATAATCATATCATTCTTGCGCAGGAGTTTACAGGTTGAACATTTTATCCAAATTTTATGATTTCAATATGCTAACGTTTGCATTATAATTAAAAAAGACTTTTGGTATGATCAGGAGGTACAAAGTGCCAGGACCAGGTTTCTTCTTTTTCGGCGATGAGGAACGTAAAGAAGTTATGGATGTTTTAGAAAGCGGATATCTTTCTCGCTACGGGAAAGATGATGACCTCCGTTTCAAGCAAAAAGTCTATACCCTGGAACGCGAGTTCGCCCACAAGATCGGGACAAACTTTTGTGTTGCCGTTAACTCCGGCACCAGCGCTTTAATGGCATCCCTGATTGCAGTTGGATTGCAGCCCGGCGATGAAGTCTTAGTACCCGGCTACACCTTTATTGCCTCAATGTCCTCCGTCATCGCTGTAGGCGGTGTTCCGGTGCTGGTTGAAGTGGACGAATCTCTCACCATGGACCCGCAGGATGCAGAACGCAAGATCACCCCGCGCACCCGAGTCATCATGCCTGTTCACATGCTAGGCAACCCCTGCGACATGGAAAAAATCATGACTTTGGCGCAAAAATATAATCTGACTGTCATCGAAGATTGCTGTCAGGCGCTGGGCGGCAGTTATCGCGGGCAAAGATTGGGAACATTCGGGGCTTGTGCAGCTTTCTCACTCAACAACTACAAAGTGATTAACAGCGGCGACGGCGGGCTGCTGGTCACCAATGATGAAATACTCTACCGCCGCGCCTTTGCTTTTCACGACCAGGGACACCTTCCCCTTCGAAAGGGTGTAGAAATTGGTAATCGCACCATCATTGGTATCAATATGCGCATGAACGAGCTGACCGGAGCTTTTGCACTAGGACAGCTTAGAAAACTGGATCGCATTCTGGAGACCCTGCGAGTGAAAAAAGCCCGTTTCAAGGCGGGTATTCAAGCAGGCGGGTTGGAAGGCTTCACCTTTCGACGCATCAATGATCCAGGAGAGTGCGCTACGCTGCTCACTGTACAGTTTGAAAACGAAAAATTGGCTGAACAAGCGGCTCAAGCCCTGCACAGCAAGGTCATTTATCACAGCGGCTGGCACGTTTATAACAACATGGAACAATTACTCAGTTTTCGCGATGCCGGTGGAAATCAGCGTTACTACAAAAACATGTTACCACACACCGATTCCATCCTGCGCCGAAGCATTAACCTGAGCGTTGGTGTTGTCGACCCCGGTCTGGGTGCCGATTTTGGCATCACTCCCCTGACATCAGAAGAGGAAATAGACCGTAAAGCAGAAGAGTTCATCCGGCTGGTCAAGCCGATTACCGGATAAATGGCATGAAAAATGTCACCCGTTCCTCTTGACTTTTGTCTTCAATTTTGCTAAACTGTTTCATGCAAACATTTGCAAAAAGTTTGCATGGCTTTGTGATAGGGGCAGGATGTCGTTATTACTCACCATATAAACCGCGAGGTGCCAGATGAGTTTGCTCGCAAGAAAATTGCCACAGATTCGACATCGGCTATCCTACATGCCCGAAGCGGTTGCGCTGATCGTCCTCCTTCTGCTTTTCGCCTTCTTTTCATTCGCTGCCCCCTATTTCCTGACCCCGCTTTCGATCGGCAATATCCTGACCTTTGGAAGCATTACCGGGATCGTCACGATTGGCGTCGCTATGCTGATGATTTCCGGTGAATTCGATCTTTCCGTGGGCTCCAATTTTGCCGTTGCCAGTTATGTTCTGGCATTGTCACTCATTGCTGGTTGGCCCGTCTGGCTCTCGATCCTTCTGGCACTGGTTGCCAGCACCCTGTTGGGATGTTTGAACGGCTTGATTGTCATCAAGACCAGAATTCCCTCTTTCATTGCCACTCTGGGCACCATGCTGGCTTATCGCGGGATCGTGCGCGCCATTGGCGGCGGAGACTTTGCGACCTACAAAGGCGAACCTATTCCCGTCTTCAAGATCATGAACGGCGATTTCACCTTGCTTAACAACTTGTTCGGCATGCAGGCTTTCCGCACCTCGTTGGTCTGGTTTCTTTTGCTGGCAGCAATTTTTACCTTTATTCTGATGCGTACCCGCTATGGTAACTGGATCTTCGCTGCAGGTGGAGCACCGGAAGCTGCTCTCGCGCAGGGTGTCCACGTTGCCCGTGTCAAAATTATCAATTTTACCCTCACCGGAATGCTGGTCGGTATTGCCAGTGTTCTTCAATTTGCACATCGCATGAGCGTTGACCCACTGCGTGGGGAGGGCATGGAGTTGATCGTAGTTGCCGCCAGCGTCATCGGCGGCGTACGGTTGACAGGAGGCTATGGCACTATCATCGGTGCTGTGTTGGGTGCTTTTTTGCTCCAAATGCTGGATCAGGGTCTGGTATTGATGCAAATTCCAATTCAGGTTTTCCAGGCAACTGCCGGTCTAATCATCATCCTTGCCGTTATCAGCAACACCTACCTAAGCAAAGCCGACTAGCAAAAACTTGTTGCTGATATGACATTCCCTGTCGTTAGTCTCATAAGGAGGTGATTTGTATCGAGTGCTACAACAACTGAACCACATATCTTTTTAATAACCAAATGAACGGAGGAAAAAATGAAAAAATTGCGTGTCCTGTTAAGTGTTGTTGTTCTAGCAAGCATTCTATTAACTGCCTGTCAGCCTGCAGCAACGCCAGCCCCAGAGAAGCCTGCTGAGCCAACTAAAGCCCTGGAAAAACCAGCCGAACCCACCAAAGCGCCAGAAGCGCCCACCGAGCCAACCAAGGCTCCGGAAGCACCCGCCGGCGAAAAGCCGCTCAAATTCATCATGGTGCAGCACGCCCTCTGCGCCTGGGATTCCTTCTGGTGCACTGTTGAGCAGGGTATCAAGGACGCCGCCGCTCAAATGG
>DAOTYY010000041.1:0-44811 GCA_034434695.1 Anaerolineaceae bacterium
CTGCTTCCTTTCTTTTGGTTTGAACCCGGTCCAGATCCACATCCGGTTTTTGCCTCCAAGCGCCAGGCGTTGAATCCGATTGCGATTCTATCGTCGCTGTGCTTGGAGGTTACATAAAATCTGTCAGTCAATCAGGGTGATCAGCAATACCCGTCAGCTTCCAGCAGAATATATTGAAATGGCGCGCATGCTGGCGAAGTAGAAGTTCTTAATCTTCCTCGCGCTCGCGCAGATGCGGGAAGAGCAGTACTTCACGGATGGTATGCTTGTCGGTGAAAAGCATCGTCAGACGGTCAATGCCCATGCCAAAGCCGCCGTTGGGGGGCATACCGTAGCGCATGGCGCGCAGATAGTCCTCATCCAATGGGTGGCGTTCTTCATCGTCTGCTTCGTAGGAGCGTCCCATCTCCAGAAAACGCGCTTCCTGATCCAGCGGGTCGTTTAACTCCGTAAAAGCATTACAGAGTTCCATGCCGCCGATGAACCCTTCAAAGCGCTCTACAGTCGTCGGGTCGTCGGGTTTGCTCTTTGCCAGCGGAGAAATATCGCGCGGATAGTCGTAGAGGAAGGTGGGCTGGATCAGCGTCGGTTCCAGGAAATCGCCCAGCAAACCGTCAATCAATTTGCCGCGCGGCGTGCCCGGTTTTGGGTTCAACCCCTTTGCCCGCATGGCAGCTTCCAGACTTTCGCTGGTGGGGTGTTCGTTGATGTCAATTCCAATTGCTTCGATCAGTCCCTGCCGCAGCTCCAGACGCCGCCAGGGTTTGCTGAGGTCAATCTCATGCCCTTCATAAGTGAAGGCGGGTTTGCCCAGCACCTCGATGGCAGTATAACGGAGCATCTCTTCGGTAAAGTCCATGACTTTCAGATAATCGGCGTATGCCCAGTAAAACTCGAGCTGAGTAAACTCCGGGTTATGTTTAAAAGAAACACCTTCGTTGCGAAAGTCTCGCCCGATTTCATACACGCGGTCGAGCATGCCGACCAGCAAACGCTTCAAGTAAAGTTCAAAGGAAATGCGCAGGTAGAGGTCTTGTTTGAGCTGATTGTGATGGGTGATGAAGGGGCGGGCTGCTGCGCCGCCGTAGATAGGTTGAAGGATGGGGGTTTCAACCTCCAGAAAGCCGTGGCTGTCCAGAAAATTACGCAAAGCGCGCACAATACGGGCGCGGGTGCGGAAGACTTCGCGCACTTCCGGATTAACTGCCAGATCGGCGTAGCGCTGTCGGTAGCGCACTTCGGGGTCGGCTAAGGTGGCGTGGCGGACGACCTGCCCATCTACGATTTCATCTTTTGCGGCGGGCAGGGGGGTGATAGCTTTTGCCAACATGCGGAAGTCATACACATGGAGCGAGATTTCGCCAGTGCGGGTGCGCATGACGATGCCTTGCGCTTCGACAAAATCGCCCAGATCAAAATCCTCGCGGAATCGCTCAAGTTTCTCTTCTCCCAGCTCATTGACGCGCAGAAAAAGTTGAATGCGCGCCTGGCTGTCCTCCATGTGAGCGAAGATCAGTTTCCCCATGACGCGCATCGAGCGCAAACGCCCGCACAGCGTAGCCTGAACAGGCGCAGCATTGGGGTCGTTTTCGCCGGCAGTAAAGGCGGCGATGGCTTCCTGAATCGTGTGGGTGGGATGGGCGCGCGTGGGGTAGGGGGGAATCCCGGCAGCAATCAGCCGCTGGATTTTTTCATAACGAATTTTTTCGAGCTCTGAAAATTCCATACTTTCTCAAGCCTTTCTGCAACAAAAAGCCCCGCCCGCTGGATATGGGGCGGGGCTTGTCTTTGTTCGCCCCAGAGTTATTCGACCTTTAAGATTTTTACCATAAATGAACCGGCAGGCGCATCGACGCGCACGGTTTCGCCTTCGCGATGGTTGAGCAATGCCCTGCCAAGCGGCGACTCATTAGAAATGCGCCCCTCTTTGGGATTGGCTTCGGCGGCGCCCACAATCACATAAGTTTCCGGTTCACCGCCTTCTTCCTGGATGGTTACTTTGAAACCAACCTGAATGGTGTCTGATTTGACTTTGGTTTCTTCGTCTACGATGCGCGCACTGGCAAGCAGGATTTCCAGTTCTTTGATGCGCCCTTCGACAAAAGCCTGCTCGTTTTTGGCGGCTTCGTATTCGGCGTTTTCGATCAGTTCCCCGCCTTCCATGGCTTCATGCAGCCGTTCGGCGATCTCCTGACGCTTCACGGTGCGCAGGTAATCCAGTTCTTCCTGTAGTTTACGATAGCCTTCTTTGGTCAGGAACGAGGTAGGCATCTTATTATCCTTCACGCAATTGTTTTTAACAGGTTAAGGAGGGTCTGCGGTTGGGCTGGCATGAAACAAAAACCACTCCAATTGGAGCGATTTCCCTGCGAATGAGGCCCCTCTGGCTTCATTCCATCCTCGTTCGTTATGATAACATAATTTTGAACAGTTTGCAAGTTTTGTGCGCATCTCTTTGATTTTCCCCCTTAACCTGCGAGGGTTGAAAAATTGGCATTTGGGAAGTTTTGGTGTACACTGAATGAGGAAACTTTGATACAGAGGGAAAGCGGATGATGGCAGGGAATCTGATGGGTCAATCGTTAGGGCGGTATCACCTTGTGGAGCAGTTGGGGCGCGGGGGGATGGCGGTGGTGTACAAAGCCTACGACATGCGGCTGGAGCGAGTCCGTATGGAGCTTTGGACATGGCGGGGAATGTCTGGGAATGGGCAGCGGACTGGTATGGGGGAAGCTACTATAGGGAATCGCCGCGGGAGAATCCGCCGGGCCCGTCCAGCGGGGAGTATCGTGTTGTGCGGGGCGGCTCGTGGTTCACCTTCGAGGACTACGTGCGGGCTGCCAACCGTCACAGGTTCGAGCCTTTCAGTACCTACAGCAGTCTCGGCTTTCGGTGTGCGCTTGGCACATCCCCGTAGGGGCTCGCAGCCGTGATGCTGGGCTGCTGGTGTGCTGACGAGGGGCAGGGGGTTGGCGCGCGTTTTTTGCTCGTTGCGGTAAAATTGCGTGCGGAGGCATGGATGAGCAGACCGTTTACCTATCGTATTTCAGAGGAAATCTTTGTTCGCTTTCCCGGCTATGTGCGCGGGGTGGCGCTGGCGTTCGGCGTCCAGAACCGCCCGTCGCCGCCGGAGCTGGTTGCCATGCTGCGCGAGGCGGAGGCGCAAGCGCGCAGGCAGTTGCACCCTGACAAAATCGCCGAACATCCGCGCATTGCCGCCTGGCGCGAGGCATACCGCGCCTTTGGCGCCAAGCCGAGCGAGTTCCGCCCCTCGATGGAAGCGCTGGCGCGCCGGGTGGTCAAGGATCAGCAGCTTCCTTCCATCAACGCGCTGGTGGACATCGGCAACGTGCTTTCTTTGCGCTATCTGGTGCCGGCCGGCGGTCATGCGATTGACGTGCTCAAGGGGGACATCAGCCTGCGCCTTGCCGGCGGGCAGGAAACCTTTATCCCTTTCGGCAGTGAAGAGGTCGAGCATCCCCTGCCCGGTGAAGTCATCTTTGCCGAAGGCGATACGGTGTTGACCCGCCGCTGGACCTGGCGGCAGGCAAACCACACCCTGACCCTGCTGACCACGACCGCCATCGAATACAATGTAGATGGGCTGCCGCCGGTGACCGTGGATGAGGTGGAGCAAATTTGTCAGGAAGCCGGCGGGTTGATCAGCCGTTTTTGCGGCGGACGGGTGCGTTATGAAATCTTGAGCCGCGATCGTCCGTCGCTTGAGCTGTCCGAATGAGTGCCATAAAAGTGAAGACCTACACTGTACGGACAAGAGCGGGTATAATCACTATCGCCAAATGGGCAATTTCCCTGTAACTTTTGCAGGTGATTCGAAAACACCGCATCTATGATAAACAGAGCATTTGGAACAACCTGAATACACCAGCTTGAACCTAAAAACTGAAAAAAGGACGGATGAATATGAAAAAGCACAATTTTAACCCAGGACCAGCGATACTCCCCGAGTCTGCTGTTAATGAAACGATTGCTGCGATGAAGGATTTTGCCGGTACCGGTCTCTCGATTCTCGAAGTTTCCCATCGCAGCAAAGAATTTGAAGCAGTTGTCAATGAAACCGTTGCGTTGTTCAAAGAGGTGATGAACATTCCCGAAGGCTACGCGGTCATTCTGGTCGGCGGCGGCGCCAGCACGCAGTTCTTCCATGTCCCCTATAATTTGCTTGAAAAGAAAGCCGCCTATCTGGTCACTGGTGAGTGGGCAACGCGCGCTTACAAAGAAGCCAAGCTGTTTGGCGAAGTAGAAGTGGTGGCTTCTTCGGAAGACAAGAAGTTCACTTATCTTCCCAAAGGTTATACGATTCCGGGTGATGCCGATTATTTCCACATCACCACCAACAACACCATTTTCGGCACCGAAATTCTCTATGACATCGACTCGCCGGTTCCGCTGGTAGCGGACATGTCTTCGGATATCTGCAGCCGTCCGGTGGATGTATCCAAGTATGGGTTAATCTACGCAGGCGCGCAGAAGAATATCGGCGCGGCAGGACTGACGGTGGTCATCGTCAAGGAGAGCCTGTTGGGTAAGGTTTCCCGCCCATTGCCGACGATGGTGGATTACCGCACACACATCAAGCACAATTCTCTGTTCAATACACCGCCTGTGCTCAATGTTTATGTAACCATGATGACGTTGCGGTGGATTAAAGAAATTGGCGGTCTGGCGGAAATCGAAAGGCGTAACAAAGCCAAAGCCGAGCTGATCTACAACGAAATTGACCGCAACAAGTGCTTTGTCGGCACGGTGGCAAAGGAAGATCGTTCACGCATGAATGCCTGCTTCGTGATGGCACCCGGCTATGAACAATACGAAGAGGAATTTGCTAAATTCGCCGCCAGCAAAGGCATGGTCGGCATTAAAGGACACCGCTCAGTGGGGGGCTTCCGCGCCTCGATGTACAATGCACTGCCGATTGAAAGTGTCCAGGCGCTGGTGGAATGTATGCAGGAATTTGAAGCCAGCCACTAGTCTAAAGTTTTGCAGAGATACATCCGTGCGGGTGAGGCAAAAGCCGTCATCCGCACGATTGCTTAAAAAACAAAGAGGAACTGCAAATCGTTGACGTTGGTGCGGGTAGGACCTGTTTTCAGCAGGTCGCCGAGCGGCTCAAAAAAGTGATAGGCATCATTGCGATTGAGGAAATCCTGCGGCTCGAGCCCCAGTGCGCGGGCGCGTAATAAAGTGGTGTCGCTGGCGACCGCTCCAGCGGCGTCCGTGGGACCATCGCCGCCATCGGTTGCCAGGCTGATCAGCAAGGATTGCGGTACCTGTGCCAACCCCTCCACTGCGCCCAAAACCAGCTCCTGATTGCGTCCGCCTTTTCCGCTGCCGCGCACGGTGACAGTGGTCTCGCCGCCGGTGATCAGACAGGCAGGGCGGGAAAGAGGCTCAGCGCTTGCGTGAATTTGACGGGCAATTGCTGCCAACAGCATCCCAGCCTGGCGCGCTTCTCCCTGCAGAAAAGTGGTCAACCGCAAGGTGTGAAAACCAAACGTTTTGGCGCGCTCGGCAGCGGCATTTGCCGCCTGAGCGTTGCTGGCGGCAAGCACATTTTGAACGCGTTGGAAGATTGGATCGCCCGGTTTGAGCGTTTCAGCAGCCTCGCCTTGCAAGCCGCGCCGGAGATAAGAGAGAATGCCTTGCGGAGTCTCATCCAGCAGTGAAAACAGTTCCAGCACTTTCCAGGCATCCTGAAAGGTGCTGGCGTCTGGAACGGTTGGTCCTGAGGCGATGGTCTCCAATGGGTCGCCGACGACATCCGAGAGGATAAGCGTACAGACGCGGGCGGGCGCCGCCCGCCGTGCCAGCCCGCCGCCTTTGACCTGATCCAGATGTTTGCGCAGGGTGTTGATTTGAGCGATGCTTGCGCCGCAGCGTAGCAGAATGTTGGTCAGTTGCTGCAGGTCGCTCAGGCTCACCCCCTCTGCCGGCGCGGTCATCAAAGCAGAACCGCCGCCGGAAATCAGGCAAAAGACCAGATCATCTGCGGTGGTAGTATCGAGGAGATGCAGCATCCGGCGCGCAGCTTCTATCCCACGTTCATCGGGTAATGGGTGCCCTGCTTCAAGGATATGGACCCGCCGCAAGGCTGGCTGCGGGGGAAGGTGACCTTCTTTTGTGATCATCAGACCATTGGTCAGGTGATCGCCCAGGATATCTTCGACTGCCAGCGCCATTGGATAGGCGGCTTTTCCTGCGCCTATGACATATATGTTTTGAAAGTTTTTGAGCGGATAAATCTGTTCGTCAACTTTTAGCAGGTCGCCCGTTCGGTGCAGTGCGCTCCGAACTGCCTGGTAGGGGTCGGCGGCTTGCAATGCGGCTGCCAGCACCGAACGCACGAGAGCAGCTTGGGTGAGATGTTCCAGAGTGAAGCTGGTCAGATGTTGGGCATCCATTGCCAGCCCGGTGCAAGCATATCATTCATTGTTTGTGTCACTGATTGTACGCTGGGGTTTACGATGCAGACCATATGCCTGTGCCAGGTGGATGATTGCCATAACCCCTGTGTTCGGTTCGTTCAAATCGCCTACCACCGCCTGAGTGGCATGGACGATTGCCTCTACTATCTTGTCGTCTTCAACAATCGTGAAGAGCGTGCGATTCATCTGTTCCGCATGGCGGATGATGTCTTGCAAACTGGGCATCAGCGGCAGATTTTCCCGTAAGGCTGACTTTCTCTGACGCAATTTTGCCAGCCCCGTGCTGGGTAGAATAGTGATTCCATTGACGCCGCATTCTTCCCATGCCTGAAGCACATCTTCCAGACATTTTGTATCATCCAGGACAAATAAGATGAGGTACATAAAATCATTCTCCTCCCAAAGAGGATTCAGGTTTCTGCAATCACTACCGGTTTCACAGCCGGCTGTTTGAAAGCGGTGCGTAACAAGGGTGGCGTCACCAGAGTGGTGATCAGCACCATGGCAATCACCGCTGAAAACGCAACGCTGTTCAATAAGCCTGCGTCCAGTCCTACTTTAGCGACGATTAAGCCAACCTCGCCGCGTGAGACCATGCCAATACCGAGCTGGATAGATTCGCGCCAGGAAAAACTTGCCAGACGGGCACCCAAGCCGGCGCCAAGAAGCTTACCAAGGATAGCGATCACTGACACAGCCAGACTGATCCAGAGAGCGCTGATTTCCAGTGTGTGCAGGTCAATGCTCAACCCTATCGTGACAAAAAAGATGGGTACGAAAAAGCTGTAGGCGACGGCTTGCAAATTGTCCTCAAATTGAAGTTTCTCGGGTGTGCGGGCAAGCATTAAGCCTGCCAGGAAGGTACCGGTGATGGCTGCCATTTCCCCAATCAACTCAGCCGCCAGACCATAAACCAGCATGACTACCAGCGCCAGCGTGGTCAGACCGTAGCTGATGGAAAGCTCATTGATTTTGCGCGTCAGGTAGGGCAACACCCATAACCCAAAGGCAGCGGAAAGCAACAAAAACAGCAGCATTCGTCCAAAAACGATCAAGATGCTGACCAAACCGCCAGTTGTGCTGGTGATCAACGCCAAAAAAGTGGAAAGCAGGAGAATGACAAGGATATCATCCAGGACAGCGGCACCTAACAAGCCAAGCCCTACTCGGCTGCGCAACATTTTTAGTTCCATCAGCGTCTGCGCTGAGATGCTGACGCTGGTCGCTCCCAGTGACAATCCCAGAAAGAAAGCTTGCTGACCGTCTAAGCCAAAAAGGATTCCCAGCAGCCATCCCAGTCCCACAGGTGTGACCACTCCCAAAAAGCCGGAAAAAACGGATACACGGACATTGCGGATCAGCTCGGAAAAGTGCAGCTCCAGACCTGCAAGGAACATCAGGATCAGGACGCCTAATTCACCAAGTTCAATGACGATCTCAGTCAGGTGGGTATCGGTGATGATATATAGGTGGGTGAGATCGAGCAGGGAAGGTCCCAGCAATAAACCTACCAGCAGTTCTCCCAATACGGAAGGCTGACCCAGCCGCGTGCTCAGATAGCCTGCTGCTTTCGCAGCCAGCAGAATGATCGAAAGGACAAACGCCAGTTGCAGAAATGGGCTCATGATGACTTGTCACTCTCTTGAGTAATTATTCTGATTTTACCATAGGGGGCTTGCGGCTGATCGCAAAGGGGAGTGTGTAAAGGTTGACAAATTGGAAGTTTCCGATAAAATAAATTCAGGTAAATCAATTGCCGAAGTGGCGGAATTGGCAGACGCGCTACGTTCAGGGCGTAGTGAGTGTACGCTCATGTGGGTTCAAATCCCACCTTCGGCACTACCCCCCTCAAAGGGGGCTTTTTTTATCGGTGTAAATCTTGCAACGGCTCTTTTCGATCAAGCGTTTTTGGCTTGAAACTGTGCGGCGAATGCAGTAAGATTGAAATCAGGATGAGCAGGACGAAAAAATGGTCAGTAAGATTGAACTTGCGGCGCCTGTTGATGGTGGGCTTGCTGGTATTGTTTGGTTTGTTGATGATGGACCTGAACACGCGTCTGCAAGAGCTTTCTAGAGTGAGCGCCCAGCGTGACCTGGTCAAGACGCAGGTAGCCGCTCAGATTGCCACCATGCAGTATCTCAACACCCGGATTGCCTATGTGGGCTCGGATGAGTATGTTGAAGAGTGGGCACGTCAGGAAGCGCATATGGCGAGACCAGGCGATCATGTCATCGTGCCGCTTCCACCAGCGAACGTTCAATCCACTCCAACGCCGTTGATTTTACCCACTGTTGAGCCAGCCAAACCTTGGGAAGTGTGGTGGGCTTTGTTCTTTGGTGAGTGAGTGTTATTTGTGAGGGTTTCGGTATTTGACCAGTGTCAGTGTATTCCCCTGCCCAGAAAATTCGTAGTGCACCTCATCCATCCATTTGCGGATGAATAGCAATCCCAGACCGTGATCTGTTCGTTCTTCCAGTGGGGCAGTGATGTCTGGCTCCGGGATTGCATTTGGATTAAAGGGACGTCCATCATCGCGCAGGATGATAGTCAGCGCTGTATCGTCTATCTGACAGGTGCATTCAATATTGCCAGTGAGGTGGTTCCCGTAGGCGTGTTCAATAATATTTGAGCAGGCTTCATCCACTGCTGCGTCAACGCGGTAAATTACGGTGCTATCCAAATCAGCCTGTGCAGCAGCCTGGCGGATGAACCGGCTGATAGATGCTAAACTTTCATAGCGGGCAGGAAAAACTGCCTTGTGAACAATAGGGGGCTTTCTAGAAACTTCCAACGGCTGTCAGAACATCCTCGTAGATTTTGAATAGCGTAGTAAAGCCCGCCAGCTCTAGAGCAGAGAGGATGTTTTCTGGAACGCTTGCCAGCGCAACCTCGCCGCGGTTATATCGTTTGCAGAGTTTCTGCGTGTTGATCAATACCCGCAATCCGGCGCTGGAGATGAATTCCACCTGGCTGAGGTCAATGGCAATTTTGTATTGACCTTTTGCCATGATTTGATTGAGCGCTTCTGCAAACTGGGGAGCCGTGGCACTGTCAATCCGTCCGCTGGGTTTTACCAGGTCACAGTGCTTGTATTGTGCGCTGGTTATTTGCATGAGATTCCTCCGCGAAAATTCAGGGCGAGCAGCCCTGCGAATATTTTGATTATACTGTGCTTTGCACGGCTTGCGCGCAAAGCACAGCGTGGGAAGACATGATTATGGAATGAAAAGGGTTTAATCAATTCATCGCGAATACTCACGTCTCCGGCTGATGATTGTTGATGTGATTGTCTGCACCGCGCCCAACGCCAAAATAGGTGAAACCTATGCTGCGCAATGGCTCTGGATTCCACAGGTTTCGACCATCCATGATGATCGGTTGCCGCATGAGCTGATAGATGCGCTCAAAATCAAGCTGTTTGAATTCATTCCATTCTGTTGCCAGCACCAGAGCATCAGCGCCTTGAGCTACTTCATAAGGGGTTTCGCACAGCTTCACCCGCTTGAGAACCTGTCTGGCATTTTCCATAGCTTGAGGATCATACGCCTGTATGATAGCGCCCTCATTTTGCAAAAGATGGATCAGGTCAATGGCAGGCGCTTCGCGAATGTCGTCTGTGTTGGGTTTGAAGGACAATCCCAGAATACCGATAATTTTTTCATCCAGATTATTAAGCGCCTTCCGTAGTTTATAGACAACACGGCGGCGCTGGTTTCGATTGATCTCCATCACTGCCTGCAAGAGCTGAGGTTGCGTGCCATGCAGAACCGCCATGTGTGCCAGAGCTTTAACATCTTTTGGAAAACAACTGCCGCCCCAGCCCAGCCCGGCATCCAGAAAAGCCGGTCCAATTCGTTTGTCATACCCCATGCCAAGCGCAACTTCCTGTACGTCCGCTCCCAGCTCCTCGCAGATATTAGCTATCTCGTTAATAAATGAGATGCGGGTGGCAAGAAAAGCGTTAGAGGCGTATTTGATCATCTCGGCGGTACGCAGGTCGGTGATGAGAATCGGGCAACGCAGGCTGACATACAGTTCTGCCACCTTGCTTGCTGCCTGGCGGTCGGTGGAGCCAAGGACAATGCGGTCGGGATACATGAAATCGTTAATCGCCGACCCTTCGCGCAGGAATTCAGGATTAGAGACCACGCTGAACTGTAAAAGCGGTCTGGTGCCGTTGCGTCGCCTGCGGATGATGTCGGTTATCCAGTCGCCAGTACCAACGGGTACGGTGGATTTATTGACAATAATGAGGTATCCTTTGGCAATGTCGGCGATCGCTTCAGCCGCCATGCGCACATACTGCAAATCTGCTTCGCCATCAACACCGGAAGGGGTGCCAACAGCGATGAAAGCAAACTCTGCACCGTCCAGTGCCTGTCGGTAGTCGGTAGTGAAGGCAAGACGTCTAGCGCGCACATTTTGTGACACTAACTGTTCCAATCCGGGTTCGTAGATGGGCATGATGCCTTGCTTGAGCCGTTCGATACGAGTTTGGTCTACATCTAAACAGGTAACTTCGTTTCCAAGATCGGCAAAGCAAACACCTGTTACCAGCCCTACATAACCGGTGCCAATCACGCAAATCTTGCTCATACGTCTTTTTCTCCTTGGTGAAGTGGATAGTTGTCCCTCTGGTAATGTTAAACTTCCTGCAGGTAATTTGATTGTAACGCTTTTGTAAGGTTTTTGGAACTATTCAACCTGTCAGGAAGCCCATTTTTTCTATTGCAGTTTAACAACAATTGTTTTGCTTTCAACAGGATGACCAAGCACGGGTAGAAATCAATGTACTGGAGTATAATCTATACCAGATGAATAGAAAAGGACATGCTCTCTAAAATTACGGAAACGAAAGGGATTAAGCAATGACGGCACAAATTCTCGATGGCAAAGCAGTAGCTGAACAGGTGCGTAAGCAAGTTGCAGAAGCAGTTGCGGCGCGTGTGGCGGCGGGAAAACCCCGGCCCGGTCTGGCAACCGTACTGGTTGGCGATAATCCTGCTTCCCAGGTCTATGTAAGTTCTAAACAGAAAGCCTGTGCAGAGGTTGGCATTGAGTCTTTTGGGCATAAACTACCGGCGACTGCTACACAAGAAGAAGTGGAAAACCTGGTGCGCAACCTGAATGAAGATCCGCGCGTGAATGGCATTCTGGTGCAACTTCCTTTGCCTTCCCATCTGATTGAGGAAGATGTGTTGAAAGCAATCAGCATTGAGAAGGATGTGGATGGTTTTCACCCGATGAATATTGGCAGATTGGCTCAAAAAGGGCGCGATCCCTTGTTCATACCCTGCACACCCGCAGGGGTAATGTATTTGCTTGAGCAGACATTGCCAAAACTGGAGGGATTGAATGCAGTGGTGCTGGGACGTTCAAATATCGTTGGAATGCCTGTAGCATTATTGTTGGTGCGGGCAAATGCTACTGTCACAATTTGCCATTCGCGCACCAAAGACCTGCCATCTGTGGTGCGTCAGGCGGATGTGCTGGTCGCTGCGGTGGGTAAAGCGGAAATGGTGCGCGGCGATTGGGTCAAACCAGGGGCGGTAGTTGTGGATGTTGGCATTAATCGTGTGGATGATCCCGGCAAACCGAAAGGTTATCGGTTGGTTGGTGATGTAGCGTATGATGAGGTTGCCCAAGTTGCTTCATGGATTACGCCGGTGCCGGGTGGCGTTGGACCGATGACCATTGCAATGTTGTTGCAGAATACCCTGCGCGCGGCTGAGTTGGCAGACAGCAAAATGTGACAAATGTCATATTGTCTGACAATTGACATTTTGGGCAAAAGTGGTTAAACTCAGTCTGTAAGTTGAGGACAGTTTGCTGAATATCTTTGTTCAGAGAAATGGACACTTTTGCCCGATGACCACTTTTCTCATTCGACATGCAACCGTCCTGGTGACGATGGATGACCGGCGTCGGGAGATTCCTGATGGCGGTCTTTTTTTGCGAGATGGTTTCATTGAAAAGGTGGGTGCCACTGCCGACCTGCCCGCTGACGCCGATGAGGTTTTGGACTTAAGTGGTTATGTCGTGTTGCCGGGTTTGGTCAATACCCATCATCACTTCTATCAGACGCTGACCAGGGCGGTGCCTGCTGCGCAGGATGCCAATCTATTCAACTGGCTCAAGACGTTATACCCCATCTGGGCGCGTATGACACCCGAAGATATTTTTGTCTCAACCCAGACAGCGCTGGCGGAGCTGGCGCTGTCTGGGTGTACGACAGCTTCCGATCATCTGTATCTTTTTCCGAATGGTTCGAAACTGGATGATGAAATTGCGGCTGCGCAGCAGGTCGGCTTACGCTTACATGCTTCGCGCGGTTCGATGAGCCTAGGTGAGAGCAAGGGCGGTTTGCCCCCGGATAGCGTCGTTGAGGATGAAGATGCTATTCTGAAAGACAGCTTACGGTTGATTGAACGCTACCATGATCCAAACCCTGGTGCGATGGTGCGTATTGTTCTGGCGCCCTGTTCACCTTTCAGCGTCAGTCAAGATTTGATGCGGCAAAGTGCTTCGCTGGCGCGCCAGTATGGTGTGCATTTGCATACTCATCTGGCTGAGACTCAAGATGAAGAAGCTTTTTGTCAGCAGATGTTTGGTTATCGTCCAGTAGAGTACATGCAAACGGTGGATTGGATCGGCAACGATGTCTGGTTTGCTCATTCGGTGCATATCAATCAACAAGAGGTAAATCTTTTTGCTCATCATGGCTGCGGCGTGGCGCACTGTCCCAGTTCAAATATGCGGCTTGCCTCAGGCATTGCGCCCATTTGGGAGTATTTGCAGGCTGGTGTGAAGGTTGGGCTAGGGGTAGATGGTTCTGCCAGCAATGACAGCTCGCACATGCTGGCTGAAGCGCGGCAGGCGTTGCTGCTGGCACGCTTGCGTTCTGGATTACTGGGTGCTTCTCTCTCCGGAGCGGATGCGCCGCCGTTGCTGACTGCCCGTCAGGCATTGGAGCTTGCTACTCGCGGCGGGGCGTCTGTTCTGGGACGGTCGGATATTGGTGAACTTTCGCCTGGAAAATGTGCCGATTGGATAGCGGTTAACCTTAACCGTCTGGATTATGCCGGTGCATTGCACGATCCGGTTGCGGCCCTGGTGTTTTGTGCTTCGCTGCGCGTGGATTACAGTATGGTTGGCGGGCGGCTGATTGTGAAGGAAGGTCAACTGGTAACGCTGGACGTGGAAAAGCTGGTTGATCGGCACAACCGGGCTGCCCGCCGTTTGCTGGCTGGCTAGCGGATCATTCCTGCCAATGTCAAGGCTTTGAGAGGTGACTTCAGATATGGGTTACAAACGAAACGATGGTGAATACGTGCAGCCTTTTCAACGTTTGCAAGTTCAATTGGCTAACCTGATCAATAGTACTGCGGCGGGTGAGCGTCTTCCTTCTGAACCGGAACTGGCAAAACAATTAGGTGTTTCCCGCGCTACCTTGCGCGAAGCCATGCGTGCCTTTGAAGGACAGGGATTGATCCGCCGCCGTCAGGGTGTGGGAACGTTTGTTGTGGGACATCCACAAATTATTGAGACCGGTTTGGAAGTGCTCGAAAGTATTGAGAGCCTGGCAAAGAAGATCAATCTGCCTGTAACGATGGGCGCACTGAATATCACCCAGGTTGCTGCAAACGCTCAACAGGCAGAGGCTTTGCAGGTGGCGGAAGGCACGCCGTTGGTGCAGGTTTCGCGTGTGATACAGGCACAAGGGCGTCCGGTGGCGTACCTGATTGATGTTTTGCCGGAAGATGTCTTAACACCCACTGATTTGAGAGAAGGATTCACTGGTTCGGTGCTGGATTTTCTGTTGCGCCGCGGCAATCTCCCTCTGACTCAGTCACTTACGGAGATAAGGGCTGTTCCGGCGCCATCCGATGTCGCTCGCGCATTGGAAGTTCAACGGGGGGATGTGCTATTGGTGTTTGTAGCACGTCTGTTTGCTGCCGGCGGTCAGGTGGTGGATTTCTCTCATAGTTATTTCCTGCCGGGATATTTTAAGTTCCACATTGTGCGCAGTGTAGTTGCTGAGCATGCTGTAGCTCTGGATCATTCTTCTGGGTGATACAGGCTTGTTGCCTGTGTTCAACACAATTTAGATGTTCACTGAGATGAACTGTTCAATCAAAATCATATCATCAGGAGGTATGTAACAATGCGTAGTTTTATGGGTCGTGATATCCTTTCCCTAAAGGATTTCGAGCGCCATGAGTTCTTCCATGTCTTTGATGTTGCCATGCAGATGGAACCCATCGCTCGCAGTCGCCGCAACACCGATTTGTTGAAGGACAAGACCTTGGTGACGGCTTTCTATCAGCCGAGCACCCGTACTCGTCTGGCGCACGAAGCTGCTATGCACCGCCTCGGCGGTCATGTAACTGGTTTCGCAGACGCCAAGATGACTCGCGCTGGCGACTGGTATCAGGAATCGATCAAGGATACTGTGAAGATGCTGGAATTCTACGGTGATGTGATCGTCATGCGTCACTTCCAGCAAGGTGCGCCGCACGAAGCGGCAAAGTGGGCTTCAGTACCGATCATCAATGGCGGTGATGGCTGGGGCGAGCACCCGACTCAGATTTTGACTGATCTCTATACGGTCTTGCGTGAGAAGGGGCGCATTGACGGGTTGAAGTGGCTGGCAGTGGGCGATATGCGGATGCGCACCATGCACTCGCTGGCATATGCTCTGACCCAATTTGACTGCCCAATCACTTTTGTTGCACCGCCGGAGATGTCGTTACTGCCTGAATTCAAAGCAGAGCTGAAGCAATACAGCCTCAATTTCCGCGAAGCGGAGCATGTAGAACAGGCAATCGCCGATGCGGATGTCATTCTAGTCGAGCCTGTTGTGCAACCAGATTACACCAAAGCGCGTCAGGAAGCGGGCGAGCATGGCGAAACCCCTGCTAATTACAAGATCACTCGCGAACTGCTCGAAAAGAAAGCCAAGCCGGATGCGATCCTGCTGCACTCACTTCCGCGCATGGATGAAATCCCGACTGATGTGGACATCACTCGCTGGTCACGCTACTGGCAGGAAGCCTTCAATGGCGTTGTGATGCGCATGGCTCTGCTGGCGTTGGTTTTAGGTGCCATGGAGTAGATTTTCATCGTAAAAACAAAACGAACAGGGAACGGGGCAAACAACCCCCGTTCCCTGGATTGAGGTAACGTGTTTCAGCGCAGTTTTTCCAGCCGCACCGTTCCCCTAATGCTCGCCGTATTGGTATTGCTCAGTTATGGGCTGCATATCGGCTGGTTTGGTTTTTATGGGGATGATTGGATCTATATCTACAATTATCATGTGCTGGGCGCTGGTGGTTTCAGGGAATTTGTGGCGGCAGATCGTCCCTTTTCAGCATGGGTTTATGTGCTGACAACCCCGATTTTTGGTGAGATAGCGCTGCCTTATCACCTATTTCTACTTGTCCTGCGTTGGTTGAGTGCTATTCTGGTGTGGTGGGTTTTGTGTCTGGTCTGGCATGGGGCTGCTCGTCAGGCGAGCTGGGCGGCGATGTTGTTTGCGGTGTATCCGGGGTTCCTTCAGCAGCCAATTGCCGTGCAGTTCATCCTGCATTTTAGCGTATTAGATTTGTTTTTGTTTTCGCTGGCGGCAATGCTGCTCGCTTTGCATCAGATAAAATGGCGCTGGCTGTGGACGATATTAGGCGTGCTTGCATCCCTGGCAATTTTTTCGCTGGAATACTTTGCTGGTTTAGAGTTGATCCGTCCTGTTTTGCTTTGGCTGGTGTTGGGGCGGCAGTTTTTGCCATCCCGCGAACGTGTACGGCAGGTGCTGGTATTCTGGTTGCCTTATCTGCTTGTCTTTATTGCTTTTGGTGTCTGGCGGGTTTTTATTTTCAAGTTCCCCACTTACCAGCCTGCTTTGATTGAGGGTTTGGGCGAAACCCCTGGGGCGGTTGTTATTCAGTTACTTAAACGCGTGATTGTGGATTTGCGGACGGTTACCTACGGTGCGTGGCGGCAGATTTTTAGCTTCCCAGAGGGTCTGCAACACCTATTGATTTACGGCTTTCTGGTTGGATTGACTTTTGTGCTGTTGTTGTTTTACCTTTATCGTTTTCGTGATGAAGCGTTGCCCTTTACAGAGAATGGTTCCTCAAGCATTTGGGGGCAATGGGCGGTGCAGGGATTGATTGTTTCGGCACTGATACTGCTAGTAGCGGGTTTGCCTTTTTGGACAACGTTTATTCGTGTTGAACTGGCTTTTCCCTGGGATCGTTCAACGCTGCCGTTTATGTTGGGAGTTTGCCTGTTCATCGCGAGTCTGCTGGAACTGGTGATTCAACCGCGTTTTCAGCGCCTGATTCTGGCGGGGCTGTTAGCGCTCTCGGTTGGCTTCCACTACAAAAATGCGCTGGTTTATCGGACGGAGTGGCAAAATCTGAAAACATATTTCACCCAATTGATCTGGCGTGTTCCAGCTTTGAAAGCCGGTGCCATCATCGTTTCAGATGATATTCCACTCTGGCGGTACAGTGACAATGATTTGACTCCTCTGGTCAACTGGATTTATGCGCCGGAGAATCGTTCGCCTCAAAATTGGTATAAGTATTTTGACCTTTCTACACGGGTCGAAGATGTTTTGCCGGGCTATGAGGAAGGACTGCCAGTACGCCACTCATACCGTAATCACCGTTTTCAGAGTTCTACCTCCCAGGTGATTTCGATCTACTATAAACTTTCACAATGTCTATGGGTGTTAAGTCCGGCGGATGTAGAATTTCCGGGGTTGCCTGCCAGCATTCTTAAAACGTTGCCCATCTCACATCTCGATCAAGTCGTTGTGGATGCCAACGAAGAAGCAAAGTTGCCGGCGGTCTTTGGAGAAGTAGTTGCCAAAGATTGGTGTTATTATTTTGAGAAAGCAGACCTGGCACGCCAAAAGGGCGACTGGGAGAATGTGGCAGCGTTAGGTGAAGAAGCACAACAGCTAGGTTTACAGGCAAATACTCCGCTTGAGTATTTGCCGTTTGTTGAGGGGCATGCACACCTCCGCAATTGGGAAAGAGCCAGACAGTATAGCGGTCTTGTGATGGAAGATGCACGCAATCAGCCAATGCTTTGTGCAGCGTGGAGCAGAGTGCAGAAAAACATGGCACTGACTTCCGCGGAGAAAGAACTGATCGATCAGATCATGGAAGAAAGTGATTGTTTGTGAACCTGTTTTTTCACAAGAAGGAGGTAACATTCGGCGGGAAAGGTCACCGTGTTTTCTGTAATCATAAAAATATTCTCTAATTTAGAAAAGGAGTGAAACTATGCAAACGTATTTACATGGTCGTGACTATATTAGCGATCTAGATTTCAGCAAAGAGGAAATTGAAACCGTCATGGAGGTGGCATTTGACCTCAAACGCAAACGTGCCTTGAATGAACCAACCCCCTATTTGCGCGACAAAGTTTTAGCCATGCTGTTCTTCTTCAGCAGCACGCGTACGCGCGGCTCCTTTGAGGCGGGTATGGCTCACCTGGGCGGTCATGCGGCATTCATTGAAAGCCGAACTACACAAATTGCCCATGGCGATACCCCAAAAGAAATCGGTGAAATCTTTGGTCGTTACTTTGACGGCATTGCCATCCGGCATGTGGATTGGGGCGTCGGTAACAAGTACATCAGCGAAGTAGCCAAATATTCTCGCAGCCCGGTGCTCAATATGCAATGTGACATTTACCATCCTTTCCAGTGTCTGGCAGATTTGATGACCATTTTGGAGAAGAAGGGGCGCGATCTGCGCGGGAAGAAGATGGTGGTTTCATGGGCTTATGCAGCTTCTTATCAGAAACCTATGTCGGTACCGCAGAGCCTGATCCTGCAAATGCCGCGCTTTGGACTGGATGTCACATTGGCGCACCCGCCGGAATTCCGTCTGATGCCGGAGATCATGGACATGGCGCAAGAACAGTCCCGCAAATTCGGCACCCGTTTTGAAGTTGTAGATGATATGGATAAAGCCTTCAAGGATGCTGATATTATCTATGCCAAGTCATGGGGTGCAATGGTACATACCCCTGATGCGGAAGAAGGTGCAAGAATCATCAAAAAGTACGAAAGCTGGATTACCGATGAACGCCGCATGGCGTTGGCAAAACCGGACGCGATTTATATGCATCCGCTGCCGGCGGACCGCAACATTGAGGTAACCGATGGCGTGATGGATGGACCGCAGTCTGTTGTTTATGACCAAGCGGAAAATCGTATGCATGCTCAGGAAGCAGTTATGGCTTTGACGATGGGATAAAAGTGATTAAAATTTTTTACACTTTATATTATTGAGAGGAGAAACGGATACTATGGCTAAGAAAGTTGCAGTTGTAGCAATTGGTGGTAACTCACTGATTAAAGACCCTCAGCATCAATCGGTTGAAGATCAGTATCAGGCTGCAAAGGAAACCTGCTATCATATCGCCGACATGATTGAAGCAGGCTGGGATGTGGCGATCGGTCATGGTAACGGTCCGCAGGTTGGTTTCATTCTGCGCCGTTCCGAAATTGCCGCGAAAGTGGAAGGGATGCATGAAGTTCCGTTGGATGTGTGCGGCGCGGACAGCCAGGGCGCAATCGGCTACGCTTTGCAGCAGAATCTGCAAAACGAATTTCGCCGCCGCGGCATCAACAAGCACGCTGTGACGGTAGTTACTCAGGTATTGGTTGACCGCAATGACAAGGCTTTCCAGAATCCGACCAAGCCAATTGGCGGGTTCATGGATGAAGCCGAAGCCAAGCGGCGCGCTCAGGAACTGGGTTGGAACGTGGTTTCAGATGCCGGACGCGGCTGGCGGCGTGTGGTTGCTTCACCCATTCCACAGGAAGTTATTGAGCTTGAGGCGGTCAAAAACCTGATTGATGCAGGTATGACAGTTATTACTGTTGGCGGCGGCGGTATCCCGGTCATTCGTGATGAGGAAGGTAATCTGGTTGGTACGGCAGCAGTGATCGACAAGGACTATGCCAGCAGCTTACTGGCGCGCGAGATTAAGGCTGACCTGTTTGTTATCTCAACTGCTGTTGAAAAAGTGGCGATCAATTTTGGCAAACCCAACGAGAAGTGGCTGGACCGGATGACGCTGAAAGAAGCCAAACAGTATCTGGAAGAAGGTATCCATTTTGCCAAAGGCTCAATGGCACCCAAGATTCAGGCGATCATCTGGTTCCTTGAAGCAGGCGGTCAGCAGGCGCTGGTCACCAATCCGGAAAATATTGGACGCGCACTCAAAGGCGAGACCGGCACCTGGATTGTCCCGTAATGCTTGTTATGATGGTCTTTGCAGTCTGGTCAGCCTGGCTGGACTGCAAAGACCGGACAAAAATCCTATCCTTGTGTGCGGAAAATGAGTTGACCGCTGGGAGCGAATGTAGAATAATAATGTAACATAATAGGGATACAGTATCTTCGTTAGCGATGTGGAGATCGTCGTCAAGTAGCAATGGTGGTTTATCGTTCAGTGGGAACGCCCTGGGCGTTGGTTATTCGAGCTTTATTCACCGGAAAGGAGGTGGCAGTCTCGGAAATACGATATAAATATCCCCCTGCTATTGACAATCCAATATCTAATTTTCTATCTGTGAAACGGAGGAAACATGAAGTCTAAACTTGTATGGCAACTGTTCGCCCTTGTGATGATTGTCAGCCTGGCACTGGCAGCTTGCGCCCCGGCGGCAACCCCGGCACCCGAGCAACCGGCTGAACCGACCAAGGCACCCGAGCAACCGGCTGAGCCAACCAAGGCACCTGAACAACCTGCCGAGCCTTTTGTGTTTGGTATGGTACTGGTTGGTCCCTATAACGATAACGGCTGGAACACGGCGCATTATGTGGCGGGTCAATATGTGGAGCAAAAGATGAACGCCAAAATGCTCTATATTGACAAAGTCAATCCCGCTGACCGCCCCGGCACTACCCCGGCGCAAATTGCTGAGCAGTTGCTCAGCCAGGGTGCAAAGTTCATCATCTTCAACTCGGATGACATGAAGGACAGCTCGGTGGATTTCAACAAGGCCCATCCTGACGTGCCCATGATCCATGCTTCCGGCGATTATGCATGGAAGGAAGGTAAGGTCTACAAGCCGGAATTGAAGAACTACGTCAACGTCATGGGGCGTATGGAATATGGCAAGATGATTGCCGGCTGTGCGGCTGCACTGACCACCCAGACAGGAAAAATTGGTTATCTTGGACCCTTAATCAACGATGAGACCCGCCGTCTCGTTGCTTCGGCATATCTGGGCGCCAAGTACTGCTGGACGAACTATCTGGGCAAGAAGCCGGAAGATCTGAAGTTCAAGGTCACCTGGATTGGCTTTTGGTTCAACATTCCGGGTGTCACCAGCGACCCGACACAGGTTGCCAATGATTTCTTTAACAGCGGTTATGACGTGCTGATGTCCGGTATTGACACGCCGGAAGCGCAGACGGAAGCGAAGAAACAGGCTGATGCTGGCAAGAAGGTCTGGGCAGTTCCCTACGATTATGAAAAAGCCTGTGATGTCGCTCCAAGCATTTGTGTTGGTGTGCCATACTTCAACTGGGGTCCATTCTACCTGCGTTGGATTCAGGCGTACTTAGACGGCAAGTATGAGTCCGCGTTTGAATGGTTAGGTCCAGATTGGAAGGACATCAACAATCCTGACACATCCTATGTCGGCTTTGTGAAAGGACCTGCTCTATCCGAAGATAATGCCAAGCTTGTGGATAAATTCATTGAGGAATTGGGCGGTGGTTTGAATCTCTGGAAGGGCCCCCTCAACCTGCAGGATGGCACGCAGTATCTGAAGGATGGTGAAGTAGCAACCGATCAGCAAATCTGGTATCTGCCGCAGTTGCTGGAAGGCATGGAAGGCCAAAGCGTTCAGCAGTAAGGATGCTTGAACAAACAACGGGGGAAGGGGACTTGTGCCCCTTCCCTCTTGTCTATGGGTTGGGAGGTCGGATGGAAGTTGAGTTTCGCAATATCAATAAGACCTTTGGGACAGTTCGAGCGAATATTGGAATTCATTTTGCTATTCCCTCTGGTACGATACAAGGCATTTTGGGCGAGAACGGCGCCGGAAAAAGCACCCTGATGAAGATTTTGTCCGGTTATATTCTTCCAGATAGCGGTGAAATTTATCTGGATGGGAAACTGGCGAAGATCGAAAACCCGGCAGATGCCATTCGCTACGGGATTGGTATGTTACATCAGGACCCGTTGGATTTTCCGCCGATGAAAGCGTTGGATAATTTTATGATTGGCAAACCGGGCAGCTTGTTTCCAGCAAGACGCGAGGCTGAACGGGCTTTTCTGGAGCTGCGCGATCAGTTTGGTTTCACAGTTGACCCGAATAGCTACGTGGACTCAATGACGGTGGGCGAACGGCAGCAGTTGGAAATTTTGCGCTTGTTGTGGCTTGGTGTCAGGGTATTCATTCTGGATGAGCCAACCACTGGTATCAGTGCTCAGCAAAAAGAAAAGCTATTCTTGACCCTTCGAAGATTAGCGGATAATGGAAACACGGTGATTTTCGTTTCTCATAAACTGGAGGATGTCGAAGCGCTTTGTGACCGGGTGGTGGTATTGCGGCGAGGTGAACTGGCAGGGCAAATGGTGCCTCCCTATGATACGGAACGGCTGATTGAAATGATGTTTGGTAAGGTGATCAAGTTGGATGAACGTCTGCCATGCAGCGCCAGCGATCAGGTGGTTTTGAGACTGCAGAATGTTGCCATTGATGATTATCGCTTGCAAATTCGCAATGTTAATCTGGAGGTGCGCTGCGGCGAGGTGATTGGTCTGGCTGGCATGGAGGGCAGCGGACAGGAGCTATTGTTAAGAGCCTGTGCTGGTTTAGTGCGCACTGTCGGCGGCAAGATAATTGTCAATGGCAAAGACCTGACTGGAAAAGATGCCCATACCTTTATGCGCCATGGGGTAACCTTTATGCCGGCTTCGCGTCTAGAGGAAGGGCTTATACCCGGCTTATCCATTAATGAGCATTTCATTTTGACGGGTGAGCAAAAAGGCATCTTCATCAAACGGGATCAAGCGAAAAGTTATTCACAAAACAAAATATCTGAGTATTCCATTCGCGGCTTTCCAGAAAGCCGGGTTGAAGCGCTCTCAGGTGGTAATCAGCAGCGCACTTTGCTGGCATTGTTGAAGGAGGAACTTTCATTAATTCTTTTGGAGCATCCGACGCGTGGACTGGATATTGAGTCTACTATATACATTTGGAGCAAGCTAAAAGAGCGGTGTGCCAAAGGAGCTGCCATTCTGTTTATATCGCCAGACCTGGAAGAAATCCTCCAATACAGTGATCGGGTGATCGTCTTTTTCAGTGGGAAAGTTTCACCGCCGCTGGATGCGACCATGACGAATGTGGATCAATTGGGACAGCTCATTGGCGGTAAGGGTTGGGAAGAGATATTTGAAAAAGAACGAGCAGGAGTTTCCAATGCAGCACGATGAGAAACGATGGCAGAATCTCGGTTTTCAGCTCGGTGCGGTAGTCCTGGCGCTGCTGTTGACTTCGCTGGTGATTTTGGCTGCCGGCGCTCCGCCTCTGGACGCGTTCAAGCAATTACTCAAAGGTGCTTTTGGGGCAAAGATGAATGTGGCGGATACAATCGTCGCCTGGGTGCCTCTGCTGCTGGCAACCAGCGGTTTGCTGGTCACGTTTGCCGCTGGTTTGTGGAATATCGGTGTAGAGGGACAAATCATCCTGGGTTCGATCTTTACCACTGGGATATTGCGGTTATTACAGGACAGTAATTTACCACCTGCATTCATTATTGTGCTGGCAGTGCTTGGGGGAATGCTTGGCGGCGGATTATGGGCAGTTCTAGCTGGCTTGTTAAAAACATTCGGCGGTGTGAACGAGATTTTTGGCGGGCTGGGCTTGAATTTTATTGCTACCTCGATGACTATCTGGTTAATCTTCGGTCCATGGAAGCGTCCGGGGGTTGGCTCGATGAGTGGGACGGAGCCTTTTCCGGAAAGCCTGTGGCTGCCGACGCTGCCGGGATTGCGCCTTAGCATCTGGACGGTTGTATTGGGCATCATTGCGCTGGTGGTCATCTACTTTTTGTTGCAGGGCACTTATTTTGGGTTGAAGCTGAAGGCAGTAGGCAATAACCAGCGGGCGGCTTTTCTGCTGGGCATTCCTACCTGGCAGTATATGCTGTTGGCATTTTTCCTTTGTGGTCTGTTTGCCGGTTTGGCAGGCGCAATGCAGGTGGTGGCGGTGTACCATCGCCTGATCCCATCCATTTCCAGCGGTTATGGTTACCTGGGTTTGATGGTTGCCATGCTCATCAATTATCAGGCGGTCTGGGTTGCGCCAATAGCCTTTTTCTTCGCCGCGCTAAATATCGGCAGTATTCAGTTGCCAATTGCTCTGAAACTGGATTCCTCCCTTGCTGGCGTGATCCAGGGAAGTCTGGTGCTGGCTGTATTGATGGTTGAAGGTATTCGTCACCGCCTGGTGCGGAAATAGAAGGGACACCATTATGGAAAACGACGTCATTTTGATTGGTCTTGCGGGTGTTCTGGCTTCGGCTGCGCCAGTGATTTTTGCAACCATTGGTGAAACCTTTGCTGAACGCTCGGGTGTCGTCAACCTGTCTGTTAATGGAACGATGCTGTTAACAGCGATGGCTGGTTTCGTGGCGGCTGTTTTGACCAAAAACGTGGTGATCGGGTTTCTGGTTGGGATGGTAGTGGGCGCGCTGGTGGCGCTGCTGGTGGCTTTTTCCAGTATCACGCTTAAGCTTTCGCAGGTTGCGGTTGGATATGTATTGACAATGACCTGCCGCGATCTGGCGTATTTTCTGGGAAATCCTTACGTTGGGATGGAAGGGGTACGGATTAATGTGGTACCCATTCCTGTATTGAGTGACATTCCCATCCTTGGTACGTTGCTCTTCAAGCAAGACATCATGACCTATCTGAGTTTTATTTTGATTGTGGTTGCTTACATCTGGATTTTCAAAACACGACCGGGTATGATGTTACAGGGCGTTGGCGAGCGCCCGGCGGCGGCGCATAACCGCGGCGCGAATGTAAACCGCCTGCGCTATATCTATACTGTGCTGGGCGGTGCGCTGGTGGGGATTTCTGGACCGATGTATTCACTCAGCGTCAAAGCGGGCTGGCAGGGCACCATTTCCGGGCTGGATGGGATCGGTTGGATCGTTCTGGCGATCACGATTTTTGGCGCCTGGAATCCGCTGCGGGCGGCGTTTGGAGCGTATCTATTTGCCCTTTTGCAGTGGCTGGGGCTGGTGTTGCAGCCAGTCTTGACGGGTATTCCTTCGCAGGTGTTGCAGGCGGCGCCGTTCCCGTTGATGATTCTGACCTTGTTGTTTGTCAATATTGGTGATGCCGAATGGGTAGATCGAGTGCTGGCTCAGCTTCCAGAAGCGACACGCAGGACAATTGTGCGTGTCTTTCGTGCATTACGTTCTCAGCCGCCTGCCGCATTGGGAACACCATTTGAAAGACAGTAGGCGTCCGTCCAACTGCTCGATCTTAGGATCGTGTTTGGTGAACGCAGACAAAATTTGAGTGAGAGATACATAAAAGTGAGGTGAGAAGAATACAATGTCAGGAAATTTTTTGGGATATAAGTGTTCGTTGTGTGGACATGAGTATGGTCCAAATGAGGTGACCTACACTTGTCCGGCAGATGGCGGTAATCTTGATGTTGTGCTGGATTATGAAGCAATACGCAAGAAGTACCGCATTGAAGATGTGACTAGCCGAACGGATTTCTCGCTCTGGCGTTATTTGCCGTTATTGCCAGTGAGCGACCCGGGTGGTGAGGGTACCCCTTTGCGCGCCGCGGGCTGGACGCCAACTTTTACTCCAACTGTGCTAGCCAAAGAATTGGGTTTGAAACAGCTCTGGGTGAAGGATGATGGACGCAACCCGACGGCTTCATTCAAGGACCGCGCCAGCTCGGTGGTTGTGGCACGGGCGCGTCAGATTGGTGCGGAGGTCGTGGTGACTGCTTCGACCGGCAATGCCGGCGCGGCGCTGGCAGGTATGGCGGCGGCAGTCAATCATAAGGCGGTGATCTTTGCACCCCGCACGGCGCCGCAGGCGAAAATTGCTCAGTTGCTGATTTTCAACGCGCAGGTGATTTTGGTGGATGGCAACTATGACTCTGCCTTCGATTTGACCATTCAGGCTTCGCAGGAATTTGGTTGGTATTGCCGCAACACAGGTTATAACCCCTTCACGGCTGAAGGGAAGAAAACTGCCGCGCTGGAAATCTGGGAAACCGTTTTGTTGAATCTGAAGGGTGACCGCCCGCTGACGGTCTTTATCCCGGTGGGCGATGGCAATATCATCTCTGGGATTCATAAAGGTTTTAAAGACCTGAAACAATTGGGCTGGCTGGAACAGATGCCGCGTATCATCGGCGTACAGTCGGAAAAATCTGCAGCAGTAGCAAATGCTTTCTTTGCTGGAACGGAAACCATCACCCCGGTCAATGCCACCACGATTGCGGACAGCATCTCGGTTGATTTACCGCGCGATGGCGTGCGCGCGGTGCGGGCAGCTACGCAAACCGGCGGGGCGTATTTGACCGTCAGCGACGAGGATATCATCAAGGCGATTGCGCCGCTGGGTCGCGTGGGTATCTTTGCCGAGCCTGCTGGAGCAACGGCTTATGCGGGTTTGCTCAAGGCATTGCAAACCGGTCTGGTTCAGGCAGAGGATCCTGTTCTGGTGCTGAACACTGGCAGCGGGTTGAAAGATATTCGCGCCGCTATGCAGGCGGTGAAGGAAGCGCCGGTCATTGAGCCAACGATGGCGGCTTTGAAGAAGCATTTGAACGTTTAGGGACAAGAAAATGACTCACAAAGAGTCGGACGTCCAGGAACCACTGATCTCAGTTGTGGCGCCGGTTTTCAATGAGATTGAAAGCCTGGAGGCGTTCTATCAGCGCGTTTGTCAGGTGATGCAATCCAGCGGCGAAAGCTGGGAGCTGGTTTTGGTGGACGATGGCTCTCATGATGGCTCAACGGAGCTGATCCGCCGTCTGGCTACGGAAGATCCGCATGTGCGCCCGGTCATTTTTGCGCGTAATTTTGGTCATCAAATTGCGGTGACTGCCGGGTTGGATTACAGCCGTGGACAGGCGGTGGTGATCATTGATGCTGATTTGCAAGACCCTCCCGAAGTGATCCTTGAATTGCTCGGCAAATGGCGTGAGGGGTATCAGGTGGTTTATGCAGTGCGTGCAGAGCGCGAGGGCGAAACCTTGTTCAAAAAAGCCACCGCAGCGTTGTTTTACCGCTTGATCTATCGCATCACGGATGTCAAGATACCGTTAGATACTGGCGATTTCCGCTTGTTGGATCGCAAGGTGGTGGACGTGATGAGGCAAATGCGCGAGCGGCATCGTTTTCTGCGCGGCATGTCCGCATGGGTGGGGTTCAAGCAAATTGGTTTGCCGTACCGTCGGGCTGCGCGTTTTGCCGGGGTGACCAAATACCCTTTTCGCAAGATGCTCAGGCTGGCGTTGAATGCCATCACGGGATTTTCTTATTTTCCCCTCCAATTGGCGACCTATTTAGGGTTTATTTCTGCCGGCTTGAGCATTCTGGCAATCCCTGTAGTCGTGGTTCTGCGTCTGGCGGGAAGCCGGGCGTTCTTCGGTCAGGCTACCACATTGATTGCCGTATTGTTCTTGGGTGGAGTTCAGTTGATCTCTCTAGGTATTCTGGGAGAATATGTTGGAAGAGTGTATGACGAAGTCAAAGGGCGGCCGCTGTATGTAACCAGCGAGACGCCAGAAGATTTTGAAAAACCATAGATTCTAAATTTATAAGGAGTAAGTTAAAGATGGCAAAGATAGATTTAACAGTTTATTCAGATCGTCTTGAACGGGCGGTCAAGCGCTCTCGCGAGCGTAATATCATTATCCCAACTTTTGCCCAACAAAAGGATCCAACCTTGATTCCGGCAAAGATCAAGGAAGAGCTTAAGGGTATCGGTCTGTGGGATGTTCATCCGCGCAACCTGTTCCGTATTACATGGAAGAATGAACCGGTTGCCAAAGGCGGTGGATTCGGCAAGGTCAATTACTGGGAACTGCCAAGCAGCCTGACCGGTGTAGATGCCCGCATCATTGTGCTGGTTGGCAAGTGGTTTCCCACTGGCGCGCACAAGGTAGGTGCAGCATTTGGATGTCTGGTGCCTCGTCTGGTAACGGGTCAATTTGACCCCACCACGCAAAAAGCGGTCTGGCCCTCTACGGGTAACTACTGCCGCGGCGGCGCCTATGATTCGGCGCTGCTGGGTTGCCAATCCATTGCTATCCTGCCTGAAGGGATGAGCAAAGAGCGCTTCGAGTGGTTATCAAAGATTGCCGGCGAAGTGATTGCTACGCCCGGCAGCGAGTCCAATGTGAAGGAAATCTTTGACAAATGCTGGGAACTGCGCCGCTCCGGCGAGGATTTGATGATCTTCAATCAGTTTGAGGAATTTGGTAATTATCTCTGGCATTATGACGTTACCGGACATGCGATGGAAGAAGTGCTGCATGAGGTGTTGGGTCCGCGTGATGAATACCGCGGCGTGGCTTCTAACACCGGTTCGGCTGGTACGATTGGCTGTGGTGATTATCTTAAGCAGCGCTTCCCGACCAGCAAGATCATCGCCAGCGAAGCGCTGCAATGCCCAACCCTGCTCAATAATGGCTTTGGTGCTCATCGTATCGAGGGAATCGGCGATAAACACGTGCCGTGGATTCACAATGTTAAGAATACCGATGTTGTCACAGCCATTGACGATAACTCGGTCGTTAACATTATGCGCCTGTTCAATGAACCGGTAGGACGCGAATACCTGTTGCAGCGTGGTGTGCCTGCGGATGTGGTCAATCAGCTTGACTTGATGGGCTTTTCAGGCATTGCCAATATGCTTTCGGCGATTAAGTTCGCTAAATACTATGAGCTGGGCAGTCATGATGTGGTGCTGACCGTGCTAACCGATTCGATGGAGCTGTACGCTACCCGTATTGAAGAATACCGTGAGACTTTTGGACCCTTTACAGCTGCAGATGCTGCCGCTGCTTTTGCTCGTGACCTGCATGGTGAAAGCACGGATCACATGATTGAACTCACCTATGCGGAGCGAAAGCGCGTTCACAATCTGAAGTATTACACTTGGGTAGAACAACAGGGTAAGACCTACGAAGAGATTCAGGCGCAATGGTATGACCCGGATTATTGGCTGGAGTTCCAGAGCCAATTGCCTGAGTTTGACAAGCTGATCAATCAGTTCAATGATGCAGTAGGTTTGCTGAAAAATTATCAGTAAACACTGATTGGTGATTTAGATTTAAGAGATGAAGGGCTGTCTAATTTTCAGACAGCCCTTCTTTTTTGTTATTTCTCCTTAATAATCATTTCCGGCCGGATTGGAATGGCTTTAACCCGCACGCCACTGGCATCATATATGGCATTGGCAACAGCGGAGGCGACGGGCGTCAATCCCATTTCACCAATACCTTTAGCACCATGGGGACCGCTTTCCTCCGGGACTTCTAAAAATATGACCTTGATAACAGGGGGCATATCCATAATGGTAGGCAGCAGGTACTCAGTCAGATTATCCACCCACGTTCCATCCGGTTTGAGTTTCATTTCTTCTAAAAGAGCGTAACCCAATCCCATTGAGATTGCCCCTTCAACCTGTCCTTCCAGCGTGGCACGGTTGATGATTTTACCTACGTCATGGATGGCAACGATTTCTTTGGGTTCAACTGTACCTAATTCTACATCCACTTCCACACGTATAACATGCGCACCAAAACAGAAGAGAACGTGCGGCATCCCAATCGGCAGATGGTCGGGCGTTTCCGGGCCGTATGGGAAGCTGAACACAGCCTGACGTTTAAGGATTTGTCCATTTTCTGCCAGCCGGCTGGTGATTTCACTTGCCGGAATGGGAGCAAGATCAGGTCGGTCTTGACGAATGATGTGACCCTTTTCGTAATGCAGCAATGCGGGTTCAATATCCAACAGTCTGGCAGCCTCTTTAATCAACGCCTGAATAAGCTGGCGTGATGCCGTCATTGCCGCGTTGCCAACCGAGTAGGTCATCCGGGAGGCGCAACTCACTCCGCCATCGGGTACCTGCGATGTATCCAGCAGGGCAATCTCAATCTGGTTCAGGCTCAAACCAAGCGCATCAGCGGTGATCTGCGCTGCAACGGTCATCAAGCCCTGACCGAGTTCCGGTGCACCCAGATACAGGCGCACTCTGCCATCAGGCAACCATTCCAGCGCGTGGGCGCTGTCATCCGGAACGCGGTATCCCAACCCCATAGTCTGAACAGACAACGAAAGCCCAACTCCGCTGACCTTGCCCGGCGCAGGAGGAATATTCTTCAAACGCCAATATTCCTTTTCAGCAACATCCAGACTTAGCTGCAAACTCTCCGCTTGATTAATGCGCACGCGCGTATATGAGCGGTCACCCGGGCGCCAGATGTTCTTGCGGCGCAGCTCGATAGGATGTATGCCAAGTTTGCCGGCGGCAATATCCATCAGGCTTTCAGTGCCGAAGTTGGCTTGTGGTGCACCAAAACCGCGCATGGCGCCTGCAATAGGCGAATTGGTGTAAACCACATACGTATCTACGCGTACATTGGGCACTTTGTAGGGTCCACCGAGCACCTCGCTGTGCAGTTGACCGACTGCGGGTCCGTAAGAAGCATAGGCGCCGGTGTCCAGATATGAGGTGATTTGCATGGCGACCAGAGTTCCATCTTTTTTGAAACCGGCTTTGTAATGCACTTGTCCAGAGTGGCGCTTGGGATGGGCAAGTAACGATTCCTCACGAGTATTTACCAGCCGGACGGTGGTTTTGGTTTTCCATGCAGCCAGCGCGGCTAGGATTGCCAGGCTGGAATCTTCTTTACCGCCGAATGCGCCGCCGACAGTTGCTACCCGCACAATAACTTTCTCTTCTGGTAGAGCGAGCGCCTGACAGATCAGATGCCGATCATGGAATGGTTTTTGTGAGCTGACCCAGACAGTCAGGCTGCCGTCCGGGTTCCATTGTGCCTGTGCGGCTTCTGGCTCCAGATAGCCCGGGTAAATGCGGGGCACATGGAAGGTTTCTTCAAGGATCATGTCCGCTTGTTGAAAACCAGCTTGGGTATCACCATCCTGTACCTCGATGTGCGACACCAGATTCCCGGAGGCGTGAACGCGCGGTGCCCCTTCTTCTAGCGCCTGCACGGGATCGAAAACCGGTACCAACGGCTGATACTCCACTTCTACCGCTTTGCCGCCCTGTTCAGCTATGTGCTTGCTGATGGCAACGACAATGGCTATCGGTTCGCCCACCAACCGCACCTTCTCCCATGCCAGTACTGGACGGTCGGGGATAATATCGCCCACCATTTTTTCGCCAGGCACGTCTTCAATGGTGATTACGTCCAGCACTCCTTCCATTTGCAAGGTTTTGAAAGGGTCAATGCGTCGAATGCTGGCATGAGGATGGGGGCTACGCACGATGTAGCCAAAGTGAACATCTTCAAGCGAGAAATCGGCAACATACTCTGCCTGGCCGGTGACTTTCGGCCAAGCGTCAACGCGAATTTCAGGTTTGCCAATCAATGTATTTTCACTCATGATGAAGCTCCTTTGCGGCTTCCTGAACCGCCTCAATGATCTTGGTGTAGCCCGTACAGCGGCACAGATTGCCCGCCAGCGCCATGCGGATTTGTTCTTCATCTGGATCGGGATTTTGATCGAGCAGTGCTTTTGCAGCCATCAATACTCCTGGTGTGCAAAAACCGCATTGAACGGCGCCCTTTTCGACAAAAGCCTTTTGGAGTGGATGCGGCGCACCAGTTTTATGCAACCCCTCGACGGTTTCAATCGAATGTCCATCGGCGCTGCCAATCAGTACCAGGCACGAATTAACCGCCTTGCCGTCCATCAAGACAGTACAAGCGCCGCATTCTCCCGAACTGCAGCCATCTTTGGCGGCGGTCAACCTCAGGTCTTCGCGCAGCACTTCAAGCAGGGTGCGGTTAGGCGGGGTCTCAAGTTGGTATTTTTTGCCATTAACTTTCAGGGATACTTGGATCAGTTGCATTAGATTACTCCTGAAGTAAAGTGTAAGCAGATTCGAGAGCGCGGCGGGTGAGGATGCTGGCGACATGATAGCGATATTCTCGTGTCCCGCGCACATCATCAATGGGTGTAATTGCTTTTCTTGTCTGAAAAGCAGCTTCCTGCCACAGCGCGGTAGATGGCTCTTTACCCAGAAGGAACGTTTCCGCATCCGGACAACGTACTGCAGTTGGTGACACTGCCCCAAGCGCAATGCGCGCTAGAGCAATTTTACCGTTGATGTCCAGTGTTAACAATACGGACACACTGGCAATGGAGATGGTCATCCCCTGGCGGGCACCCAGTTTCATAAAGACGCTCCCGAAGGGTGGGTTGACCTTCTTATAGGAAATCTGCCGGATACATTCATCTGCCTTGAGAGTCGTTTTTCCAGGCCCAGCCAGAAACTCGTGTAAGGGTACTTGTCGCTGACCGTTCTGGCTGGTCAGGTGAACCATGGCATCCAGTGTCAGCAGCGGGGGCAATGAATCGGCGGCAGGTGAGGCATTACCAAGGTTGCCGCCCAGTGTGCCACGGTTGCGGGTCATTGGCGCACCAACCATTGCCGCCGCCTGTGTGAGTGCCGGTGCGGTTTTCTGAATCAGCGGACTTTCTAGGAGTTCGCTCCAGGTCGTCAGGGCGCCAATCAGGACTTCCTCTTTGTTTTCCTGGATATAGCGAAGGTCAGGAATGTGACTGATGTCAATCAATAAAGAGGGACTTTGTTTTGTATTGCGTATCTGTGGCAGCATGTCTGTCCCGCCAGCGATAATCTTCCCGGCAGTGGCATGTAGCAACTGATGTAATTCTGTCATTGTGCGTGGGGCAAAATAGTCAAATGATTGCATGTGGATAACCTTTCCTAATGTTTTTCTTATCTTGTCATTCTTCGATTTTCCAGTCAATAATGGTGTGGTTGAGGACATCCACCAGTCCTTTATCAGTCAAGCCAAGTTCCGGTACAGTGGGAAGAGAGATAAATGAGAGTGTCATGAAAGGCGCCGGAAGCGTGCATCCGAGCGCACGGGTAAGGCTATTGACAGTTTCCAGCATCTCGATGACGCGTTTGGGAGGCTCATCACTGAACAACCCGCCTAGTGGCAAGGGCAACATGCCTAGCACTTCCTGACCGCGAGCGACCACCAATCCCCCCTGCATTTCTTCTGTTGCCCGGGCGCAGGTTGCCATTGATTCCTCATCCACCCCCGCAATAACCAGGTTATGGTGGTCATGAGACACAGTGGCAGAGATGGCACCCTCTTTTAGTCCAAAACCACGTACAAAGGTCATACCAATATTTCCGTTTTTTCCATATCGTTCCACTACTGCCAGTTTGATCACATCCTGTTGCGGATCGGTGCAAACTCTTCCATCTTTTACTGGTAATCTTGCGCGATCGCGACGATTGATGATTTGGTCAGGAAGGATTTGGATAACGTTCACGGTAACGGCATTGCTTGAGGCGATCAAATGGTAATCTGTTGCCTGTTTGCCGCGCCTTAACTCCACAGTATGGCGTAGCCAGTGCGGATAAACCACTGCCGGTGGATGAACGGTCAGATTACCGTCTTCTGCAACCAGTTGACCCTTGAAGTACACTTGAGCCGGCTGGAGGGGGTATAGACTATCTGTCAGGATGATGTCCGCCCAGCGACCAGGAGTGATGCTTCCAAGTTCATGGTCTAAACGAAAGTGGGTTGCAGCGTTAAGGGTGGCTAGCTGGATGGCTTGAATGGGGGGCATACCCAAGGCGATGGCTTTATTGACCATGTAATCAATGTGCCCTTCGCTGACCATTTCGTTGGGATGTTTGTCATCGGTGCACATCATCCAGTGACGGGTATCTGTTTGATGGATAACAGCGCCGCGAATCAGAGCCTCCAGATTGCGCTCGGTGCTGCCTTCGCGCACCAGAACAGCCATTCCCAGCTCGTTGCGGGTCATGGCTTCTTCAAAGGTCACACATTCGTGGTCATCCATCAGCCCTCCACAAGCATAGGCGGTCAAACGTTCACCGGATAGTCCAATGGCGTGTCCATTAGCGATTTCCCCTAAATTAAGAGCTGCTTCAACTTTGGCAAAGTATTCAGGGTGTAATCCTAAAATTTTTGAAGGGTCAAGCTCCCCCAAACTGACAGCCTCTTTCCATTTCAGGATTCTTCTGACTTCTTCCAGTCCTAATTCTCCACCAGTGGTCTCAAGACCTGGGGCAGTTGGAACACGCGAGGATACCTCCAGATAAATGTGACAGGGGAGTTGTTCACTTCCCAGCAGTAATGCCTCCATACCGGCGTAACCAGCGACATTGGAGATTTCCATTGGATCGGCAAATACCGCCGTTGTTCCGTGCGGTACAATCAATTCTGCCATGCCTTGTGGGGTAAGCAATGTTGAATCAATGTGCACATGGGTGTCAATCAAACCGGGGATAGCATATTTTCCTTTTCCGTCTATGTACAGTGTTGCCTCTGCATTTTTGGGGGCGCGGAAGGTAACCACACGACCGTTCTTGATGCCAATTGCGCTGTCTATGAGATCTCCTGTGTAAACATTGACGATTTTGATGTTTTCAATCACAGTATCAAAAGGCAAGCAGCCAAGCGCAGCTTCGACCAGTTCAATCCGTTGGTGTATATTCATGATGGAGGTTGAGCTCCTTATAGATTCGCAATGGAAAATGTACTTAGCAGAGTGAGTTCATGTAAAATCATAGCAACTTGATGATGTATGATATAAGTGTCTTGTATCACCTCTTTTGATAATAATTTTCCTTACATTAGTGACGGGCGATTTTTCACTTTTTGAGGAGTGAAGTTGAACCAACAGATTCCTGAAACCTCTCTGATCCTGGTTGCAGTTCTCCCGGCTCCGCGTGATCTGGAAATTGCACGGGTACTTGGTTGGTATCGTATGCCGTTGCGTTCTGCGCCAAAGGTGGTCAATGTGGATTATCTGGCGTTTTATCAACCCGCTGCTTTTGGCGAAGCGCACCGCTGGCAGATTGAATATTATGCGGCGGTGCGCGGGCATGAGCTGACCACGCGGTTGGAGCTTTTCAAAGATGAACCCAAACATCCGCGCGCTCATGAAGAATATTATAAGGTTCAGCTTGGACCATTACAACAACTCGAGAGACCAATTCTCTCAAGGCGATGGCGGAGGTTAACCTTTCTCTACACAACGGGAGCGCTGTTTGTAAAAGCTAGTACGGTAGAGGAACTGGTTGTTCGCTCGGAAGAGCGCGCCGTTTTATGGCATTCGCTACGAGAGCGAGCGATGAATGCCTTGGCATATCGGGCGCAAGAACTGCCCGAACTTGCGCTTGACCCGGCGCTTTTGCTCATGTTGGGTGATTTCAGCAAGTTAAAAGAGCTTCCGGCAGATGTGTACCGGATAGATTGAAATAAATCGTCAGGCGGTCGTCTGGCAAAACGTCAGCGAATTTCTTCCTCTGAAAGTCCAAGCACTGCTTCGGCATCGGAAATGCATTCTTTTGGGTGGTCTTTAATGATTACTTCGATACGCGTTGCGTTTTCTCTTTGTCCGACGGCAGGATATTGATAAACAACCAGCACCTCCATGTTGGTGGTGGTGTCGCGCCAGGTTTCCACCTGAAAGATTAGTTCACCAATCTTCTTTTCGCTCACAAAGCGCTGCCACGTATCTGGTACACCCATGCCAAGGTTGGCTTCCAGCGTACAGTTGAATTTTCGGTGGTTGAGCCTATATATTACTTGCCCTTCGCTGTTCACACTTTCGTAAGGATCCCTGGCTGCTTCCCATATTGAAGGATCATAAGTCAGGTAAAGGTTGGTAAAAACGCCAATCTGTGCCTTTTCGTATGTTATTTTTGGTTGTATCAGGGTGGGCGTGGGGGCTTCAGGCGTATCTGTTTGTTGAAGGAAGCTTTCTGAATTGGTTGGCGTAGTAAGTTCTTTGGGAACAGCCGTATTCTCTTCACCGGATGAGAGCGGCAGGTTGCAGGCAAGGCTTGCAATTGCCAGAACCAGGAAAACAACCAGTAATTTTTTGGTCATTGCTTATTTTGCTCCACTCTTTTCTGAATATTTGGTCGTTAATGTATAACGCTATAACAATAAGTTTACACCGAGGTTATTCCCATGATGGAAGATAGTGTGGTGAAAGTTTGCATACTCAGGACTCTTTCTATAGTATACATGGTGATGAAACTGCCTATTTTTTGTATAGCTATAAGAAAAGTGACCTTAACAACAACCCCAGTATGGCATACAAGCTGCCTCTATATAAGTCAAAGGGCTAAATAGAGAATTTAGGTTGACAGTGCTGGTAAAATATTCGCAGATAAGAGTGATAAAACAATTGATGATGTGTGCGGAGGAAGTTATGAAAACTTTAATTAAGAATGGGACGTTGATTACCGCCTCAGAGACGTTTCAGGCGGATATTCTTGTTGACTCGGAAAAGATCATTCAGGTCGGTGTAGACTTAAAGGTGGGGGAAGATGTTGAGACGGTGGATGCCAGTGGAAAACTGGTCATGCCGGGCGGGGTAGATCCGCATACACATTTTGATTTGCCCATGTTCAATACCGTTTCTTCAGATGATCACTATACCGGACACAAGGCGGCTGCTTTTGGGGGGACAACCACAGTAATTGATTTTGTTCCTCATGAAGCCGGATCGCTCAAAGAGAACATAGATGTTTGGCATGCCAAAGCGGATGAGAAGGCGGCGATTGATTTCAGCTTCCACATGAATATCACCCGTTACAGTGATCAGGTGCTGGCAGAGATTCCATCTCTCTTGAAAGAGGGTATTACCAGTTTGAAAGTGTTTATGGCTTATGAACACATGAAACTATCCGACGGACAAATTTTTGAGATCATGCGGCTGGCTCGAGAGCATCAGATGCTGACCATGCTTCATGCAGAAATGGGTGATGTAATAGATTTTCTTATTCTCGAGGCGCTGGCTGCGGGCAATACCAGTCCTGAATGGCATGCGCTCACCCGTCCGGCATGGGGTGCAGTTGAGGCAACATTGCGCGGCATTGCTATTGCGGCGCAGGCTGAGGCGCCGCTCTATGTAGTGCATATGAACGCCGGCGGTGAGGTAGATATGCTGGCATATGCGCGGCAGAAAAAATTGCCTGTGATGGGTGAAACCTGCCCTCAATACTTATTCTTTACGATTGAGGATTTACGGCGTCCGGACGGCGCAAAGTGGGTGTGTTCACCGCCCATGCGCACCGCTGAAGATAATCGGCGGCTGTGGGAGGGGTTGAGCGATGGCACGCTGCAAACAGTGGGTACGGACCATTGCCCGTTCTTTTATGATGGGACGAAGCCTGTTCTGTATGAAGGAAAAGAAATCGCTATTCCTGGAAAGGAATTGGGTAAGGGTGATTTTACGAAAATACCCAACGGTTTACCAGCGGTTGGTGACCGTCTGCCGATTTTATGGACATACGGAGTAGGCAAGGGAAGGATTACAGCCAATCAGTTTGTAGCTTTGACCAGTACGAACCCAGCAAAAATTTTTGGTTTGTATCCACAAAAGGGTTCTTTAGTGCCTGGAGCGGATGCGGATATTGTCATTTGGGATCCAGAGCGCCGTCTAACTTACGGCGCGGCGGTAGCACAGCATCGCACTGATTACAATTTATTCGAAGGTTGGGAACTGGTTGGTTTTCCTGAAAAGGTGTTCCTGCGAGGACATCTGATTGTGGATCGCGGAAAGTGGCTGGGTAGAGCCGGCATGGGGCGCTTCCTGCATCGTCAGCCTTTTAATGAGCTGGTTTGACCTATAGGGTTTAGACCATTCATGCTGATTATTGGATTAATTGGATTTTTACTGCTTGCGGGTGTGGCTGTTCTCATCACTTTTCGCACGCGCGGCGGTATGGGTGTGGCTTGGCTGGTTGCAGTGGTTGCTACGCTGATTGTCTGGGTAGCGGTATTCGTTTTGCGCTGGCAACCTGGAATTTCTCTCCATTTGCAGGATTGGCGACCGGGAGAGGAGCGGCTTTCTACACTGGTCTTTCAATTTGATAGTATTTCCTGGCCTTATGCTTTTGCACTGGCGAGCCTGTTGTTAGGCGTGTTATTAACCGCCTCTGCCCGTATGCAGCAACTTTCCAGTCCATGGGTCTGGGCGGGCAGTATGGGGGTAACCGCCGCTGGCATTTCTACTGTTCTGGCAGTGACCCCGCTGGCGGTTATCCTGTCATGGACGTTGGTGGACCTCATTGAGCTGGGTGTCTTGCTCGGTTCACGGCTACAGCGCGCGTTAACACAGCGCGTTGTTTTATCCTTTTCTGCCAGATTGGCAGGGACTCTGGCTATGATGGGGGCTGTGTTGTACAGTGATTATCTGGGAAAGCCAATGACATTGTCAGAATTTGACGAGCGAGCGGGTATCTTCCTGTTGCTGGCAGCGGGTTTACGTGTGGGGGTATTACCGCTACATTTGCCGTTTGCGAACGAGCCGCCTCTTCGGCGTGGATTGGGAACTGTGCTTCGGCTGGTTGTTCCAGCCTCTGGACTGGTCGTTTTAGGACGTCTCCCACCAGCCGTGGTTTCTCCACAACTGGCGCCTTATTTCCTGCTGTTCACCTCGCTGGCGGCACTCTATGGCGCAATCATGTGGCTGACAGCGAAGGACGAACTGGCTGGCAGACCTTACTGGTTGATTTCGCTTGCAGGGATTGCAGTTGCCTGTGCTGTACGCGGCAGACCGTCAGCAGCGCCAATCTGGGGAATAGCGATGATCCTGACAGGCGGTTTACTGTTTCTTTACTCTTTTCGTCAGCCACGGTTGTTTCTTATTCCGGCTCTGGCGTTTCTAGGGTTGAGCGGGTTGCCTTTCACGCCGCTTGCCAGTGGGATGAGGGGATTGGTTGTCTTGCCATTCAATGCGCTTGACGTGGTTTTGATGATGGCATTCAGCCTTTTGCTCACCGGTTTTGCTCGACACGCCATTTCCGTAAGAGCGTCCATGGAAGAACTTGACCGTTGGGTTCAGGTGGTTTATCCGTTGGGATTATTCTGGCTGGCACTTTCGTTCTGGTTGATTGGTTTATTTGGCTGGCAGGGTTCGTTGACGATTGAAAACTGGTGGGTGAGTTTGATCTGCGTCCTGTTGTCGTTTGGGCTGGTTGTTCTGATACGTCATGGGAAGCTGGTATTCGCAGATCAAGAGAAAACAGGATGGTTTTTGCTGCTCCTTAGACCGGTTGGCAGAGTGTTAGCATCTGTCTTTCGCCTAGATTGGCTGTATATGTTGATCGCATTTGTGTTTCGTCTGGTTCAGGGTGTTGTACATTTTTTGACGGTTCTCTTAGAGGGAGAGGGCGGAGTTTTGTGGACATTGTTGCTTTTGACACTGCTGATTTCGATTTTCTATTCCGGAAGCCTGCCGTGATCCTGCAGCAACAGTTTGACATGATCCCGATTCTCATCTTGATGGTGACGACCATATTGGTATCCGTCAGCCGTCCTTGGCGGTATACGATTCTGGCACTGGCAGCTCAGTATCTCTCAGTTGCCTGGTTGGTTGCAATGGTCTGGCCTATCGGATTGGCGGCGGTCAAACTGGTGGTAGGCTGGATGTCTTCTGCCATTCTAGGTGCAACCCAGACGGATAAAGAAGATGGAGAAAAAGGCGGGTTTGTTGTGCAGGGGTTTTTATTCCGTCTTTTTGCGATTGGCGTGGTCTGGCTGGTGGTTTTTTCGGTTACACCGTTTGTTGATAATTGGTTTAGCGCCCCCGTGCATCTTTTGTGGGGTAGCTTGTTGTTGATTGGTGTTGGATTGTTGCAGATGGGAGTAAGTGGCGAGCCATTTCGCATTTTCGTCGGATTGTTAACTGCTCTGGTGGGGTTTGAGATTTTGTATGCTTCGGTCGAGAGTTCCGTTCTGGTGGCAGGGCTTTTAGCAATTGTCAACCTGGGACTGGCGTTGGCTGGTTCTTATTTGATGGTTGTGAATACGTTGGAGGAACTCTAGATATGAGTGCGGCATTATTGTGGATTGGCGTTCCCCTGATGGCTGCAATGGTCTTCTGGTTTCTAAGAAGGCAGAAATTATTGTGTATTCTGGCAATTGGCGCGCTTAATCTCTTGCTGGCTTTGCTTGCCTGGAAGTTACCCATTGGAGGCGTGATAAACTTTCTGGGTTTGTCCATAGAATTGAAAGCAGTATGGACAATCCTGGGACGAAGTTTTGTGTTTGGGTCGGGAGACCATTCTTTCTTAATGTTAATCTTTGGCATGGGTGCTTTCTGGTACATTGGCGCCGGTGTTGCAAAAGTTGAGCGCACATTTGCACCCTTGGGACTGGCAGTGCTCGCGTTTCTGGTGGCAGCGCTGGCTGTTCAGCCTTTTTTGTATGCGGCGCTGTTCATTGAGGCAGCGGTGTTATTCACTGTTCCAATGCTCGTCCCTCCCGGTCAGCAGCCCGGTAAGGGTATATTGCGTTTTGTCATTTTTCAAACGATGGCAATGCCATTTATTATGTTTGCTGGTTGGATTGCTACCATTGTTGAAGCGAATCCCACCGATCAACGGTTGCTCTTGCAGGCTGTTCTCTTTATGGCATTGGGGTTTGCGTTTTGGTTAGCTGTGTTCCCATTTTACTCTTGGGTACCGTTATTGACTGGCGAAGTGAACCCGTACGTGGCGGGTTTCGTTTTGAATTTCTTCCCAACCATTGTCTTCCTGTTGAGTCTGGATTTTCTCAACACGTTTGCCTGGTTGAGAGAATTCAGTTTGTTGTATGTCGCTCTGCGCCTGATTGGGGCGGTTATGGTTGTGCTTGGGGGAATTTGGGTGGCTTTTGAGCGTGAGCTTGCCCGAATGTATGGCTATGCAGTGATTATGGAAAATGGTTTTTCATTGCTAGCGCTGAGCCTGCACAGTCGCGTGGGGCTGGAAATTTTCACCACCCTGTTTTTGGGTCGCCTGTTATCGTTAGTGGTGTGGGGATTAGCGCTTGCAATTCTTTCCGGGCAAAGGAGGGTAACGCTGGATGATGTTGAGGGTTTGTTGTACAGTAAACCGGTAACTGCAGGGGCAATTTTGGCTGGTTGTCTTTCAATTGCAGGGTTGCCTTTGCTGGCTGTCTTTCCAATGCGTTTGTTTTTGTTGGAGCAACTTGTTAAAGTGGCTCCTGTAACTGTACTTTGGGTCTTTATTGGAAACATCGGTTTGTTTGTGGCTGGCTTGCGATTGGTAAGCAGTATGGCACGATCAGATCAGGGGGCTCAATTTGATGAAAAAGTAATTCCCGCAGTGTTTATGGCTTTGGGGACGCTTGCTATCATTGTTGTGGGAGTTTTCCCAGGGTGGCTGACGAGAAATCTAGTTGGTTTATTAGATGCCTTTGAGCGTTTGCAATAGAAGCCCAAAGAAGGTAAACTACTTCTAGGTCACTCCCATCTGAGAGTTTTAGGCAAACTGACATAAAGAGGCAAAAGATGGACTTGGAGCAGATCGTTAAGAAACTAGAATGGCTGGATGATGAGCGCCGCAAGGATAAAACGGTCATTGCAACGTTAGAGGAACGAGTTGCGGCATTAGAAAATATAACTTCGACTCAATTGCAACACATCAAGGAGTTGAGTGGTGAAACAGCGCGCCTTTCAGCATTGATTGCTCGCTTTGATCAACTAGATTCAGCAATTGCAGCATTGCGGGTTGAAATCTCGCGTTCGATTGAAACAATCGAAAAACAGCGCAGCGATCACGAGCGCGAGATGGAGAAAGTTTGGCGGGGGGAATTGGAGACAATTAACAAAAATATAGGTGAGCTTCGTAAGTTGCAAGATGCGGTTACCGAATTAAAAAAAGGTCTTCAGGCACGCGTGGAAGAGGAATTGCGTCTCTCGCGCTTGATAGATGAGGTTAGCAAGAAGTTTGAGGAAAACAGCCGGGCAGATGAGGAAAGCCGCCGCGCTCTCCGTCTGTTAGACGAAGGCAGACGACAGGATGCCAAACGTTTGACTGATCTTCAGGGTGAGACCACCGCTTTGCGTAGACGTCAGGATGAACAGCGCGGCAAACTGGATTTGATAGAAGATAGTTTACGGAAACAGGAATTACGCCTCGGAGAGTTGCAGGCGGCTGAAAGTGAGCGCAGGCAAACCCAGATGGCATTTATCGAACGGTTGAATCTTCAGTCGGTGGAACGGGATCGGATTTGGAAAGAATGGGAAACCAAGTTCGGCGAGGTGGAAAAACTTTCAGGAGATTTGCAAGCGCATGTGCAGACAATGGAAACGCTTCAGCGTTCTATTCGCCGCTCGCAAGAGGGATTGGATGAGGTGACGCAACGTTTTGAACGACGCATTAACGAAATAACAGAAATGCAGCGTCTGGTTGAAGACCGTTTTCGTCAGGAGTGGGTATCGTTTAAGGCAGACGATCAGAAACGCTGGACAAACTACGCTCTGATTCAGGAAGAAAATCAGCGTGAACTAGGGCAGCGATATGAAAAATTAAGTGAGCGGCTGACTGTCCTTGAAGACCTGTCGCACGATCTGCAGGATACGCTTCATCAGGTTACAGAAGAAACCCAAAAACGTTTGCAGGATCTGGCAGCCACTGCTCAACAGTGGCTGGAGGATTATGAACGTAACTTTGGGCGCTCTCAACACTAAACCAGGATCCTAAATTATGCGGGTGGTGGGAACTGCTGGACATGTAGATCATGGCAAATCCAGTCTGGTAATGGCACTGACGGGGATCAACCCGGATCGTTTGAAGGAAGAGCAACAACGCGAGATGACCATTGATCTCGGTTTTGCCTGGTTGTCGTTACCTGATGGCGAGGAAGTCGGGATTGTGGATGTACCAGGACATCGAGACTTTATTGAGAATATGCTGGCAGGTGTGGGGGGAATTGATGCGGTTTTGTTCGTTGTGGCGGCGGATGAGGGAGTGATGCCGCAGACCCGTGAACATCTGGCGATCTTGGATATTTTGCAGGTGCAGTCGGGTGTTATTGTTTTGACCAAGATTGACCTAGTTAACGACCCCGAGTGGTTGGAACTGGTTGAAATGGATATTCGTGAGGCGGTGTGCGGCACAGTTCTGGAAAGAGCGCCGCTCGTACATGTCTCATCGAAAAGTGGTAGCGGATTGGATAAATTGAGAAGCATTCTGAAGGAGGTTTTAGCTGAGCGACCGCCGCGCCCCGATTTAGGACGTCCGCGCCTGCCGATTGACCGGGTGTTTACTATTGCCGGTTTTGGCACGGTTGTGACGGGTACATTAAGTGATGGTTGCCTGAAGGTTGGAGAAGAGGTCGAGATTTTGCCCAGCGGTTTGCGCGGACGGATTCGTGGTTTGCAAAGCCATAAACGCAAAGAAATCAAAGCTATTCCGGGAAGCCGTACGGCGGTAAATATCAGCGGGGTGGATGTGGGCGAAGTACGGCGTGGCGATGTGCTGGTTCATCCAGGCGACTATCGTCCTACCACGCTGTTGGATGTGCATTTTCGGCTGTTGTCGGATATTTCACTGCCATTACGTCATAATGCAGAGGTGAAACTGTTTCTTGGCGCTGCTGAGGTGGTGGCACGGGTGCGTCTGCTGGGTGAAGAAGAAATTCAACCGGGAAAAGAGGGCTGGCTGCAACTGGAGTTGAAATCCCCGGTTGTAGCTGTGCGAGGCGATCGTTATATTTTGCGCCGACCTTCACCTGGAGAAACTTTAGGCGGCGGGGTAGTCCTTGACCCTCATCCACAAAAGAGACACAAACGCTTCGATGGAGCGGTTCTCCGTGCGTTAGAGGCAATGCACAGAGGATCGCCGGATGAAGTGCTTTTGCAGACTTTGCAGGTATTGGGGGCTGTGCCGTTGCGCGAATTGTTCCAGCATGTTCACCTCTCTGAAGGAGATGCTCTGAAGGCTATTCAGCATCTTATCGCTGAGGGACAGGTGCTTCAGCTAGAAGAGGGTGAGATAACAGCGGAAGCGGATATACTTGTGATGGCGCGATCTGAATGGGAACGGAAACAACAGCAAGCTATTGATGAGCTGGCACAGTATCACAAAGCGTTCCCTTTGCGCTCCGGGATGCCGCGCGAGGAATTGAAAAGCCGTCTCAAAGCCTCGCAACGCTGGTTCAATGCGGCGTTAAGGCGCTGGGTAGCTGAAGAAAGCATTAGAGATAATGGCGCACAGGTTGCTTTGTGCGGACATATTGTTCACCTAAATGTCCAGCAGCAGAGCGCGGTGGATGCTTTGTTGCGCCGCTTTTCTGCTGCGCCGTTTTCACCGCCAACGGTGAAAGAATGCCGCGAGGCTTTAGGGGACGAGCTCTACAATGCGTTGGTCGAAATGGGGGAATTGGTTCCGGTTTCTGCTGAGGTGGTTTTTCGCAAGATGGAATATGACCTGCTAGTAAGCGAAACAAAGAAACATTTTGTTACTGCAGAAACGCTCACCGTAGCGCAGTTTCGAGACCGTTTCAATACCAGCCGACGCTATGCTCTGGCGTTTTTGGAGCATCTGGACGCGCAGGGAATAACAGTCCGAGAGGGGGACGTACGCCGTCTGGCGGAAAGATAGTCACCCAGATTGTAATGCATTTGCATTATTGTAATGCATTTATGAATTTATGATGGGAGATTTTTTAAGATTCAGATAGTCGACATTTGTTACTGATTTCATTATAGTAAAATTAATTAGTTATAATAACTAATTAAATATTTTCTTAATTTCCCCGACTTAAAAGTTTTTACTAATGGTTCAACATCGTCATATTAATTACAATGACATGCGAAACCGAAATCTGGCGCTTATTCTTAATTACCTGCACCAGAACGGCCCAATTTCGCGTACTGATCTCTCGCTCCAGACCGGCATAAATAAGGCTTCAATTTCTACAACGGTTCGAGAACTGATTAACCGTGGAATTGTAATTGAAACGGGTGTCAAAGGTGGTGTTCGAGAAGTGGGACATCCGTCCATCAATCTTATCGTTAATCCGGATGCTGGGCGGGTCATTGGAGTGGAGGTTGAACCAGATTGTGTTTCGGCAGTCATTTCAGATATTGCTCTTCATTTTCTGTGGCGCAGGCAAGTGGAAATTAATAACTCACCTTACGCAGCCAATTGAACGGGATTGAGTTCCCGAAGAGCAGCGTAAGCCGATTGGATAGCGCGTACGTACAATTTTGATTTGAGAGCAAAGTGATTGAGTTTGGTGTTGCCTTTGAGCAGTTC
>DAOTYY010000042.1:0-23020 GCA_034434695.1 Anaerolineaceae bacterium
GAACTGCTCAAAGGCAACACCAAACTCAATCACTTTGCTCTCAAATCAAAATTGTACGTACGCGCTATCCAATCGGCTTACGCTGCTCTTCGGGAACTCAATCCCGTTCAATTGGCTGCGTAAGGTGAGTTATTAAAAAACTGTGGACTTGGATGATTAGTCATGTGTAATTTGTCATACAAGTCACTGCCAAAGATAAGTTGACTCACTGTTTTGATAATGCTATACTGAAAAGTGCCCCTGTACCTGTGATGCTAATCAAAATACCCATGAAGTTGAACACAACAACTCGCAATTTCATGAAATCCTTATTCACATCCTGCGCCTCTTGAGGGATGATTTTCTGGGATGTGCCCTTTCTATTTTACATTCAGGAGTAAAACCAATGGCAGTTATCCAAACACAAATTCGAAGCGGCGTCTACTATGACTCAGCCAAGCTGATGCAGCTACAACGCCAGTTATCTGACCTGCCTGGCATTCAGGATGCTGGTGTGGTCATGGGGACCGAGTCGAACAAGGAGTTGCTTTCACACATTGGGCTTGTATCGCCCGAAATGCAAAGTGCAAAACCAGATGACCTGGTCATTATTGTTAAAGCGGATAATGAAAAAGCCGCTGAAACAGCACTCAGTAGAGTGGATGAATTGCTGGCAGCACGCAAATCTACCCTTGATCAAGAATACCTACCGCGCAGCGTTGAAGCAGCAGCTCAGATGCTACCTGGCGCAAGCTGGGTGCTGGTCTCCGTCGCTGGACGCTACGCCGCTGGTGTTGCGCGCGACGCACTGCGCTTGGGAAAGCACGTGTTTCTCTTCAGTGACAACGTCTCTGTTGAAGATGAGATCGATCTAAAACAGAAAGCGCGCGATCTGGGTTTACTGGTCATGGGCCCCGATTGCGGCACTGCCATGATCGGCGGAGCGGGCCTTGGTTTCGCAAATAAGATACGCCGCGGTCCGATTGGTGTGGTTGCCGCAGCCGGCACCGGGCTGCAACAGGTGACCAGCCGCATCCATCAACTGGGCAGCGGTATCACGCATGGCATTGGCACCGGCGGACGCGATCTCTCCGAAAAAGTCGGTGCAATCACTTTCCTGATGGGTCTGGATGTATTTGTAAGAGACCCAGATACCAAAGTGATTGTCCTGGTTTCCAAACCCCCTGCTCCTAAAGTAGCTGAAGAAGTGATCAAGGTCGCCCGCAAAGCTGGCAAACCAGTAGTGATTAGCTTTGTGGGTCGTGCAGTAACTACTCGGCAGGATGGCAACCTCTATTTTGCCACAGGAATGGACGATGCTGCCAGTCTGGCGGTGGAACTGGTGAAACATCCGCCCAAACTAGAAACCGATAGCGACCTCAACTTGAATCAGTTCGCATCGGGACAAAAGTACTTCCGCGGTCTATTCTCTGGCGGCACGCTGGCTTACGAAGCGCAGCACATTCTTGCCGATTATGTTCCCAAAGTATGGGCAAACGCACCCATCAATAAGGAAAATAAACTCCCGAATTCAATGGTCAGTCAGGAACACTGCATCGTTGACTTGGGCGAAGATGAATTCACGGTTGGACGCCTGCATCCAATGATGGACAATGAACTGCGCATCCGCCGTCTGATGGAAGAAGCCAATGATCCTTCAGTGGCGGTCATCATGCTCGATGTGGTGATCGGTTATGGTTCACACCCCGACCCAGCCAGCGAGTTAGCTCCAGCAATCGCTGAAGCAATTGCCAATGCCAAGAAAGCCGGCCGCCATCTGGAAATTGTCTGTGTCGTCACAGGCACAGATGAGGATCCGCAGAACTTCGACTCACAGGTCCGACAGCTCAAACAGGCAGGTGCCTTCGTGGATGCCAGTAACGAAGTGGTTGTCCGTCGGGCAGGTCGCATCCTGCGGGCGCTGGCAGAAGGAAATGGTGCAACCAGCGTTATAGGCACATCGGTTGACCTGGACACCCTGAAAAAACCGCTGGAAGCCATCAACGTTGGGCTGGAATCTTTCGCCGAAAACCTCAAGGCACAGGGCATTCCCACCATCCATGTGGATTGGAAGCCTGTGGCAGGAGGCAACGAAAAACTCGCTTCCATTCTGGAAAGAATGAAAAAGCAATCCTGACACAAATGCCAGGTAAATAAACTGAACTGGAGGAAAAAATGGTTGATATAGAAAAAGCAAACCAGTATGTTTGTGAGCAATTTATGGAAGCTCGTCCAGTAGTGGTTGGTATGGGCAAAGCAATTGAGGTTGTTCCGGGTATGCACGAAAACATGTTGCTCCATGCTGGTCCCCCAGTCACTTGGGAACGCATGGCAGGCCCGATGCGTGGCGCAATGATCGGCGCGCTGCTCTTCGAGCGCAAAGCCAAAACAGCCGAAGAAGCCGAAGCCATGCTGAAATCGGGTAAGATTGAATTTGCCCCATGTCATGAACATATGTGCACTGGACCAATGGCAGGTGTGATCTCCCCTTCCATGCTTTGCTATATTGTTGAAAATAAGACCCATAACATCAAATGCTTCTCTAACCTGAATGAGGGGCGCGGTAAGGTGCTGCGCATGGGTGCTTACAGTCAGGATGTGCTAGACAAATTGTACTGGATGGAAAGTGTACTGGGCCCAACGGTCAAAGCTGCCCTGGAAGCCAGCGGCGGTATTGACATTCGCGCCATCCTTTCCAAAGCCTTGCACATGGGGGATGATGGTCACAACCGCCTGGATGCTGCGTCTGTCTTATATACAACGCAGTTGGCACCATATATTGCAAAAGTTGCCAAAGATACGCAAACCGCCTTTGATGTGATCAAATTCCTTGGTGAAAACGCCCTCAGCATCCTCAATCCGGTCATGGCTGCGTGCAAGACAATGACTGCCGCTGGCGAAAACGTGGAGGGCAGCACCATTGTAACGATCATGGCGCGCAACGGAACCGATTTCGGCATTCGCGTCAGCGGGCTTGGCAACCGCTGGTTCACTGCCCCAGCTCCACACGTCAAGGCTTTGTACTTCCCAGGCTTCACCGAAAAGGATGCCAACCCTGACATTGGCGATAGTACAATCACAGAGACAGCCGGCATTGGCGGTTTTGCCATGGCAACCGCTCCAGCGATTGTCACCTTCATCAGCGGCACACCTCAAGACGCCATCAAGACCACGCTGGACATGTACGAGATTACCTATGCAGAACACAAATACTTCACTATTCCATTCCTTGATTTCCGAGGCACACCGACTGGCATTGACATTCGCAAAGTGATCGAAAAGCAACTGCCGCCGCGCGTCAACACCGGCGTCGCGCACAAAGACCCCGGCGTTGGTCAGGTTGGCGCTGGTGTTGTAAGCGCCCCAATGAAAGTCTTTGAAGATGCTCTGGTTGCTTTTGCCGAAAAGTACGGTTTCTAATTTATCTAACCAGATTGGAGGAAAATCATGGATAGAGAACAATTTATCAAGATGATGTCTGAAGCAAAGCTGTACGACCTGACACAGGATTGCAGCATTTTCACCCCGCCCTGGCCAGGCGAAAAAGCTCTGGAAGTCCACTTTTTCAAGCGCGTTACCGGCGCCTACGGCGGCGGGCAGGGCGCTAACGGTCAGATTCTTAACTGGAGCAATACCGTTGGTACTCATCTGGTGGGCGAGCGCGCCTTCCACTCTGGCGGCCGCGCTATTGCCGATATTCCCCTAACTGATCTTTGCGGTCCCGGTGTTGTTGTAGACATTTCTGACATGGTCTCTGACTACAGTGTGTATACGCCGGAAATGGTTATGAAGAAGGCGGATGTCCGTCCGGGTGACATTCTGATCATCAACACCGGTTATCACAAATATTCCTGGGATCAGCCAGATGTCTACAACGAAGCAGCTCAGGGCGGCGTTGAATCCAAAGAATTTGGCTTTCTGGTACGCCATCCTGGACCCTCGATGGACTTCTACAAATGGGCAATGGACATGAAACTGAAAGTGATCGGTGTAGATTGCGGTTGTGCTGAGCATCCGATGAACACTCCCATCCGCCGCATGCACGAGAATCACTTCAAGCTCGCCGAAGAAAAGCTCAAACAAGAATATGGTAAGAGCTGGGATGAGATGTTCCCGCCGGATGAATACTATCAGCTCACCCACATTGCCATGTCCAAAGCGCATCTGGTGCTTGCCGAGTCCATCGTCGGAGAGATTGACAAGCTCAAAAACAAGCGTGCCTGGATCGCTATTATGCCCATTCCCTTCATGGAAGTTGAGACCGCGTGGGCGCGCGTTTGCGCTTACACTGCGCCAGATTGGATGAGCGATGACGAATTCTTCAAGGCGATGTCCGAATCCGAGATGATCGACATGACCGTCCCCTTCAGTTGTCAGACGCCGCAATGGTTGAACTACGTGCCGCTCAGCATCACCTATACCAAACGCGTCGGCGGGCAGTTCTTCGGCATGGGGCGCAACGGATCAATCTGCAACGCCAGCATCCACCTTGCTACACACATGGACGGCGAAAAACATTTCTATCCCAATGGTCGCACCATTGGACAGGTGCCGCTCTCTGAGTGGGTTGGACCCGGCGTCATTGCCGACATATCCCATCTCGTCAGCGACTCGAGTGTCTATACACCAAAGATGATTCACGACGTGGTGGATATCCGAAAGGGCGATATTCTGGTCATCAAGACCGGCTGGAACAGGTTTGGCTGGTACACCGAAGATTCGGACGAATTCCGTTATATGGTCAAACATCCTGGTCCATCCCCCGATTTTTCCAAATGGGCTGCGGATATGGATCTGAAGTGGATCGGTGTGGACTGCGTGAGTGCAGATCACCCCATGAACACTATCATGCGCATCTGGCATCCCAAGACCTTCGCCGAAGCCAATGCAAAACTGATCCGCGACTTTGGCAAAGATTGGGATGAGATGTATCCCCTGGATAAATACTATCAGGATATGCATCTTAACCTGTTCTCCAAGCAGATCGTCCACGCCGAAAACTTGGGCGGTGAGATTGCAACAGCCAAGAGCGGTCGCTACTACATTGGTTGTTACCTCCAGAAAGCTATGGAAGCTGAATCCATGTGGGGCCGCTTTGTAGCATTCAAGGAGAAATAAATTGTGCACAGACCTCCAAGACATGGCAAATTACCAATCCTGGAGGTCTGTAATACCGGAAAAGAAGCTGGATGTAACAGAAAACTTTTCCAAGCTTTTATTGCCGATGCAAACTTTTTCCGGTGATCAAGATAATGACAGCGCTTAGGAGGTAAGATTTTCATGAAGCCAGTAAATTTTGATTACTATGCTCCGGCTAGTATTGAAGAAGCACTGGATAATCTGGCGGAGCTTGGCTACAATGGCAAGGTGTTGGCAGGCGGGCAGAGCCTGATCCCAACCCTGAATTTCCGCATGGCTCGACCGGCAGCTTTGGTGGATTTGAACAATATCCCGGAGCTGGCGTATATCAAACCCACCAGCGATGGCGGTTTGGCAATTGGCACAATGACGCGTGACAGCAAAGTTGAACACGACCCGGAAGTTGCAAAGCGCTTCCCCCTCTTGCCAGAAGTAATGAAATTTATTGCCCATCCACAAATTCGCAACCGCGGCACTTTTGGTGGAGCAATCGCTCATGCTGATCCTGCCGGTCAACTGCCGGCTGTCTCAATTGCGATGAATGCAACGATGCGTCTCCGCCGCAAGGGACAAGAACGCACAGTTAGCGCAGAGGAATTTATCATCGGTCCGTTCATGACCGTTCTCGAACCGGATGAGATGCTGGTTGAAGTGATACTGCCACCCAATTCATCCCGCACCGGCAGCAGCTACAAGCAGGTGTCCAGGCAAAAGGGCGGTTATGCACAGGCTGCCGTTATCTCTGTTGTGACCCTGGACGGGCAAAACCGCTGTAAAGATGTGCGTATGGTTCTGATGAGCGTGGGCGAAACGCCTATTTTATCCCGCAAAGCACGTGAAATCCTCATTAATCAGGAAGCAAGTGAGGAAGCCTTCCGCACAGTGGCTGAAGCAGCCGCGACACAAGAGGCAGATCCGGCAACGGACTTGCACGCCACAGCCGACTATCGGCGCAGCCTGGTACGGGTCTTGGTGGTGCGCTCGTTGACAGAAGCTTTCGAGCGGGCAAAACGAGGAGGTTAAGATGGGTAAACTACATCATGTTACTGTGACCGTCAATGGAACACGCTACGAACGCGATGTTGAAGCGCGTATGTTACTGAGTGACTTTTTGCGTCACGAGCTTGGCTTGATGGGCACTCATGTTGGCTGCGAGCATGGCATTTGCGGTGCCTGCACGATCAACTTTGATGGCGAACCTGTGCGTTCCTGTTTGATGTTTGCTGTTCAAGCCAATGGTCATGACATCCGAACTGTTGAGGCGCTGGGTACTGCTGAAAAGATGCATCCCCTTCAGGAGGCTTTCCATGAAAAACATGCCCTGCAGTGCGGCTTTTGCACACCCGGCTTTTTGATGACGCTGGTGCCATTCTTAGAGAAACATCCCAGCCCAACTGAGGAAGAAATCCGCGAAGCGATTGATGGAAACATCTGCCGCTGCACAGGGTATGAGAGTATTATTGAAGCCGCTAAACTGGCATCCGAACGGATGTCCGCTCGCGACCAATAGAAATGCGAGGTGATGCTATGACAGGTAAAGTTTTCGGTCAACCCATTCCACGTCTAGAAGATCGGTTTTTATTGACCGGCACTGCCAAGTTCATTGACGACATTGAAATTCCCGGCATGGTGCACGCGGCATTTTTGCGCAGCGATTATGCTCATGCCCGTATTAAGAAAATTGATTACTCTGCAGCACTCAAGCGACCAGGGGTGATTGCCGTATATACCGCCGAAGACTTTGGGGATTACTGGCGTCCTGGACCGCTTCAGGTGCCACCGCCAACCGCAATAAAGGGTTCACAGTTCAATGCCCGTCCTCTAGTACCTATCGCCAAAGACAAAGTGCGTTTCTCTGGCGAACCGCTGGCGGTTGTCATTGCGGAGAGCCGCTACATTGCAGAAGATGCCTTTGATGATATCATCGTTGATCTGGAGCCATTGCCGGCTGTGGTGGACCTGGAAGAAGCTTGGGAGAACAGACCGACTCTGGTGCATGATGATTTGGGCACAAATATGGCTGCGCTAGTCAAGCAGGAACGCGGCAACTACGAGGAAGCCCGCGCCAAAGCGGATGTGATCATCTCACGTAAAATTTTGGTCAACCGCAATGCCGGCGCAGCAATGGAAAACCGCGGCTTTGTGGTCAACTGGGACGAGCGTGAGCAGGAGATGACCGTCTGGGCTACCACTCAGGCGCCGATCCCATTGCGCAATACCATCGCAGCGCGACTTGGATTGTTTGAAAATCAGGTGCGCGTCATCACCCCGTTCATTGGCGGCGGATTTGGTCCAAAGATTATGACCTCGCAAGCGGATGATGTCCTGCTGCCCTGGATCGCTATGAAATTGAAGCGTCCAATCAAATGGATTGAAGACCGGCGCGAGAATTTCCTCGCCACCACTTCTGAGCGCGATCAGGTACATTATGCAGAAATCGCCTTAACCAAAGACGGTGTAATTCTGGGTGTAAAGGATGTCTTCTATCATAATACTGGCGCGTACGATCCCTATGGGATGACTGTACCATTGAACACACAGACTCATACGATTAGCAATTACCGCGTGCCGAACTTCTATACTGAAATTCGTATGGTTTTCACCAACCAGATGGTCGTCACGCCGGTTCGCGGCGCCGGTCGCCCGGAGGGGGTTTTTGTGATGGAACGCCTGATGGACGCTGCCGCCCGAGAGCTAAACATGGATCCGGCTGAAATCCGGATGAAAAACTTGCTCGAGCCGGGAGAGTTGCCGTTGCGCACGGGCATTATTGGACAAGACTTTGTTGAAGGCGTTCTGGACAGCGGTAACTACAAAGCTAACCTCCAGAAACTCATGGAAATGGTGGAATACGAAAAATTCCGTAAAGAGGTTCAGCCCAAACTGCGCGCAGAAGGCAAACACGTTGGCATGGGTATCGTCTGTTTCACCGAAGGTACTGCCGTTGGGCCATATGAAGGTGCCCGGGTTACAGTTGGAGCTAATGGTAAAGTCAGTGTTGCAACTGGCATTAGTACCCAAGGACAGGGGCATTTCACAGCTTTTGCGCAAATTGTTGCTGAGCAATTAGGCGTCAGAGTCGAGGATGTCAACGTTGTCACAGGTGATACTGCTCATTTCCACTGGGGCGCCGGTACATTTGCCAGCCGCGGCGCTACTGTAGCGGGCACAGCAATTTACAACGCGGCGGTGAAAGTACGGGAAAAAATCTTTGCTACCGCCAGTAAATGGCTGGAAGTGCCACCGGAACAAATCGAATTGGGTGATGGAAAAGTCTGGGTAAAGGGAAAACCGGAACAATTCATCACACTGGGTGATCTGGCGTTTAGAGCCAACCCCACACGCGGGGTGATTGAACCTGGCGTTGAGCCGGGGCTGGAAGCCACTGGCTATTATGGGCCTCCTTACGGTGCCACCGGCGCAGGTGCAGTCGCCATGATGGTTGAAATTGACCCCGAAACAATGGAGGTTAAGATCAAGCGTTTCGTCATCGTGCACGACTGCGGCACAGTCGTCAATCCGCTGATACTGGAGGGACAGGTGGAAGGTGGTGCTTCCATGGGCATCGGTAATGCCTTTTACGAAAAGATGGTCTATGATGAAAATGGACAATTGCTTACTGCGTCGTTCATGGACTATCTGATGCCACAGGCAACTGATATGCCGCCCAAATTCGAAATTGGACATCTAACCACCACCTCACCGCTGAATCCATTGGGGATCAAAGGCGTTGGTGAAGCGGGTGCCATCCCCACGCCATCTGCCTTTGTGCAGGCTGTAGAAGACGCCCTGTATGAGTATAAACTTGAAATTCCCGAATCCAACCTCAGCCCAAGCAAAATCTTTGAGTACGTTCAGAAAGCATCCAAGAAGGAATGATCCTGGAAAACACATCCGGATTAATTTTATGTGTACAATATAATTAAGGAGGCATGTTTTTGCAATGAAAATTGAAGGTGAGCACGTTTTCAAAGGGCCGCGTGAAGCAGTATGGGAAATGTTCCGCGATCCCGAAGTCCTGGCAAGTGCCATGCCCGGCACTCAGGCACTGAACAAAATTGATGATCAACACTACGAAGGCACCATGAATATCCGCATCGGACCGGTGTCGGGGACGTTTGCTGGTACTCTGGCGGTTTCCGACGAGAATCCGCCAGAGAGCTGCACCCTGACTGTAGATGGGCGCGGCGCGCCGGGCTTTGCTAAAGGCGTCGGTAAAGTCCATTTTACCGATCTGGGTGACGGAACGACCAAGATGACTTATTCCGGGGAAGTCAACATTGGCGGAACGCTTGCCAGTGTCGGTCAACGCATGATTGATAGCGTCAGCAAATCCATGATCAAAACCGCTTTCGATACCCTGGATAAAGCCCTGGAAGCCCGGCTGGCGGCAAAAGAAAGCGGTGCAGCAGTGGAATTCAAAGCTCCCTCTGAAGCGGAATTCGCTAAAAACGTAGCTAAAGACATGGCTGGGGGTTTAACACAAATGACCGAAGTTCGCATGTTGTTCTATATTATCCCGGTCGCTTTTGTGCTGTTCATCATCGCCTTTACGCTCAGCAAGTGCAGTGGTGGAGGGTAATCCCCTCCACCCACACCATTTTCAGCCTGTTATAGGCTTGACAAAATGGTGTATATTAATAGAGTATTAAGGTGATGGCGGCAAAACGAAGAAAGGAGGTGTTTATCGGATCAGGATAGCAGAATAACACAACTCTTAAACCGGGAAAAGCCAAAACCCCTAAGCGATTGATCTATGATTATCCAAGCGGGTAGCGGCTGGAACCACCCAAAAATCAATTTTATTCTTCAAAACCATATCATATAAAAAGGATGGAAGGAAGAAACCTATGGCAACTACCGCTCCTAAAGTGATGGGCTATCTCCCGCAAGATACCCCGCCTTTTGGTCAAATGATTCTGCTCGGCTTTCAGCATGTGCTGACAATGTTCCCCGCCACCGTGCTGTGCGCCCTGCTGATGCACTTTGATGTCTCAACCGTTCTGACCATCACCGGTCTCGGTACGATTGTTACCCTGATTGGCGCCAAGCTCTCCATGGGCAACTACATTCCGCTGTACTACGGCTCAAGCTTCAGCTACATTGCTGCGGTCACTGCCGTTGTTGCCGTGATGGAGCCCGATCTCGCCTTCGGCGCCCCCGCCAAAGCCTATACCATCTCGGTTGTTCAGGCTGGCTTCATCTGCACCGGGTTCCTCAACATCATCGTCGGCTTGATCATCCGAGCCACAGGCGGTAAGGAAGGATTGGATAAAGTCCTGCCGCCAGTGGTGACCGGCTCCGTCGCCTGCACGATTGGCATCGGCTTGGGCGCTGCTGCTCTGGGAATGGCTTCCGGCACCTGCTGTGGTGTTGATCCCGCTGCCACCCCTGACATCACCCTGAAATGGTGGCTGGCTGCTGTGCTCACCCTGCTGGCAGCGTTCGTTTTCTCCGTCTATTTGCAGGGAAAAGGCTTCATTGGCATGCTCCCAATCCTCCTGGCTGGCATCTTTGGGTATATCATCTCTATCCCGCTAGGGTTGGTTAATCTGGGAGGCATTTTCCAGACCAGCTTCTTGACCGTGCCGAGAATCACCTTCCCAACCTTTGCTGATCCACTGACCGCCACCGTATTGGTTGGCGTCGGCATCATGTGTATCGCCACCATCCCGGAGTCCACCGCCCACCTTTACCAGATCAGCCTCTATGTGGACCACCTGGCTTTGGAGCAGGGTCGCCCGAAACTGGGATTGAACCGCTACATTGGCTTAAACCTGATGCTGGATGGTCTGGATGACATGATCAATGGACTTTTCGGCTCCACCGCCGGCACCAACTATGGCGAGAACAACTCACTGATGGTGATCACCCGCAATTACTCTGGTCCGGTGCTGATCACTGCTGGTGCCATCGCCATTCTATTGGGCTTCATCGGACCGCTGCGCGACCTCGTGTACAGCATTCCAACCGCAGTATCGGGTGGTCTGTCCATTTACCTGTTCGGTGTCATCGGTATGCAGGGTATCGCGTTAATGATGGCAGAAAAGGTTGACCTGTACGATCCGGCGCAACTGGCAATTGGCGCAACCATCCTCATCGTCGGTATTGGCGGTAACATCGGCTTCCCCGACGGCTTCCTGCCTATTCCGCTGCTGAAGGGCGCTTTCCCCTACGGCTGGCCCGCCATCGCTACCGGCGCAGTTGCAGGTATTGTCATGAACCTGATCCTGCGCGCCTTCAAGCCGCCCAAGGTTCGCCCGGCGGACGTGCTGGAGTAATTTTTTCAATGCGGTTATCTTTGGGGGAACAGAGATAACCGCCAAAAAGCAATCACAGCTCCCCGATGCTTACCCATCGGGGAGCGTTGCTTGAAAAAATCATCTGGTATAATGCTACTGTTCCAGTCAGGAGTTTCCATGATATTCATCACAGGTGCGTCAGGCAAAACCGGACAGGCTGTCATTCAAGCGCTTGCCAAACGCGGCGCAACCATTCGAGCCATCGTTCACCACCCTCATCAAATTGAGACCGTTAAAGCGGTGGGCGCCAACGAAGCCTTTGCAGTTGACCTGCATGATAAAGAGGCACTGCTAAAAACTGCTCAAGGCGCGCAGGGCATTTATCATATCTGTCCAAACGTCAACCCTGATGAGATAGAAATCGGGCAGACGGTGATCGACATTGCACGGGCTTGCAGTATCCAGCGCGTAGTGTACCATTCGGTATTGCACCCTCAGGTAGAAGCCATGCCCCACCACTGGCTCAAAATGCGGGTTGAAGAAGTGCTTTTTGAGTCGGGGTTGAATTGGACAATTCTTCAACCCTGCGCGTATATGCAAAATATCATGTCTGGCTGGCAAACGATTATAAGCGAAGGAATCTATTACGTCCCTTATCATACCAAGGCACGTTTGAGCATAGTTGACCTGAAGGATGTCGCCGAAGTTGCTGCCAGAGTGCTTCTCGAAGAGGGGCATGAATATGCCATTTATGAGCTGGCAGGTCCGCAGCCGCTATCGCAAGACGAGGTGGCAGAAATACTGAGCCGGGTGTTAAAACGGTCGGTCTCCGCCAGAACTCTTGACCGTACACTCTGGAAAGAGCGAGCGCAAGCAGGCAGTATGTCCACCTATGCCATTGAAACGCTGGTCAAAATGTTTGAATATTATGAAGCGTTTGGTTTCACAGGCAATCCGAGAGTCCTGAGCTGGCTGTTAGGCAGGCCACCCGCCACACTGGAACAATTTCTCAACCGGCAGGTTGCATTCAGTTGAGTTCATCACTTTGAATTTCGGGAGGCACAATTTTTTATGGAAAAATATATGAGCCAACACTACCTGTTCGCCTTCGAAGCTCTGCCAATCCTGTTCCACAGCCAAACCAGTGAGTTTATGAAATACCTTGAACGGGATGGGATCAAATTCCTGAAATTCTGGTGGGATCACGCTGGAGATAAGGTAGCGCTTGACAAACGTTCTTCCTCTAGCGGGATGAATTTTGAAATCCAGCAAATAGACCCAAACACAAAGCTGGTCATCATTACAATGCCAAAACCACAAAATAATGCCGAAGCCTACTACCTTGCAGCGCTTGCAAAACCGGAAAAGCGATTTGCCTGGGTGCGCCTGCCCAACACCCGCTTCTTCGCCCTGCGGCGGGCAGACCAGCTCGGTGAAGGATGCAGAACGATTTTTGGCGAGCTGACCCCACGCGCCCTTTTCCGTGAGCTGGCGCAAAACATCAATCCCACTAAGCGCGATTTTGTTCAGGCGGTTGAAAAAGCAATTCGGAGGAAAAAATGAGGTTCAGCCCCGGTTTGATCGTGGTTGCTGTCACGATGTTGATTTTCTACCTGCGTATTGCCATGCTGCGCGGACGGAAAAAGCGCCTGGAAAAACAGGCTGTTTTGGAGCGCCGAAAATTGAGTAAGAAAGGGGTAAAACTCCCCCCCCTACCAGATAAAAACCCTTATCAGCCACCTTTTCAGGTAACCAGCTGGTTGCTGGTTGTTCTGGCAATGTTGTTGATGCTCGTTGGGCTGGCAGTTTACAATATGACGTTTTTAACCGCCTACAAAGACTACTGGTGGATTCCTGTTTCGCTGGGCGTTCTGGCGTTCACATTTTGCTTTAAAGTCGAGCCCAACATCTCAAAATAGTTGTCATACAATTTAAGAAACCCGTCATACAAAAAAATATGACGTTTAAAACTTGTCAACCCGTTTCAGGTATGTTAATATCATAAAATGAAACCAGATTTTGTTGTTGCATCATTCCCCCCTCTTTTCGTATAACATTGTTAAACAACCTGCATAAAGGAGGTGACCTGTCAGTTTAGAAAAAAATCCTTTGCTTTGGACGATTTGGGTGTTTCACACCACACTCCCAATCAAGATGGCAACTTTTGTATATCTGAAAACACATAATATCAGCTTAAAACTCACGGAGAGGAAGTTGCTATGATCAATCCCCATCCCGGTCTACCGGAACTTGATTATATCAAGCCCGCCTCGCTGGAAGAAGCCAGCAAGTTTCTGGCCGCACATGCCGGCGAAGCCAAACCCTTTATGGGCGGCACCGATTGTTTCGTTCGTCTGCGCGATGGCGCGTGGGAATTGAAATATCTGGTGGATGTCAAAGGACTGGATGGTACGAACACCATCACGTTTGAGAGCCAAAAAGGTCTAACTATTGGTGCTGCTGTACCCATGAATCAAGTCATCAGTCATCCAGATGTTGTTAAACACTACCCCCTGATCGCTGAAGCCGCCCGCACTGTCGCCAGCTATCAACTGCGCAACCGCGCTACAATTGTCGGCAATATCTGTAATGCTTCACCTGCGGGTGACACCACTGGAGCGTGCATTGTTCTGGGCGGTGTACTGAATGTCTTTGGTCCAAAGGGAAAACGAACAGAACCATTGAGCACATTCTTCAAAGGTCCCGGCAAAACTGTTCTGGAAGCTGGTGACATTGTCACTTCAATTTTCTTGCCTCTGCCGCCCAACGGCGCCGTAGGACGCTATATCAAACTGGGTCGTAACATGCTCAGTGATCTTTCCATTGTTGGCGTAACAGTACTGGGCTATCCGGACAAGACGACAAAATCAGGGTACCGCTTCAAGATTGCTCTGGCATCGGTGGCACCTACCCCGCTGGTTCCAACAAAAGCAGAGGAAATCCTGGCAGAGAAGGCAATCAACGGGGAGACCATCCTGGAAGCAGCCCAAGCCGCCATGGATGCCGCAACGCCCATTGATGACGTGCGCGGCTCAGCCCGTTACCGCAAGTACATGGTACGCAACCTGACACGCCAGGCATTGACTGATGTCTGGTCGAAACTCACTCAATAGCCGCGCTGATTAAATTTGGAGGTCCCTATGTCATTTCACAGAATTGTCCTGACCGTTAATGGTTCAACAGAACAGGTTGATGTACCTGGGAATATGACCCTGCTACAAATGTTGCGCGAAAAATTGGCTCTGACTGGCACCAAAAATGGCTGTGCAGCTGGAGAGTGCGGTGCCTGTACCGTTCTGATGAATGGTGAACCGGTCAATAGCTGCATGGTACTGGCAGCCGAGTGTGAAGGTGCTGAAATTGTCACTGTAGAGGGTCTGGCTCAGGACGGTCAACTCGATATCGTTCAACAAACAATCATTGAAGAGGGAGGTGTGCAGTGCGGCTTCTGTACCCCAGGGATGTTGATTTCCGCCCGCGCTCTGCTCAATCGCAATCCCAACCCCACCGAAGTGGATATCCGCGAAGCACTAGTGGGTAATCTTTGCCGCTGCACCGGATATGTGCGAATCATCAGCGCAGTCAAAGCCGCCGCACAGGCAACCCAATAAAGGAGGCAAGCGATGACAACTGCACCTGTCAAAGAAACAACCAATATCGGCGTATCCAAACCACGTGTGGATGTGCGGGAGAAGGTTACCGGAGCAGCCATTTTTACCGATGACATTCAATTTGGTGCCGCTCTGCTGTATGCGCGCGTCAAGCGCAGCCCCTACCCCCACGCCATCATCAAACGCATTGACACCAGCAAAGCAAAGGCAGTACCAGGCGTCAAAGTGGTTGTCACTGGCGAAGATTTTCCAAATCGTACCGGTCTCTATTTGAGAGACCGCTATATCTTCGCCCGCGATCGTGTCCGCTTTGTCGGTGAGCCGGTTGCCGGCGTGGCAGCTGTTTCGGAAGAAATTGCTCAAAAAGCGGCTGATCTGATCGAAGTGGAATACGAGGTATTGCCCGGCGTCCATGACCCGGTTTATGGTGCTTCACCAGAAGCCCCATTGCTTCATCCCGACCTAGGCAATTATGAGGTGCCGAACTTTATCTTCCCCGTACCCAACACCAACATCTCGAACCATTTCAAAGTGCGCAAAGGCGATGTAGATGCTGCCTGGTCACAGTGCGCTGCGATTGTTGAACACACTTTCCGCGTGCCTCATGTCCAGCATGTTCCCATTGAACCACATGTAGCTATCGCTCAGGTAGATGGAGATGGGAATATCACGCTATGGGCATCATCACAATCTCCATTTGCCCAACGCAACCTGATTGCCAAATCGTTAAACATACCCGAAAGCAAAATCCGCGTGATTGCACCTTTGATCGGCGGTGGCTTTGGTAGTAAAGCCGGGATTACCATGGAAGCCATCCCGGTTGCGATTGCCATGAAAGCTAAAGGACACCCAGTCAAATTCCGCCTAACCCGTGAAGAAGAATTCTTCACTAATTTTGTTCGCCAGGGGTTGGTCGCCAAGATTAAAGTTGGCTGTGACAAAGACGGACGTTTGCTGGCAATCCAGAACGAAATGTATTGGGATGGCGGCGGTTATACGGATTATGGTGTCAATATCACTCGCGCTGGCGGATATAGCGGCTCTGGACCTTTTGATTGTCCCAATGTAAAAATTGACAGTATGTGTGTCTATACCAACCATCCCGTTGGCGGCGCCTATCGTGGTTTTGGCATGTCTGAAGTGCATACCGGCATCATTCAGGCAATGCACATGTTATCAGAAAAAATTGGGATGGATTTTGCTGAATTTCTCAAACTCAACGTGGTTCAGGAAGGCGACAAAATTCTGACCGGCATGACCATGCACAAGACGGGTATTAAGGAATGCATTGACAAAGTAACACAGGCGGTCAACTGGGGTATCAAAGAACCACCCAGCGCACCCAACAAGCGGCGCGGCAAAGGGCTTGCAGTTATGTGGAAGGCTCCCGCCATGCCGCCGAATGCCGGCTCCAGCGCTTTGGTTAAACTCAACGAAGATGCTTCGGTTACTGTCTTGATCGGTGGACAGGAAATCGGACAAGGCAGTTTTACGGCAATGGCTCAAATCGCTGCCGAGACGCTTGGTGTACCATTCGAGGCAGTCAAGGTTAAAGGGCCTATTGACACCCAATACAGCCCCTATGAATGGCAAACAGTTGCCAGCCGCCTGACTTGGAGCATGGGCAATGCCGTGCGCAACGCTGCACTGGATGCGCGCAAGAAGATCATTGACATGGTCGCCGAAGCCTGGGGCGAGAAACCAGAAGACCTGGACATCAAAGACGGCTATGTGATCTCGTACAAGACCGAAGAGTCCATTTCGCTTAAAGACATTGTGGTCTATGGCATTCCCAAACCAGATTACAACGGTTGGGTGGGAGGCCCAATTGTCGGCAGTGGTAACTTCATGCCAACCTATGTGACCGGTCTGGATAAAGAAACCGGTCAGGGCGAGCGGGCTGTTGTCCATTACACTACCGGTGCTCAAGCGGTTGACCTAGAAGTTGACCTGGATACCGGACAGATCACTATCTTAAAAGCCGCTTCAGCGTTTGACGTTGGCAAAGCCATTAACCCCGAATTGGTAAAAAGCCAGATTGAAGGCGGTTTTGTGCAGGGTATGAGCTCTGCCATCTTTGAGGAAATGAAGCTGGTCAACGGCGTTATGCAAAATCCCAGTTTTGTGGACTATCGAATTGCTACCACCGCCGATATCCCCAAAGTCATTGAAGCCTACATTGTTGAAGCGCCGCAGGATGATGGACCATGGGGAGCGCGCGGAGTTGGCGAGCATCCCATGGTGCCCACTATTGCCTGTCTGGCAAATGCCATCTATGATGCAACAGGGGTACGCGTCAGCAATCCACCATTGAGCGCCGAGAAAATCTATCTGGCGCTGCTGGATGCCGGCGTGGTCAAGTAAGTCAGAAACTCAATTAAGGGATTAAACTGTGCCGGGCAGCAGTGTCCGGCACAGTCATCCAACATAAAGAATAAGCGAATAAATTATGACAATTGGCTATTGGTTCGCGAATATTATCACTTGATATGTCTGACAATAATTATTAAACTAAAACATGTGAAAAGATCAAACGTCAACGTTGGGGTAAGCTTCTGATGCATTCAGTGAAACAAATTATCCCCAAAAGCCTACCGTCAACCACAGGAAGACTATAACACAACATCTGAAAACGGAGGATAAAACCTGGCTTATGAATTCCCAAACCAATAATCATCAAGACGAATTACAAGCAAAGATCCGTCAGCTTCAGGAGATGCGAAAAAAGCTGGCAGAAGGGGGCGGCGAGGAACGCATCAAAGCTCAACACGATAAGGGAAAACAAACCGCTCGCGAGCGGATCGAAAAACTTGTTGACCCCGGCACGTTTCAAGAAATCCAGCCCTTTATGTTACACCGCCACACCGATTTTGGTATGGAAAAATCTCGTTTTCTCGGCGATGGAATGATTGCTGGTTTTGCTAAGATCAACGGGCGGCGGGTTTGTCTCTATGCGCAGGACTTCACGATTTTAGGCGGTTCTTTCAGCGAAGTGGCTGGCATCAAGCTGGCAAAGCTGATGGATATGGCAATGCAAGCCGGTGTTCCTGTGATTGGGTTAAGCGACGGCGGCGGCGCCCGCATTCAGGAGGGCGTCTGGAGCTTATGGGCATTTGGTGAATTGTTTTACCGCAACACACTAGCATCTGGTGTTATCCCGCAAATCAGTGTTGAACTTGGTCCATGTGCGGGAGGCGCAGTGTACTCGCCTGCCATCACCGACTTCATCATCATGACCAAAAATACCAGCAATATGTTCATCACTGGTCCCGAGGTCATCAAAGCAGTAACAGGTGAGGAAGTGGACTTTGAAACGCTAGGTGGCGCAGGAACCCATTCAAGCGTGAGTGGTGTAGCACATTTTGCCGCCGAAAACGAGGATCATGCCCTGGAACTCACCCGCACTTTGCTCAGCTATTTGCCCTCGAATAACCTCGAACAACCTCCTGTCATTCCTCCCACCGATGACCCCTTCCGTATGGATAAGTCATTGGACACAATTGTGCCTGTAGATCCAAACGAACCCTATAATATGCATGAGGTCATTGAAAAGATATTTGACCAGGGATCATTTTTTGAAGTACATGCAAACTTCGCCCGCAACGCGGTTGTTGGGTTCGCCCGACTGCATGGACAATCCGTCGGTGTGGTCGGACAACAACCCGCTTTTCTTGCGGGGAGCATTGACATTGATGCATCGGATAAAATTGCCCGCTTTGTTCGCTTCTGCGACGCATTCAATCTGCCCATTATCACCTTCTCCGACTCACCCGGTTTTCTGCCCGGTGTGGCACAGGAGCATGGCGGCATTATCCGTCATGGTGCAAAGATTGTGTTTGCCTATTCGGAAGCAACTGTGCCAAAACTGACCGTAATCACCCGCAAAGGTTATGGCGGCGCCTATATCGTTATGGGTTCCAAACATCTGCGCGCCGACCTGGTCTTTGCCTGGCCCAACGCTGAAATTGCCGTTATGGGTGCTGAGGGGGCAGTCAACATTCTGTTCCGCAAAGAGCTGAAAAATGCGGCTGATCCGAAAGCGGAGCGTGCCCGTCTGGTAGCAGAATATCGCGCCAAATTTGCCAACCCATACAATGCCGCGGCTGGTGGACACATTGACGATGTCATCCTGCCTTCAGAAACCCGCCCGCGCCTGATCGCGGCTCTCGAATTGCTACGCGATAAACAAACACGGTTGCCTGCCAAAAAGCACGGCAATATCCCCCTGTGAGACCAAAGGAGGTGTAAATTGGATGCAAGTCCCATCACACAGGGTCTCATTATCAGTGTTGCCGGGTTGATTGTTGCCTTCGCTTCGATGGCTTCCTTTATTTTAGTGATTATTCTGCTGCAAAAATTCTTCCCACCCAAGGTAGAAGCAGAAACATCTGAGGCATCAGAAGCGGATGAGCAATCCATCATTGCAAATGAAGAGGAAGAAGCAGTTGTTGCCGCAATCGCCGCAGCACTCTATATTGCCCGTGCGAAAGTGAAGAGTAAACTGGGTGCAGAGCTGCAAACAGGGCGCAGCAACTGGTGGGCAGCAAACGTCCTGGCTGCACGCCAGGAAACTGTATTGAAAAAATGAAACCTGTAAGAGGTCAAAAATGAAGCAAAGTATCATTGTCAATGGAAAAACATACGAAATTGAATTTAGCGATATGATGACTTCACCCATTGAGGTCACCGTTAATGGTAAGCGATATAGCGTTACCATTGAAGGCGAAACTTTTGCTCCGCAGCCAGCTACTAAAACTCCCTCCACTGTGTCAGCACCCGTGGCAACGCCAACCGCAGCACCAGTAAAAGTCGCAAAGCCAGCAGCAACCGCAACAGTGACCAGCTCGGCCGATGAAATCCGCGCCCCCATGCCAGGTGTTATCCTGGATGTGTCAGTCAAAGCCGGTGACGTGGTAACTGTCGGACAGGTTCTTTGTACATTGGAAGCCATGAAGATGAAAAACGCCATTCGCTCGCCTAGAGAAGGTACAATCTCGAGCGTGGAAGTCTCCGATGGGCAAAAAGTAGCCTATGGCGATATTCTCATTCGCTTTGCGTGAGGCAGACCTATGGACCTATCACGAATGCTTGTTCTTCTAGAGGCCTTTCGCGAGCTATCCTGGCAGAACGTTGTCATGATGATCGTTGGTGGTATTTTGATCTACCTGGCGATTGCGAAAGACTATGAACCCTTACTTTTATTACCGATTGGTTTTGGCGCTATTCTGACCAACTTACCATTGACCGGGATCACAAATGAAGATGGGTTTTTAGGAATTTTGTACAATTTCGGTATTGCTACCGAACTTTTTCCGTTGTTCGTGTTTATTGGTGTTGGCGCAATGACCGATTTTGGGCCGCTACTGGAAAATCCCAAAATGGCATTGCTTGGTGCAGCCGGGCAGTTCGGGATTTTCAGCACACTGATGCTGGCGCTTTTTCTTGGCTTTAATGTTAATGAAGCTGCCTCTATCGGCATCATTGGTGCAATTGATGGTCCTACGGCGATTTACGTTTCTTCCAAACTGGCGCCACATCTACTTGGACCCATTGCTGTCTGCGCTTACAGCTATATGTCCTTGGTTCCGATCATTCAACCGCCAGTGATGCGCCTGTTGACCACTGACGCCGAGCGCAAGGTTCGCATGCCGTACACACAAAAAGAAGTAACCAAAACCGTACGCATCCTGTTCCCCATCGTGGTTACCATTGTTGTTTCGTTAATCTCTCCAAAAGCATCCCCTCTCATTGCGGCTTTGATGTTTGGGAACCTCATCCGCGAATCGGGAGCAGTCGAAAGACTGAACCAGGCAGCGCAAAACGAGCTTTCTAACCTGACTGCCCTATTTCTGGGTATTGTCATTGGTTCCACCATGAATGGGGAAAAGTTCCTTCAGCTCCAGACACTGGCTATCTTGGGCATGGGGTTACTCGCTTTTGTGTTCGATACAATTGGCGGCGTACTGTTTGGTAAGCTGATGTATGTGCTGTCCGGTAAGAAATTCAATCCCTTGATCGGTGCAGCCGGCATTTCAGCTTTTCCAATGTCAGCACGCATTGTTCAGCGCTTCGGCCAGCAATATGACTTTGAAAACTTTTTACTGATGCACGCGATGGGCGCTAACGCTGCAGGTCAGCTTGGTAGCGTTGTTGCTGGCGGTGTGGTGCTGGCAATCATTGCTGGGATACTATAAAATATATTCGCAAGTATTCCGTTTAAACATCTGATAGCTTTTACAAACCATTTCCAAAAAGAAAGGAGTAACCATGAAACTAATTGATTTGACTATTCCTCTGGGTATTGCTACCCCTCCCTGGCCGACATATGAGCCGCTGCAGGTGAAATATTTCAAGCGGTTGGCTCCAAACGGCGCAAATGGTCAGCTTTTGACCCACTCGAACCATCTAGGCACTCATCTGGATGGCGAGATTCACTTTTACACCCCCGGCAAAGACATTGCTTCTCTCTCCATGGATTTTCTTGTACACGAAGCTGCTGTGGTTGATCTGAGCGACGCCTGCGGTGACTATGATGTGTACACCAGCAAAATGGTCGAAGAGCGTGTCGAAGTCAAAGAAGGCGATATCCTCGTGATTCATACCGGTTACCACCACTTCGGCTGGGATATGCCAACTGCCGACGAAGTTCGTTATATGGTCTGTCACCCAGGACCGGACCGAGAATTCATCGAATGGTCCAAGAAGAAAAAACTGCGCTGGATCGCGGTAGATTGTGGCAGTGCAGACCATCCAATGAACACTATCATCCGTAACTGGATGCCTCGCCAGGCAAAACTGGCTGACAAGGTCTTTCGCAAGAAATTCGGTAAACCAATGGAAGAAGTCTTTGATGATTCAAAATATCAGCAGATGCACATTGATATGTTTCCGGATGGGATCATTCATGCCGAATGCTTTGGCGGCGAAATTGATCTGCTCTTGAACCGCCGTGTCACTGTTGGCTTCTTCCCATGGCGTTTTGTGGACGGCGAATCCAGCATTGGGCGCGCTGTGGCTTTCGTGGATGATGACGAGTACGAAAAGCTTATGGAAAAGAAAGCCAAGATGCCCAAGACCCGCTTCGGTGACGCCTACGATCCAGTTCATGTGGAACGCATTAACAAGCTAACTGCTGCGAATCTAGCATAAACTAGAAGGAGAACAAAAATGAGACTAGACCCCCCTGAGAAAGTATCTGAAGAGCAATTGACATTTCATGTTAGTGAAATTGAACCGTTGCTCCAGGCGCCCTCTATGGATTTGAAACCCTGGCCTGGCGCAATGGTCAAGCTCAAAGATGGGCGCACCCTTTACATCCGAGAAGCAAAGATGGAAGAAGCCCCGAAGATGCTTGAGTATATGAAGAAAGTCATGGAAGTTGATCATGACTTTTACGACATCGTGGGTGCGCGTGTTTATGCAGAAATTTTGGGCTGGTATCGCAAACGCCTTAAAGACCCTTACACCCTTGTCGGGTTAATTGACGGTTTGTGGGCTGGCTTTGCAAACGGTCGCCTTTTAAATGAAGACATCAATATCAGCCTGCACACAATGGCATTGGTACGCGGCGGGCGTATTGGAGCAGTAATGTACTACGCCAAAGCATACTATGGCTTTGAAATCCTTGGGAACAAAGAGTGGTGGGCAACCTACGAAAGCTACAACGGTTGGATGCGCTGGGGACTGGGTATGGCACAGCCTTCTTATCCCTGGCCAGAGTACCAGCATGAGCTGGGCGGTGCGCGCGTATATTACATCACCAAGAAATATTGGGATAAGGTCGTCAAAGACTACATCCGTCAGATGGCTGGTGCAGAGCTGGACTTCAATGTCCCCGATGAGGTCATCAAGGCAAATGAAGTGATGCGCATTCCTGAAGAGGTTATGGTCTAAGCGAGCACCTACAAGCTACCAACAAGGGGCTGTCCAAAAAGTAGTAGACAGCCCTTTTCATTTTTGAGGAAAGGTGATTCAATGGGGGAATGAAAAGGAAACCTGCCGCTCCAGTGTTTAAACCATACGTGATGGGCCAACCCTATCTGCTGCCAC
>DAOTYY010000043.1:0-8377 GCA_034434695.1 Anaerolineaceae bacterium
GAACTGCTCAAAGGCAACACCAAACTCAATCACTTTGCTCTCAAATCAAAATTGTACGTACGCGCTATCCAATCGGCTTACGCTGCTCTTCGGGAACTCAATCCCGTTCAATTGGCTGCGTAAGGTGAGTTACTTAAGAGAAAAACATGCTAAAATAAATAATATGAAAAGAACAACCGCTGAGCTATCTACCCTAGAGATTCACCGTCGTCAGGTACTCTGGCAAATCTGGTTACCAGTGACCATTTTTGTGCTGGCATTCATTGCGCTTGCGACGCTATCCGCAATTGGAACATCTCGCAATGCGGATAACGGCACATTTTGGTCAAGCATTTCGATGATCGTTCTAATCCTCCCGCTTATACCGGTAGGATTGATTGCAATAATAATCCTTGCCGCCCTCATCTATGGCCTGGCGAAAGTGCTACAAATTCTACCTGTCTATTCATTAATGATTAGAACTTATATCTTTCAGCTCTCCTACTTCGTTCTTACATGGGCAAATCGCCTGGTTCAACCAGTACTATGGTTACAAAGCACTTCGGCAGGATTGGCAAAATTCTTTAGCCTGATCTTATCTCGCAAGTCGAAGCTATTAAACGACCCCAATTAATCACATCCAGTAAAAGGAACATCAAATATGAATTGGAAAACTAAAACTTTACTCATTGGGGCTGTTGCTGGTGCAATAACGGGATTGCTGGCTTCATATATCTTGATTCAGCGCGCAGAACAACAGCAAACAACACCCAAATTGTCTTCTGGCGAGGGGGTAAAACTTGGTTTAGGCATTTTAGGGCTTTTGCGATTGGTAACTGAACTTGCCAATCCAAAACATGGATGATTTTTCCATCATATCACCGCAGTTTATCATTGCCGGACAACTTCAAAGAGACTATATTATTACACCCATGGGCAAATCGCTTGAGGATGTTCCAGGTGGTAATTTACTCTACGCAGCTACCGGTCTGGCAGTTTGGGGGGGCAATATTGGCTTAATCAGCCGTGTTGGGCAGGACTATCCTAGGGAATGGATCGAAAAAATCTCAAGACAGCATCTGGACGTACGTGGCATTCAGATAGCTTCCGAAAGCATTGATTTACGTTTTTTTGTCGCCTACGGCGACTCCGAAAACCGGTTTTATGATAACCCAATTTCTCACTATTCCAGACTTGGTTTACCTTTCCCCAAAAATTTGTTAGGATACCCTACAACTGTATCTGAGGCGGATAGCAAACAAAAGTCCACATCACTCACTATTCGACTGGATAGTCTTCCCGAAGATTATTTCGAAGCTAGGGCGCTGCTACTCTGCCCGCTAGATTATTTCACCCATACTCTCTTGCCCGTTCATATGCGAAGGGGAAGTATTCACACTGTCATCCTTGATCCGGCTTTCGGCTACATGCAACCAGCATATTGGAGTGAGCTACCCGCTGTCGTCAAAGATCTGACTGCGTTTCTGGTTTCAGAAGAAAAATTGTGTAACCTCTTTCAGGGTCGTAGCAACAACCTTTGGGAAATGGCGGAAACGATTGCCGGATATGGTTGTGAGATTGTGGTAATCAAACGAGGCAAATTAGGTCAAATGGTTTACGATAAACCCGGAAATACCCGCTGGATTATCCCTCCTTATCCAGCACGGATTGTTAACCCACTGGGTACCGGGGATGCCTTCGATGGCGGCTTTCTGGCTGGCTTTCAGAAAACCTTTTCCCCGCTCGAAGCAACACTATATGGAAATATTTCTGCATCTATTGTGATTGAAGGTGATGGCGCTTTCTATGGATTAGACGTTTTGCCCGGTCTAGCACAATACCGTTTAGATGCGCTGCGTGAGATGGTGCAAAAAGCCTAAGCAGGCTAACGCAATCCTAATACTTCAAATACCATTAATGGCTCTTTTTTCCCTTTGGCAAGGATTGGCTCAACCGGCATCGCGACAATATGCTCAATCGCTTGACGATAGGCTTGCTGGCTGATCAATATCTGTCCGCTGGCAGCATTCTCTTGAATTCGTTTGGCAGTGTTCACGCTATCACCAATCGCGGTGTAATCAAGTCGTTTCTGTGTTCCTACCAGACCTAATACCGCATCTCCCAAATGTATTCCCACCCCAAAGGAAAGGCGATGCTTTTCGGGCAACATGCGATGAAGATCGTGAACAGCCTGTCGAATTCTCAGCGCCGCCCGTACAGCTCGCAGTGTATGGTCAGGTTGAGGAATTGGCGCATTGAACCATGCCATGATTGCATCACCCAGGAACTTATCAATCGTACCGCCTTCCTGCAGGACAACTTCTGCTGCAGCCGCCAGATAAAGATTCAACACAGACACCAGTTCCTCTGGCTGGGTATTTTCACTAAAGCCGGTAAAACCGCGAATATCCGCAAATAAGACCGTAATTTCCTGTCGCTTGCCGCCTAGCTGTAGAGAATCTGGATTCAATTGATTGATCACTGCAGGTGAAACCATGCGTTCAAACAGTCGTCTCTGCGCTTCCAGACGCTTTTTTTCTGTCAGGTCTTCCAGCACAATTGCCACACCTTGCGTATTTTTCTGAGCGTCTTTCAAGGGAGATAAACTAAGACGCAAGTCCACCCGCCCGCGATTGGGAAATTCGGAACTGGTCTCCAGACCTAACACAGGTTCGTCATTCTTTAACACAGAGGCTAGATGAGGCTCAATCACCGGAACGAGAGGGGGCAAAACTTCCGGGATACCACGACCAATCAACACGCGCGAAGTCTCACCAAGAATTTGTTCCGCGGCTCGATTGCATAACAAAATACGTTCCTGAATATCTGTAGTTAGCACTCCGCTAGCAATGGATGAAAAAACGTTATCCATCAGGTTCTTCAGCTCAGTTACCTCAGCGAGAGTTCGGCGCACTGAATCAAACAGACGCGCATTTTCAAGTGCTACCGCCGCCTGATGGCTAAAGGCAACAAGCAAGTCTAAATCTTTCTGAGTGAATAATCCACTGCGAATGCGATTATCTGCGTAAATAACCCCTGTGACCACATCCTTCACTTTCAAAGGAACGCACAAAATCGAACGAAGATTATATGCAACCACACTTTGCTGTCCAGTGAAGCGTGGATCTTCCTGAGCGTTTGTGGTCAATACTGGTTGACCTTCATTAGCAACACGATAAATCACCGTACGGCTGATAGCCAGCTCGGATTTGTCAATTGATTCCTGTTCCCAATTTCTACCAATACGAATGGCCAGTTCCCCCTTTTCGTTGCGCATCATCAGAAAGGCACGCTCTGCCTCGGTTAGCTGGATAATTGTATCCATGACGATTTGCAACACATCATCCAATTCCAGGGTTGAATTCACGTACCTGCCAATCTGCGCTAGGGCATTCAAATTGCGCCGCTCTTCCTCCAGGGCAGCAACATGTTTGCGCACCTGGGCTAGAACATTTGTCAGTTGTCCAACACCTTCATATATATTGGTGGGAATAACCGCCGGGCGGCTCTGTTGCAAGAAAGTCTGAAGCTGCTCGACAACTACCCCCAGACTAACCAGACTTTGATCCAGTGCTGTGAAGGATAAGGATTCGGAGCGATTAGATGTCATAACAATCTATCACCACTTGTTATATGTGCTTATTATAATCCGAACTTCTATTTATTTTAGACGGCTTCCTTCCCCTGCACTTAAGCGGTTTTCCGTTGGTTATAACAAAATGAGCAGGCATTGCTACCCAACAAACTAGGCGGACATAAAAACGAATTTGAATGTGTTAAACTATATCTATGCCTCAAACAGGACGCTTATATATTGTAGCCACACCTATTGGCAACATGCTAGATATTACGCTCCGCGCTCTAAAGGTACTACGCGAAGTTGACGCAATCATTTGTGAGGAAGTCCGTCAGGGAAGCAGGCTACTTAAGAAACTGGACATCACTCCACGAGAATTGATCGCTCTTAATGAACACAATGAAACTAAACAAGCTACTGAAATTGTGTTCCGCTTGTTGAACGGACAATCTATGGCGTTAATTTCAGACTGTGGCACGCCGGTTTTTGCCGACCCCGGCTATTTCTTGATCAAGCAAGCAATCCAGGCAGGACTGGATGTTACTCCTGTTCCTGGACCATCCTCCCTTTCAGCAATCCTCTCCATCTTGGATTTCAAGCTAGAAAAATTCGTTTTTGGCGGCTTCTTGCCCCGAACCCCTATGCAACGCAGTCAGGAACTAAAACGCTTGCGCTCCTTAAACATGCCCATCGTCCTGATGGACACACCCTATCGTATGGTTGCACTTTTAGATGAAGTTGCCAGAGTGTTCGGTAAAAAACAATATATCACACTTGCTTGTAACCTAACCACACCGGACGAAAAAATCTATCGGGGTAGCGTGCTGGATATTAGAAATAACTTGAAAACCCGCAAAGCTGAATTCGTTCTGGTAATCCACTAGCTGAAAAGTTTGGTAACTTTATTAAGTGCCCCCTCTTACGTGTCAAGTCAAAAGATAATGTTACCGAAGGGTAATCCTATTGCCTATTTAATTGATCGCAGGTATAATAATAAACAACCGGGCGGTTAGCTCAGTTGGTTAGAGCGTTGCGTTGACATCGCAAAGGTCGTAGGTTCGAGTCCTATACCGCCCACCTGAAAAACGCGAAGACCAGGACGAGTAACTGTTCTCTATTCCAACAGAGAGAGGGGACGGTGCGCTGAGAGTTCCCTTTGGCAATCGGGCAGTGAAAACCACCTGCGAGCGTGACCCTGAACGGGGCGATTGCCCTTAGTATGGGAAACGGTTGACCCCGTTATCGGTTGTCAGAGATGACCTGTCATAGGTCAAACTGGGTGGAACCGCGTGAGCGTACCTCTCGCCCCAGATGGCGAGGGGTAATTGTTTAAAGGCTATCCTTATCATAAGGATTGGAGTTTTTTGTTGGAGGTGAATATGGGTAAAGAAAAATATGAAGAAACCAAACTGTTTCGTATTCGGCACTCTACTGCTCACGTTATGGCACAAGCAGTGCTGGAGAAATTTCCAGACGCTAAATATGCGATTGGACCTGCCATAGATGATGGGTTCTATTATGATTTTGACCTGCCACGCCCTTTGACCCCAGAAGACCTGGCACAAATTGAAGCGAGGATGCGCTCAATCATTCGTGAGAATCATCCCTTTGTGCGGCGCGAAGTCTCTGCGGATGAGGCTCGGCAGATTTTCAGAGATCAGCCCTATAAGTTGGAGTTGATAGACGGTTTAGAGCAGGGCGGCTTTGATGAGCATGGAGAACCGCTGACGGAAAAACCAGTAATTTCGATCTATACGCATGCCTCGTTTACTGATCTTTGCCGAGGTCCACACGTCGAAAGCACAGGGGAAATTAACCCGGATGCTATCAAGTTGATGTCAGTGGCGGGTGCATACTGGCGTGGAGATGAGCATCGCCCCATGTTGCAGCGAATTTATGGCACAGCCTGGTACACGTCCGAAGAGCTTCAGCAGTACTTATGGAAACTGGAAGAGGCGCGCAAACGCGATCATCGTAAGATTGGGAAAGAACTGGATTTATTCAGTGTCAACGATGAAATTGGCCCCGGCTTGATCCTCTGGCACCCAAAGGGCGCGAAAATCCGTAAGATCATTGAAGACTTCTGGATGGATGAACATGAACGATCGGGGTACGAGTTCGTCTATACGCCTCATATCGGACGGGCAGCGCTATGGGAAACAAGCGGTCATTTGGGTTTCTACAAGGAAAGCATGTATGCGCCTGTGGATATTGAGGGTCAGCAGTACTATCTGAAACCGATGAATTGCCCTTTCCATATCCACATCTATAAAAGTCAGATCCGTTCCTATCGAGATTTACCTATGCGTCTGGCTGAAAAGGGTACCGTTTATCGCTATGAACGTTCCGGGGTACTGCATGGACTGTTTCGCGTGCGTGGGTTCACGCAGGATGATGCCCATCATTTTTGCCGGGAAGATCAGATGCCAGAAGAAATTGATTTTGTCCTGGATTTTAGTTTACATATTTTACATTCCTTTGGTTTTCAGGACATCAAAGCATATCTCAGCACCCGACCGGAAAAAGCAGATGGTGAAATAGCACGTTGGAACGCTGCAGAATCTGCATTGGAAAGTTCACTCAAACGATCAGGGGTGCCCTATGAGATAGATGCTGGTGGTGGCGCTTTTTATGGTCCCAAGATTGATCTCAAGGTGAATGATGCAATTGGACGTGAATGGCAGTTATCCACCATTCAGTTTGATTTTAATCTGCCAGAGCGTTTTGATTTGGCTTATATTGGCGAAGACGGTCAGCCACATCGTCCTTATATGATACATCGCGCCCTGTTGGGTAGTATGGAGCGTTTCTTTGGTGTATTGATTGAGCATTACGCCGGCGCTTTTCCCGTCTGGTTGATGCCGATTCAGGCGGTGCTGATTCCTATTGCCGACCGCCATGTGGCGTATGCACAAAGAGTTGCCTCAGAGTTGAAGCGGGCAGGTCTGCGCGTTCGTGTGGATGACCGTGCGGAGCGTATGAATGCAAAGATTCGAGATGCGCAGAATCAAAAGATTCCTTATATGCTTGTGGTTGGTGATAAAGAAATGGAAAGTGATCAGGTGGCTTTGCGGCTGCGCAGTGGTGAAAATCCGGGGCCAATGCCGACCGCTGTTTTCCTGGAACGAGCAATGAAAGACATTGAAGAAAAGATTTGATGGAAATGCGGTCTGGCAATTGACGAAATGCCGGGATTTGTGGTATATTCGGCTACTGAAGTCCGTCGAACTACGGGCTTATTAGATTATTCGTTTGAATTATTGAAAGGAGAAAATTATCAGCACACTCAACTTTCGGGTCAATGAATCCATTCGCGTGCCACAAGTTCGTTTAATTGGCGCTGACGGTGGAAATCTGGGCGTTGTGGACATCAAAGAGGCGTTGCGCATTGCCCGCGAAGCAGACTTAGACCTGGTGGAAGTGGCTCCAAACTCAGACCCCCCAGTTTGCCGAGTGATGGATTTTGGGAAATTCCTGTACGAGCGCACAAAGAAAGAGCGCGAAGCGCGTAAAGCCCAGACCAAAATTGAGATCAAAGAGGTGCGTCTGCGCCCTAAAACCAATGAGCATCACCGCTCTTTTAAAATTCGAGATGCCCGGCGCTGGATCCAGGAAGGGATGAAGGTCAAGGTCAGCATTCGCTTTCGCGGACGCGAAATCACTTATCCTGAACTGGCGTTGGAAGATTTGAAGGAAATAGCTGAAGAGTTATCCGATATAGCTATCATTGAACAGGCGCCAAACATGGAAGGAAAAATGATGTTCATGATGTTGGCGCCCATCCCGAAAGGTAAAAAAGCTGCCACGGTGAAAGAGCAATCTGAGGCGGCTTCGGTTCAGAGTGCCTGAGCTTATCTTCGCAACAAACAGGTTCGTCAAAACTTGCGGCCTGTTTGAAAAACAGACCGCTAAATTTGCGTGAAAAGGAGTTTTCGCTGTGCCACGGAAGCAAAAAGCAGGAAAATTTAAACTCAAGACCCATAAGGCAACCTCTAAACGGTTTCGCCTTTCGGGTAGCGGAGTCTTACTGCGCACCAAAGGCGGCAAAAGCCATTTGCGTCGCCGTACTGCTAAGCGCACCAAGGCTCTGTTCACCGAGATGATCCTCGTTGAGGGAGAAAAGATCATCAAACGTGTAAAACGTCTCGCTCCTCATTTAGAGGACTGAAACTAGTCGTTTATCTGGATTAGTGCGGCTGCTGGGTGTTTGCAACGGGTGAATTTTCTACCGACGCCCAGGGGTTCGCAAAGGAGTAAAAAAATATGGCTCGTGTTAAAGGAGGACCGCGAGGTCATCTGCGTCACAAAAAAGTTTTGAAATTCACCAAAGGTCAACGTGGAAGCAAGCACCTGCTCTTTCGGCGTGCCAATGAAGCGATGCTGAAAAGCCTCTGGTATGCTTATCGCGATCGCCGTACGCGCAAGCGTGACCTGCGCCGCTTATGGATTGCTCGTATTAATGCTGCAGCCCGACTCAACGACATCACCTACAGTCGTCTGATTCATGCAATGAAGAAAGCAAACATCCAGTTAAATCGCAAGGTGCTTGCCGATTTGGCAGTTCGTGATCCACAGGCTTTTGCTGCCGTAGTTGCTAAAGCGAAAGCCGCCTGAAAATATCTCGGACGGTTTATTCCTTGGGGTGGCTGAAAAGTCCATCCCATTTTTCTTTAACTGCGCTAGAATAACGTGAGTTCGGGATAAGGAGAGGATCTCCAAAAGGGAGTAAACTTTTGTTACCACAACAACAGTTGAAACCCCAGGAGACCCTCAATGGACAGTTTACTCGTTTTATTCTGTGATGTCGATGATTTTTGCAAA
>DAOTYY010000044.1:0-38714 GCA_034434695.1 Anaerolineaceae bacterium
GCTGGTAAGCATAGCCCATAATCTGCGAAAATTGGCCGCCTGAATCGACGGCTTTTTTTTCGCTGGTCAAAACGGGTCTTTTTGACCTCTCTTTCCATACCAAAGGGGCTGCCTGAACGTTCTTTACAGACAGCCCCTTGTTTATCTTCCGTCCAATACCAATCAAATTTAATCTAAAAATTCAAGCTATAATAAAAATACACAATTACATATTGCATAGGTCTAACTCGAACGTTTTCGCCAGATGGTTTCAGGATACTTACTGACCAGCATAGCATAATCCTCACCCTAACCAATATCAGCTCAAATCTCAAAGGAGGTGCAGGATGCAGATTACAAAGGCTGAGGTTATCCCAATTGAATTGCCCTTGAGAAAACCGGTTCGAGCCGCTAGCGTACCAGAGATTAATCATGTCACCGCAATATTCGTTCGTCTGGAAACTCGACAAGGTCAAAGCGCATGGGGGTGTACGGTTGCACAGAAAGACCTGACAGATGAAAAACCAGAAAACGTTATCCGAAAATGTAATGAGTGCGCATCTTTGGTGCCAGATCTGAATCCACTCAATATTGAGTTTTCCATAGCCCAATTGGCATGCCTGTCTAAAGCCCCCCCGACTGTTTTGTGTGCCTTTGACCTTGCTTTTCATGATTTGCTTGGCCTGGCAGCCGGAATGCCAGTATATCGAATTCTGGGCGGATTCCGAAACCGCATCCAAACCTCTATTACCATACCGCTTGCCTCACTTGACGAAAGTGTTGAAATGGCACGGGAATATGCTGCGTTAGGTTTCCGTATGTTAAAAATTAAAGGTGGCGCAAATCCTGAAGAAGATATCCGCCGTGTTCAAGCCATTCATCAAGCTCTTCCCCACCATGTTCTCCGCCTGGATGCAGATGGTGGTTATTCAGTTCAGGAAGCGCTGGAGGTGTCTCGCACATTAGGAAACATTCTGGAAATGTTGGAACAACCGACACCCGCCAATGACCTGATCGCCCTGCGTCAGGTCAAAGAATACAGTCCGGTGCCGGTTCTGGCTGATCAAAGTGTAACTGATCCCTCCTCTGCTCTGGATCTGGCTGCCCATCAAATTGTCAGCGGGTTGAGTGTTAAACTGGTCGCTTGTGGTGGGCTGCGCAACGGCCGGCAAATGGATGCTATTGCCAGGGCGGCGCACTTGACAACAATGGTGAGCTGTTACATCGAGCCTGCATTATTGATTGCAGCCGGACTCAGTCTGGCTTTATCCAGTTCCAATGTCCGCTATGGCGACCTGGATGGGTACCTAAGCCTAGCAAGTGATCCATCAGAAGGGGGGTTCCACCTGGAGGATGGGTGGTTGATCGCCAGTGATACCCCTGGACTGGGTAGTATAGTAAGTATTGGATAAATTGCAAATCTGGATGAGAACACCCCAAACACGGGAAGGGCTTATGCTAACATTTGGGCCAATGTGAGAGCATTCCTGGGTGCATAGCCACCAAAGTCATTGTTGAAAAATATATAGACCTCTTGTGCGCCTGTGGCTGCCATTCGCTGTGCCAGTTGGGCAATTTCCGCCAATTCTGCCGTTGAATAGTTATCTGCGTACCAACGCCGGCGCCCATGCAAGCGAATGTAAGCTCGCCGCCCTGTTACCCAGTCCAACAGGCGCGTCCGTGGTGAATCAACACTTACATATGAAGCACCCATTTCGCGCAATAGCGAACGCACCTCTTCACACTCCCAGTGTTTCGAACGAAATTCAACAGCGACACGAGTCGGATCGTTAAATGACTGCAGAGCTTCCCGTAGCCTTCGCAGTTCAAACGGGGTGGTTGGCGAAACTTGTAACAATAGCATACCCAAGCGCTCCCCCAATAGTCCAGCCGAGCGATTAAACCCCTGAATATCTCCCACACAATCTTGTAGACATTTATGATGTGTGATCAACTTGGGAACTTTCAATACATAACGAAAATTCAGATTGACCTGCTCGCGCCACTTATGGTATGTGGCATCGGCAAATGTACGATAAAAAGTAGCGTTGATCTCAACCGCGGAGAAGTGCTCAAGATAAAATGAAAACCAGTGATTCTTGGGCAAGTCTGCGGGGTAAAATTCACCCCGCCAGTGGTCATATGACCAGCCCGATGTACCAATCCAGAAAACCCGAGGATCCCGATTCATCCTTTCTCAATCCTATTATACAAATCTGGTTTAGTGAAAAGGCTGGTTTTAGAAACAAAAAGGTGGCGAGGGTGGGATTTGAACCCACATCCAAGGGCTTATGAGTCCCCTGCTCCGCCGTTGAGCTACCTCGCCAAAGCAGCGACCGAAATTTTATTACGTTCCTGATATTTTGTCAACACAAATCTTTGAGAGTGTTGAAAAAGTCATATATGGCGCATATCTATACGAAAAATAGGCTATTCTACCGCCATATATAGGGGGTGTGCTTTATTTTTCAACACCCTCATCTTTGTGCTAGAAAATCAGTATCAACTCAATTGAAATAGCACAAAATTAACGATCTTACCTCACACCATAATCTGTGAGAGGAATTGCCGGGTTCGCTCGTGTTGTGGGGAAGTGAATATCTGTTCTGGTGTACCTTGCTCAACAATTTGCCCTTCATCCATGAAGATCACCTCATCAGCAGCAGCCCGGGCAAAGTTCATTTCATGGGTCACCACAACCATCGTGGTACCCTCGCGTGCCAGCATTAGCATCACATCCAGGACCTCTTTAATCATCTCGGGATCTAACGCACTGGTCGGCTCATCAAAAAGCATGATCTTCGGATTCATCGCCAACGCGCGTGCAATTGCCACACGTTGTTGCTGACCACCCGAAAGTTGACGCGGATAATTATACGCTTTCTCGCCAATTCCTACCCGCTCAAGTTGCTCTAATGCAATGCGCTCAGCTTCCTGCCGGCTACGCTTACGGACAATCTGCTGTGCCAGTGTCACATTTTGCATCACACTCAGATGTGGATACAAGTTGAAATGCTGGAACACCATGCCGATTTCAGCGCGTAAGGGGGTCAGCTTGCGTTCATCAGCAACGACAAGCTGACCATCCACCCATACCTCACCATGTGTTGGGATTTCAAGCCGATTGATGCAGCGCAGTAAAGTAGATTTTCCCGATCCACTGGGACCGATAATCACTAGAACCGTACCCTGCCTGACCGTCAGGTTTACACCACGCAATGCCTGCAACGAGCCAAATTGTTTCCACACATTACGCATGACAATCATTTCGCTCTTATCGTTCATGAGTACGATACCGCCTTTCCAGTACTTTGACCAGCATCGAAAGCAACATCGTCATAGACAGATAAATTACCGAGAGTGTAACGTAAGCCTCTGGATAACGAAAAGTTTGACCAGCGTACAGGCGGGCTACCTGTGTGATATCGCGTACCGCAAGCACCGAGACCAACGATGAGTCTTTCAACATCGAGATAAAATCATTTCCCAGCGCAGGCAGTACATTGCGGATTGCCTGTGGGAGGATGATATAACGCATTGCCTGCCAGTAGGTCATCCCCTGTGAACGCGCTGCTTCCATTTGTCCCCGATCAATGGACTGAATACCAGCACGAAACACCTCCGCCAGAAAAGCGCCATAGGTTACCGCAAGCGCAATGATTGCACGCACATTCATCGGTACACCCTTGTTTTCTAGCAAAATCAGAGGCTGCGCAATGCCATCAAGTCCTAGCGCGAGTAGCCAGTGACCGAAACTGTTCAGTAACTGCACTGCTGTTGGAACGCCTACCAGTGCAATAAAGAAAATCAAAACCAGCATGGGAATACCACGAATCAGCTCAACGTATAAAGTCGCAATGTTGTGCCCCAAAATATTGTGCGAGATTCGTCCCATTCCAGTTATCAGACCGATTACCAGCGCAATCATAAAGGCTGTGAGGGTGGTCATCATCGTCACACTCAAGCCAGCCACAATAAACTGAAATGCCTCCAGATAAGTTTCAGACAGATAAATTGTCCTTGCAGTGATCAAAGCAATCAATACCACCGCTACAGCCCACCAAGGAAATCTGTTCACTCGCTCCAGAATCCTTACTGTGCGCGGCGCCACTGGGACTATTGGTCTTATCCCCGCGTAGGAATCTTCATAAGCCATTTTCATATCCTCCGCCGTCCAGCATCCGGGCATAAGGGAAAACCCAAATGCCCGGATTGTATCAAAAGCCTTTATTACTGAATATCTTCAGACGTGATTTTGAAATCTGGTCCGAAAAACTTTTGATTGAGTTTATCGAGCGTCCCATCCGCCTGCATAGCTCTTAACGCCTTGTTGACAGGCTCAACCAAGTCACTGCCTTTCGGGTAAATAAAGCCCAGTTCATCGCTGGAAATGGAGGGTCCAATCAGCTCCAACTTATCGGCATTCTCACCCATATATCCCATACCAGCCACCGCATCAATAATCACTGCATCCAAATCCCCGGAAATAAGTGCCTGCACGGCAAAGGGGAACTGCTCAAAAGCCTTGATGCGGTTTTCAGGTAAGTATTGCTTGGCGGTTTCATAATTGGTTGTATTCGCCTGAGTACCCAACACCAGCTTCTCGTCTTTGACAATATCCTCGATACTGCTGAATCGGTTTTCCCCCTTGCGCACAAGCAAACGCTGTTGAATCTTGATATATCCGATCGAAAAGTCAACAATCTTTGCCCGATCTTCGGTAATGGTGATTCCATCAGCGCCTACATCATATTGTCCATCCGATACCGCCTGAATCAAGCCATCCCACGCCGCTTCGACAAAGACCGGGGTGCAGTGAAGACGGGTACAAATCTCGTTCCAGGCTTCATAATCCCAACCACCCGGCTCACCCGTGCTGACCAGAATATAGTTAAAGGGCAAATAAGCATTTTCAACTGCAATCTTGACTTCGCGGCAACCTAAATCTACAAGGGCGGTATCAGACGAACCCAGACAACCTTCCGGCTGAGTAGTGGGTTGGATTACCTGCGGTGCAACCTCAGTTGGACTGGCAACGGGTGTTTGAGCAGGCGTACAAGCCGCCATCAAACTGGCAAACCAGACAGCAACGAGTAGAAGTGTTTTTCCTTTCATCTTTAATCCTCCGAATTTGTTGATTGAATTTGAACAGAATCCCCAAAACTCCATGATGGGGTAACCGACGATAGCGGCTCGGTCAGCCAAACGACACGATGTGGAGAGATTGCTGAAACTGGTCAGGCTGCTATCCTGGGCTCCGTTCCATCAATCTCTCCAGAAAGGACATAGGATGAAGACCTTCTTCTCACACCTCCGATGTGTCGAACCGCTTAAGACGGCTCCCAATGATCAAGCAAACAAAAAAAGACCTTCCTTTCCGGAAGGTCTTTTACGCAAAAATAATTTCTCATGACTAAAGCGTAAGCAACCGCACCTTCCCGGAAAGGTCGGGGGTATTTATGCTTCGCTTAGCTCCGAGATAAACTAACATTGAAGTAGTTTATAACATACTGGTAACCAAATGTCAAGGCAGACGGTGACTGGTGGCTGTTCCAAAATTGGTAAACTTAACTGACAACCGCCATATCTGGCGGTTTCAACGCATATCTACCAAGTTTGGAACAATCATGCAGACGGAGAATGTTGAAAAGTCATATTTGGCACATATCTATACGAAAAAGAGGCTATTTTACCGCCATATGTAGGAGGGTGTTTTGTTTTTCAACACCTTCAAAAAAGTGATTGACATATGGTATTCATTGCCGTATAATACTACCAAGTTATGAAGACAACCTCTGTTTTCCTCCCTGCCCTGTTCAATATGTCCATGATGATGGAGATGGTCATGCGCGGTGACACGCGGCAGGCAGTTGTGGAGGAACGACAGGTTTAAAACACAGCCCCATATCAAGTTAAACTCAGAAAACGTTCACCAGGCTGCCTGAAAAGGCAGCTTCTTTTTTATTTCTTTATTTCAACAAAAGGAGTGAATGTCATGACAACTAAAACCTTCGCCAAACTTTCCACCAATCAGAATGTTCCGATTGTGTCCACGCCTAACTTTCAAGGCGCTTCGACACGTGCCGTTCATGATGGAGCAACTCGCATCAAGCCCTATCATTCGCTGATTGAACCCATTGTCCAAACTTCTACATACACATTTGAAAGTTCAAGCGATGTTTGCGAGTATATGGAAGCTCACAGTCAAGGTATGGCTGGAGATCGAATTGAATATGGACGCTATGGCAACCCGACGGTTGCAGCCGCAGAAGCGCGTCTGGCAGCTCTGGAAGGTGCAGACGCAGCCATCCTTTTTTCTTCAGGGATGGCAGCAATTACTAACGCATTGTTCGTCCTGTTGTCTTCCGGAGACCATATTGTCATGACAGACGATTGTTACCGCCGCACACGCCAATTCTGTCAGCAGATTCTGACACAATTTCAGATCCAATGTACTGTTGTACCATTGGGCGATTATGAAGCGCTGGAAGCCGCTATTCAACCACAAACACGCTTGCTGATCTCCGAAACCCCAACCAATCCGTATCTGCGTGTATTGGACGTAGAACGTTTTGCGGCGATTGCCCGTCGTCATGGCGTTCTCAGTCTGGTGGATTCCACCTTCGCTACGCCTCTGAATCTTCGTCCGCTGGAGTGGGGTGTTGATCTGGTAACGCACTCGGCAACCAAGTATCTTGGCGGTCATAACGACCTGCTAGCTGGGGTAATAGCGGGAAGAACAGAGTTGATCAACACCATTCGCGAGGTCGCCGGTATACTGGGTAGCATTCCAGACCCTCACAATGCTTATCTGCTTATTCGCGGCTTAAAAACGCTTAGCCTGCGTGTCAATCACCAAAACCGAACCGGACTTGAAGTTGCTGAATTTCTTGAAAAACACCCCGCTGTTGAAACCGTGTGGTATCCGGGACTTGCTTCTCATCCCGACCACGAAGTAGCAGTCCGTCAAATGACCGGTTTTGGCGGTGTAGTTTCCTTTACCATTCGCGGCGATCTTCAGACGACCTCGCAATTTATTGAGCGGCTTCAAATCCCATATATTTCTCCCTCACTAGGCGGCACCGAAAGTCTGGTCATCCAACCAGCGCTGATGTCATATTATGATGTTGCTCCTGAGGAACGGCAGCGGTTGGGAATCCGGGATAATCTGGTGCGGCTGGCACTTGGACTGGAAGATAGCAGTGATTTGATCGCTGATCTGGAACAGGCACTGGCATACATACCTTTGCCCTGAATTCAGTCTATGCACTTCAACACAACAGCGGCATAGGTGCTGTTTTCGTGATGGTTGATGTGCCTTTATTTGATCCGCTTATTCTTCCACCACGCCGGCGCTGCTCTTATCAACAAGCAATCTGAATTCATTCGCCACAAACAAATTGGGGGATCTTTTATCGGCCTGTAAAATGACCAGCGAGCCGTTTTCCTCGTTGCCCGGCAGAATCGCTGGATCACCCTTCCTGTTTTCGGTCACTACCCTGTCGTTTACTGTCATGGCACTTAACAAAATGCCGTGACAGATTTCATATCGGCTTTCAAACGAGCGCTAACGCCGCTTTCCTCGAAAAGAGGACAACATAAAGTTCAAAGACTTTCCACCCCGCCTGAATACCTGAGCGTAGCTATGCTATAATTCAAAAAATCGGAGTGTGCTATGACCCTCAATCCTGCTTTTCTCAGCAATTATATTTTAATTGTTACAGCATTCGCTGGTGCATTCACGGTTGCGCTCTGGCTTAGCCTCATTATATGGACCTATCGTGACATCAGAAACCGGGCACGTGATCCACTTTTGCGTATCCTGGCGACCTTAATTGTTGCAGTTTTATTTCTACCGGGTGTCCTGATTTATCTCATCCTTCGTCCCCCACATACGTTAGAGGAAGAATACGAACGTAGTCTGGAAGAAGAAGCTCTGTTACAGACCATTGAGGACAACCCGCTCTGCCCCGGATGCAGTCGACGAGTACGAGAAGACTGGATTGTCTGCCCCAATTGCCATACCAAGCTTAAAAAAGCATGTGCTCATTGTGGCAGACTAATGGAATTACCCTGGAGTCTCTGTCCATACTGCGCTTCACCTGCACTGGTTACTCGGCGCGAGGAAACCTCTCTTGAAGAGGAAATAACGCCCGGAATAGAACTCGAAAAAGACCTAGACCTCTAACATTGCACCTTTCTTTAACTGTGAGATGCCATTTCAAGAAAAAAGCGCAAAGGTAAAATTGAAATATGCAAAACTATCTAACCACTGTCGAACCCATTGACTACCTGATTATTGGTCATGTTACCCAAGACCTTACTCCTAATGGAGCAGTTTTAGGCGGAACGGTTTCGTACGCCTCACTTACTGCTCGCGCACTGGGCATGCGGGTTGGCATTGTTACTGCATGTCGAGAAGACTTTCAAATGCCCGAATTAGAAGGTATCCCCATCATAGCTGCTCCCTCTGAATATACTACTACGTTCGAAAATATTTACACCCCTAATAATGGACGTATTCAGTATCTTCGTAATCAGGCTGCTAAACTGCACCTGGAAATGGTGCCGCCGCTCTGGCGCAAAGCGCCTGTGGTGCATCTTGGAGCACTGGATTGGGAAATTGGCGAAGATCTTTTGAACTCATTTCCCAACGCTTTATTAGGGCTCACTCTGCAGGGCTGGTTGCGCGATTGGGATCATACGGGACGGGTGCGCTTCCGCCCGCTCAAAGAAAAAGAGGCAGCAGAACTGTTACAAAATGCCAGCGCCGCAGTGCTCAGCATTGAAGATGTTCAAGGGGATGAATCCATGATTGAGGAATTGCATAGTGTAGCCCGTATTTTGGTTGTCACTGAGGGAGCTGCTGGTGCCCGCTTGTATTGGAACGGAGATGGACGTCGGTTCCGGCCACCCTATCGTGAAGAAGTTGATCCTACTGGCGCTGGCGATATCTTTGCCGCTGCCTTTTTCTGTCGTCTTTACACCACCAATGACCCATGGGAGGCAGCACGCTTTGCAACAAAACTAGCTTCGTTCTCTGTGTTGCGCCGCGGATTGCAAGGCGTACCCACTCCTGAGGAAATCAAAGAAAGCCTGTTTGAAGTTATCGAAAAGGTCTGAAACATGGGACGGATTTACACGCTTGTTAACCAAAAAGGCGGCGTGGGGAAAACCACCACTGCGATTAACCTTGGAGCCTATCTGGGTTACTATGGGCAAAGAGTCCTGCTCATTGATCTTGATCCTCAGGCAAATGCTACTTCATGCCTGGGTGTGGATAAGAGAACTATTAAAGCCGGAACCTATGAGGTGCTGATTGGAGCTGCCTCCATTAGCCCTTTAATTTTGCATAATCCACGTTTCAAATTGTCACTACTCCCTTCTTCGCCAGCCCTGGCAGGTGCAGAAGTGGAATTGATAGAAATGGAAGAACGCGAAAGCAGATTGTGGAAAGCACTGCAGGGTATCAGGGATCGCTACGATTATATCCTGGTTGATTGTCCGCCTTCACTAAGCATACTAACGGTTAACGGTATTATTGCAGCACGTAACGGTGTCATCATCCCTGTTCAATGCGAATACCTGGCTCTGGAGGGGCTGGGACAACTTTCACAAACGCTTCAAAGGATTAGGAACATGTTCTTTGCAGAGCTCGCCGTGCGCGGGGTTGTACTAACCATGTTCGATGGACGAACCAAACTGGCAACAGATGTTGTCAGGGAAGTGCGTCACTTCTTCCCGGGACAGGTATTTCAAGTTATCATTCCGCGCAGTGTCCGCCTGGCTGAAGCACCTTCTTACGGACAACCCATTTCGATTTACGCGCCCGAATCCAATGCTGCAAAAGCTTATCAAGCACTGGCACGCGAGACATTGGAAGGAGATGGTACCCATATTCCAATCCCGGAGGTCACCGTATAGGAATATGAGCACGAAACACAAAGGCGGCTTGGGAAAAGGTCTCGATGCACTCCTGCCATCCGCTGATGCCACAGCGGAAGCCAAGGGGGAAACACTGGCGCCGGTTTCAAAGATTGTCCCCAATCCTCGACAGCCTCGTGAAAATCTGAAAGAAGAAAATCTCCAAGAACTGGCTGAATCGATTCGGGAACACGGCATCTTGCAACCACTCATCGTGACTTATGATGCTCATTCCGATCAATATGTGCTCATCGCCGGTGAACGCCGCTTGCGCGCTGCCATCCTCGTTGGTTTGAGCATGGTACCAGTGCTCATTCGACAAGCAACTGATCAGGAACGTCTTGAACTGGCACTCATTGAAAACCTCCAGCGCGCAGACCTATCTCCTTTGGAAACTGCAGAAGCCTACCGCCAGCTTATGGAAGATTTTAAGCTTACACATGAAGAAATAGCTGCCAGAGTTGGTAAAAGCCGTACTGCTGTCACCAATACGCTCCGTCTTTTGAAACTTCCAGAATCTGTACGCACGGCGTTGGCTGAGAATGCAATCAGCGAAGGTCATGCACGCGCCCTCCTTGCACTGAATACCCCACAAGCCCAAATAGCCGTCATGCAAACCATTCTCCGGCAAAATCTTTCCGTCCGCCAGACGGAAGATTTGGTGCGCCGCGTGAGTGGAGAGAAAGTAGAACGCCCCCCCAAGCCCTCGCCCAACCCGGAACTCCTGGCTCTGGAAGAGCGCTTACGAAACCATCTGGGCACGAAAGTAACCCTGCGGCACGGGAAAAAAGGCGGTACGCTGGTAATACATTATTACTCCGAAGAAGAGTTGGATAATCTGATTAACCAAATTCTGAAAGAGTAACGGTATGCGCATCCTATACCATGCCAGAATCCGCACCCTTGATCCTAATCAGCCATTTGCTTCTGCTATTGCTATAAATCAAGGTCACATTGTTGCAATCGGTGCAGATGAAGAAATACTGGCACTTGCAACGCGCGGCAGTGAAAAAGAAAATATGCAAGGCAAAACCATATGGCCAGGATTGACAGACGCTCATATTCATCTAGAACAATTTGCATTAAGCCTGAGCTTGATCAATTGTGAAACTTTCTCACGCGCCGAATGTATCGAAAGAATAGCAGCGCGCGCACAACGAGTTCCACCTGGCCAATGGATTCGCGGTCATGGATGGAACCAGAACATGTGGACAGAGGGTTTTGGGAATGCTGGTCTTCTGGATCAGGCAGCACCGGATAATCCGGTCTACTTAACCGCCAAGTCACTCCATGCGGGCTGGGCAAACAGCCTAGCACTTCGGCTCGCTGGAATCACAAAAGAAACTCCTGATCCCCAGGATGGAAAAATCGTTCGCGACGAGAGGGGTGAACCAACTGGCATCCTGCTGGAAGGAGCTGTAAAACTGGTTGAGAATGTTATCACAGAAATCAGTATTGCACAACTAACCAATCAAGTCGAAGAAGCCCAACACGAACTCTTGAAATTGGGCATCACTGGCATTCATGACTTTGACAGCCATCGTTGTTTCATGGCTTTACAAAAACTTCAGGAACAAAACCGGCTGCGCATGCGGGTGATCAAGAACTTGCCACTTGAGAACTTGCAGCACGCCATAGCACTTGGATTACGCACAGGGTTCGGTAATGATTTTCTCCGCATCGGAGCAATCAAGCTATTTGCAGACGGTGCATTAGGACCACAATCTGCTGCCATGTTCCATCCCTATGAAAACAGTGAACGAAACAACGGCATGTTATTTCTTGATCGTCAGCAGATTTTTAATTATGGGAAACAAGCGGCAGCAAATGGGCTTGGTTTAGCTATTCACGCCATAGGTGACCGCGCTAACCACGAAGCCATCAATGGCTTGCAACTGGTTAGAGAATACGAGCAAACCCATCAACTGCCGGCTCTCCGCCACCGTATTGAACATGTCCAGGTGTTGCACCCAGATGATTTTGGTCGTCTGGCGCAACAAAAGATTATCGCATCCATGCAGCCCATTCATGCCACATCAGACATGGCGACGGCGGACTATTACTGGGGAAATCGGACCGCCTATGCATATGCTTGGAAAAGCTTAATCCAAAAAGGTACCGTTTTGGCCTTTGGTTCAGATGCGCCAGTCGAAAATCCCAATCCATTTTGGGGACTTCATGCCGCGGTCACCCGACAACAAGCGAACGAACCTGCCCAATCCAAGGGGTGGCATCCTGAACAATGTCTTTCCCTGCAAGAAGCATTGGAAGCCTATACACTTGGACCAGCTTTCGCCTCTGGCTTAGAACATAAGCAGGGGCAATTATCGCCAGGATTTTATGCTGATCTGATTGTTTTGAGCCGCGACCCGTTTGAATGTCCACTTGAAGAAATCCATAATATTTGTCCTTGTGCTACAATGATTTCAGGTGAATGGGTTTGGACAAACGGAGAAACGCACAATGGGTGAGGAACTGCCTTTAACTCCCGAAGTTCTTGTGCCTCGTCTGGGAGATTACCTTGTAGAAAAACGATTGATTACCCCAGATCAGCTTCAGCGTGCGCTGGAGCGCCAATCTGAATTGCGCGCTTCAGGCAAGATCGTTCCAGTATTGGGTCAGATACTGGTTGAAATGGGATACATTGAGCGTGCCGTCCTTGATCAGGCAATTACTGAACAGATTATTGCTCTCAGAAATGCTCTTCAGGACGCCAACAATCGGCTGGAACAACGGGTTAAAGAACGAACGATTGAACTGGAAAAAGCTCTGCAAAGATTGTCAGAACTTACAACGCTGAAATCAAATTTTGTTGCCAATATATCTCATGAACTCCGCACCCCCCTGACCCATCTGAAGGGTTATCTGGAACTTCTGGCAATGGGAGATTTCGGCGCTTTAACCCCGAAACAACAACAGGCACTAGGCGTTATTCAAAAAGCCACAGAAAGGCTTGAACGCCTTATAGAAGACCTGATCTTGTTCTCGATGAGCGAACGCGGTCAGGTTAGTCTTCAAATTAAGCCTTTTGATATTAAGCAAGCTTTGCAAAATATTATTGCAAACACAACTCAAAAAGCCAAAAACAAAAATATTCAGGTTACATATGAATTCGGCCATGACCTGCCACCGGTGGAAGCTGATCAGGAGATGATCAAATGGGTTGTTGATCAGTTGCTGGATAATGCGATAAAGTTTACAAGTAACGGCGGTTATGTGTGTTTGAAGGTGGTACGAGAAAACGGTTGTGTAAGTGTCTCGGTCATGGACACAGGAATTGGTATTCCAGCCCACCGAATAGATGAGATATTTGAACCTTTTCACCAATTGGATGGCAGCTCAACCCGCCGATATGGCGGCACGGGACTTGGACTATCACTGGTTAAAAATATTATTGAGTCACATGGCTCTATCATTCGGGTGACTTCCGAAGAAGGAAAAGGTAGTGAATTTACCTTTTTGTTAAAGGCTTTTACGCCTCAGGAAGATATATGAGTAAGCCTTCTCATAAACCTATACCTGTTAAGCCCACCGATCTCTACAATATCAGTCGAATCGTTACTGAAGCTTCGGACTGGAAGACAGCTTTAGACCAAATTGTCCGCCAAGTGCGTAACATTTTAATATATGACAATCTTGCAGTATATCTTGCTTTGCCGGAACATGATGGACTGGACGTCATGTATGCGCGCACAGTTGGACGTGGTCGCAGTGCAGAGGCTGATAGTGCCTGGGGCGAAGAGCTGGCAAATCGAGTTTCAACTGAACAAAGAATCATATTAGAAGAGCCACCCCAGGACGATAGTCTTAACCGTCTGAAGCGCCCGTATCTACTTGGAATACCCTTATTGAATGGGCATAACTATCTGGGAGCCATCATTTTTGTGCGCTTTGGCGGGCCATCCTTTGAAGCCGATCAGGTAGCGCTTGCAGAATTTATCGCCCGACAAATTGCTTTGTTGATTGAACGTCAAAAACTGGAAAAAGCCACCATTGAACTAGAGGCTAAACACAAGCAGATTCAACTTCAAGAAGATTTTGTTTCCAATATCTCGCACGAATTGCGCAGTCCACTGGGATTTATAAAGGGATATACCACCACCCTGCTTCGTACCGATACTACCTGGGACGCAGAAACGCAACGTGAATTCTTGGAAATTATTGACCAGGAGACTGATGCGCTTCAAGAACTAATCAACAATTTGTTGGACTCAGCACGCCTGCAATCTGGCCAACTACAAATGAAATTCCAGCCGATACGGCTAAACAATCTCTTAGAAGATATAATTGCCCATCAAAAATTACACAGACCGAGACAAGTGATTAACCTGCAGATTAACCAACCATTACCGGCTATACAAGGAGACCCATTACGCCTGAGCCAGGTTTTTGAAAATCTGCTCAGCAACGCCGCAAAATATGCTCCCCACTCAGAGGTGCTCATCAAGGTTGAGAGCGATAAAAGAGGCATACACATCCTGGTTAAAGACTTCGGGCCTGGGATATCAAAAGAATATCTACCAATGATGTTTACGCGATTTTTCCGCGGACCTGACCAATCCACGAACTCTCACGGCTCTGGACTGGGTTTGTTTATCTGCAAGCAAATCATCGAAGCGCATCGTGGACAGATCACTGCGGACTCGGAACTCGGTCAGGGCATGGTTTTTCACATTTTCTTACCATCTGAACATTAAGGCATCCTTGTATCCTGTAAGGAGAACACGACATGACACTGATCTTGGTTGTAGATGATGAAGTCTTATACCAGCGTCTGCTCAAAGTCAACCTGGAAAAAGGTGGTTATGAAGTGGTAACTGCCGAAAATGGCGAGGAAGCCGTTGAGATGGTAGCCAGTCGCCATCCCGATCTGGTCATCCTGGATGTTATGATGCCCAAACTGGATGGTATAAGCGCCTGTGAGCGGATTCGCCAGTTTTCCAATGTACCTATCATTATGCTTACTGCTCGTGGTGAAGAACAAGATCGGGTACGCGGTCTGAATGTAGGGGCAGATGACTATGTGGTCAAGCCCTTTTCCGCTCCCGAGTTGATGGCACGCGTTCAGGCTGTTCTACGCCGCGCTCAGACGGCTGATCAAACCACCACCAACCGCTATTTTATCCATGGAAACCTGAAAATTGATTTTGCCAGAGCAGAAGTCTGGAAAGACAATAAACCAGTTTACCTTTCAGCAACCGAATACCGTCTATTGATTCAGTTTGCCAATCATCTCGGGCAGGTTATGACGGCTGAAGACCTGCTGGCAGCCATCTGGGGTCCACAATATAAGGATGATAAAGAAATCCTTTGGGTCAGTATTGCCCGTTTGCGACAAAAACTGGAAGACAACCCTCATGCTCCCCAGCATATCGTCACTCGCGCCGGTTTAGGGTATTTGATGCCACCTATTGAGAAAGAGCCCGCAAAAGGAGAATGAGTCATGTACACGTCCTTTGAGGAAAAAGGTAAAATCTTCACTGATATAATTACCAAACACCCTGTAGAAGTTCTGATCCAAACAACTCTTCACCTAATACGTGGCCAAGTCCATATCCGTCCTCAAGACCGCATAAAAGATGAAATGAATAAAGGTGAAGACTTCATTGCTGTTACAAAGGCTCATGTAATGGATGCGCAAGGCGAAAAAGAAATTCACCACTGTAATTTCATGATGGTTAACCGTGACCAGATTATGATCATACCGCTTGAGGAACAAGGAGAAATGGAGAAGGAAAAATGAGCCTCCCTAATCTGCCATCCTCCAGCAACCCGGAAATTGCCAAGTTAAAAAGCTATCTTGTCGGGCATGTCACCCGAGAGTTGGAAGTTCAATCGCCTCCACTGAACGAACGACGAAAAGTGGTCATGCAGCTTTTGCAACAAGCATACCAAAGCACGCGCCTAAACCTCCCAACAGCTTTACGAGACCAAATCTTTCATGAGGTTGTGGATGAACTGCTTGGCTTTGGTCCGCTTCAACCCTTGCTAGACGATCCGGAAATCACTGAAATCATGGTTAATGGCGCAAAGAAAGTTTATATTGAACGAAAAGGAAAAATCACTAAAACCAACGTGAGCTTTGAAAATGACGAACAAGTCTTGCGCATCATTGACCGAATCATTTTACCCTTGGGTCGTCGAATTGACGCTGATAGTCCCACTGTGGATGCTCGTCTACCTGACGGCTCACGCGTCAATGCGGTGATTCCACCAGTCGCAATAGATGGACCAACCATCACTATTCGTAAATTCCAGAAGGATAAATTGAGCGTGGATCAGCTCATTCAACTTGGTTCTCTAACGCGCTTTATGGTAGAGTTTATTCGTGCATGTGTCATTGCCCGCTTAAATATCGTCATTTCTGGAGGAACTGGATCGGGCAAAACCACATTGCTAAACGTACTCTCTAGTTTTATTCCTTCAGATGAGCGAATTGTAACCATCGAAGATGCAGCCGAGCTTCAGTTACAACAGGAACATGTGGTGCGATTGGAAACCAAAGCTCCCGATGTGGAAGGGAAAAATGCAGTAACCACCCGGGATCTGGTGCGGAACGCGTTGCGCATGCGTCCTGATCGGATTGTTGTTGGTGAAGTGCGCGGCGGAGAAGCCCTAGATATGTTACAAGCAATGAATACCGGGCATGATGGGTCATTAACCACTCTGCACGCGAACTCGCCTCGTGACGCTATCTCACGCCTGGAAACAATGGTAATGATGTCAGGCATGGAGCTTCCAGTGCGCGTCATACGAGAACAAATTGCCTCAGCTGTTGATCTCATTATCCAAACCTCGCGGCTACGTGACGGCAGCCGCAAGGTCACCTCAGTGACTGAGGTGGCAGGCATGGAAGGTGATACGATTGTGATGACAGACATCTTTAAGTTCGAACAAACTGGCATTGACAAAGAGGGTAGAATCTTAGGAGAGCTCAGACCAACTGGCATTCGTCCCCTATTCACACCACGTCTGGAAGCAGCAGGTTTCAGACTTGGAGCAGAAGTCTTTGGGGCAAACTTGGGTGAAATGCTGGGAAGACGGCGCTGAACAACAACTTTATGGTCTAGTCAGGTAATGCTATAATCAACCCAGAGATATGTTGTATAGCCTTCCTGATTATTAACTGAGAGAAAACCATAATGGATAAAAACAAGCAACGCATTCAGTTACGCACCAAAAAACTTGGGGTATTGATGTATGATGCCCGTCTAGCTGCACACCAAAGCGTAAAAAACTGTGCACGGGCAATGAAAGTTAGCGTTGCTCAATACCGTGCCTATGAAGAAGGTCGTGAAGCTCCCTCATTGCCCGAGTTGGAAGCACTCGCCTATTTCCTGAACATCCCCTTACAACATTTCTGGGGCAGTCAGTCCCTATCAGAAAAGCCTAAAACCAACAAACTGCTTCAGGCTGAACAATTACTTCAGTTACGCAATCGAATTATTGCAACCCGCCTGCGTCAGGAACGTGCACGTCTCAACTTAACCATTTCCGAACTGGCTCAAAAAAGTGGACTGTCAGAGGCAGAAATCACTGCCTGGGAAACTGGGCAAGTCTCAATCCCCCTGCCCAAATTAGAAATTCTTGCCTCATCTCTCTCGCTACGCCCAGAAGATCTCTTTGACCAAAAAGGGCCGATTGCAAACTGGCGACACCAGATCGAAGCCAGAGAACAATTCGGCGAATTACCTCAGGAACTGCGCGATTTTGTCTGTAAACCTGTCAACCGTCCTTACCTTGAACTGGCAATTCGTCTGAGTAATCTTTCTGTTGAAAAACTACGCGCTGTCGCCGAAGGATTACTGGAGATTACTTACTGATGGTGGAAAACTCCGCGAAACAATTAGCACAACAAGGTAAAGCCGCCTTTGAAGCCGGTCGCTTTATAGAGGCTGCACAGATCTTTGAGGATGCCAGAGCAGCTTTTGAACAGAGCGGCAACAAGCTTGACGCAGCGGAAATGGCGAATAATCTCAGCGTTGCACTCTTGAAAGCAGGAGAGGCAGAAAGCGCCTTCAAAGCTGCTGCCGGTACAGAAGAGATATTTGCTCAGGTCGGAGACAAGCATCGTCAGGCGATCGCACTGAGTAATCAAGCATCTGCCTTACAAGAACTTGGTCAACTTGAGCAAGCCTTAAGACTTTACCAACAATCTTCCAACTTGTTTGAACAATGTGGCGACCGGGAAATGCGCAGTTACGTCTTACGCAGTATGTCTGCCTTATATATACGCATGGGGAAGCAATTCAATGCATTGGCAAGTATGAGCGAAGCACTCAGTTCCACCAAAAAGCTAACTCTGAAAGAACGACTGCTCAAGAAACTTCTCAATCTTCCATTCCGAATCATCAGGTAAAGCTGTGACAGGCAACACAGTTAACCTGTTATTACAAACCAACGTACGTCGCACCTCTCACAAAGACCAGGCTCTGATCGAAGAGGTGTATTGGGATTTGCACTACGAAAATCGCCATCTCGATTGGAGAAATCTTGCTGACTGGCTGGATACTCCCAACTTTCTAGTGCTCGAAAACAAGTGGCATAAGTTAATCGCGGGATTGGTTTGTCCCCAGGATCCGCCAGGCGTAGCCTGGGTTAAGTTATTTGTTGTTCGGCTTGGATACAATCGGCAAGAAGTATGGGATGTGCTTTTTTCAAAGGCACTGGAATTGCTGGGAGATAGTCAGCCAATCATTGCCTCAGTTGCACTTTCCGACTGGTATGCGAGGTTGCTAGAGCAAAAAGGATTTAGTAAAAATCATGAACTGGTCTGGCTACGATACGATGGAGTTCCAGAACCACTATCCGTTGCCGATAAGCATCCTGAATTTTTGCTGCGAGTGATGTCTGAACAGGATTTATCTGAAGTTCAAAGGGTTGATAAAGCAGCCTTTGATTCGATCTGGCAACTTTCACCTGAAGGTTTAACAGCAGCTATGCGACATGCAAGTTACGCCACTGTCCTTGAGTGGCAAAGTAACATAATCGCCTATCAGATGTCCAGTAGCACTGCCACCCAAGCGCACCTTTCGCGCCTGGCAGTTCTTCCCAAATTTCAAGGAATGGGCTTAGGGAAAAAACTGCTCAATGACTTGATCCGGTATTATCGAGTCAATCACCACATTAAAACAATTACTGTGAACACTCATAGTTACAATCAGGTTGCTTTGGGTTTGTATCAGAAAACGGGATTCCACCTAACTGGCGAAAAGTATCCCGTATACCTCTATAACTTTACATAAAATATAAAACTGTTTCAGCCCAGTGTTATTCATTCTTGGCTAAAGTTGGATGCTGGAACCCTGACTGCTGATTTTCATACAATTCTAAAACAAAACAGAAGGAAGATAGTCGGTTAAGATATTGCAATATATTCTGGTTGCTGATCTGTTGTTTGTGCCAGAGTTTTACCACTTGTCGCTCTGCCCTTCTTGTCACTGTGCGTGCCAGATCTAACGCTGCCGCTGACGGAGTGTCACCAGGAATGATAAATTCTTGGGGAATGTCCACCACATTTTCCAATTGAGCGATCTGTTCTTCCAGCCAGACAATATGCTGTGCATTTATTCTGCGAAAAGTTTCTGCATGATTTGGCGTCGTGGCAACTTCGCTCATCAGTAAATACAGATCACGCTGAATCTGAATCAGCAGATTAGCACTTTCGCGAGTTTTGCACAAACTTCGCGCCAGTCCCAATACAGAGGTGATCTCATCAATCGCTCCCAAGGCTTCGATACGCTCATCAGATTTTGCAACTCGACCAGCACCCAACAAACCTGTAAATCCATCATCACCATTCCTTGTGTACAAAGAACTCATGCGAATCTTTTTAAGCACCCCTTTCAAACGAAACATATAAAAACGGAAATCCTCCTTTTGGAAAACCGCTTTCCAACTCCGCTTCCCAAATGAATGGACCAGGTGATATAAGTTTGGCAAGAAGACTATCCATACTCTCAAGTCTGGACATCTCAACTGGTTTCCAGACAACTCCTTCATCTCGTAGTAAAGACAGAATCACGCGAGAACGCACTTGATATTTATATTCGGCTATGCTAATCCCATGCTCTGCAGCTTCACTCAGGTAGTTCTCCCATATAGATAAGCGCACCGGAATTTCCTTCTTAACCTTCTCCTGCCAGTGATACGTCCAACGGTCACGAATCGAAAAGATACGTTCGGACAAAGCATTGAGAGTTCTGCTTTGCCCAGCTTCCCATGGATAAACTTTCAATCTTTTTAGGCTAAGCAATAAATTACCCAGCGTCAGACGCGGCAAGGGAGCTGATTTGCCAAAGCGAAATTCCCGGCTAAGTGTCCAATACAATTCAGGGGAAAGAAGATAATCCTGCAAATCATCTGCTGCCCGCTCCAGGAAAACCCAATCCGCTTCCAGCGGCTGCGAAGCTGACATCCTTACTGCCCTGTGAGCGCAGAATCTTGTCTTGAGGGGACTTTAGCTATAAGATACCAATCCATGATCGTGGAAAAACGATCACTGCTATCAAACAGAGGACCAACACTCACTCCCCGCACCTCACGGCTAACTGCGTAGGTATAGACTGGACTAAACAAAGGGAGCGCAGGAGTTTCCTCGTCAAAAACTAGTTGAAAATTCCGATATAGACGCGCTCGTTCAGCAAGATCGGTCGTCACGCGCGCCTCTTCCAGATATTCACTGGCAGTGCGATTATCCCATTGAGAATAATTTTGCCCACCAGTAGCCTGTGCCTGATCCCAAAATGGGTAAGGATCCGGGTCTGGAGAACGAGCAAGGTTCAAAGTCACCAACGCTGCCTGATAGTCCCGAGGCACCAAACGACCATTAATCAATTCTTCATAAGGCAACGGTTCAAGCTCCACTTGAACTCCCAATTTCGCCCAATCTGACTGAATACTTTGTGCAATCGCTGTATATAACTCATCTTGTGGATGCGCTAACTTAAAACTAAGGGTAGTGCCATCTTTTTCCCGAATACTACTTCCTTCTGTTGCAATAACGTAGCCGTTTTGTTTAAGAATCTCAACCGCTGCCTGCATATCATAACGCACTGGTTTTATGCCATCGTAATACGCCCAAGTACCAGGCAGAATGGGACCGTTTGCCAGAATAGCTTGACCATTGAGCAAGCGATCAATAATCCACTGGCGATTCAGCCCAATAAACAAAGCCTTTCTGACTGCCCTATCCTTAAAAAACGCAACCTGTGGATTGTCAAGATTTAAGAGAATAAAAGCTATTTCAGGTTTGCGGCTTGTATATACCGCCAGATCAAGTTCGTTTAGAACTGTTGGCAGGATATCTATAGTAACATTTCCTATCCCCTCAACCTCACCCTGACGATATGCCTCGAAGGCAGCATTGGAGTCGGGATAATATCGGAAAATGATCTGTTCAATATAAGGTTTACGAGCGCCATAATACTGCTCGAACACCGATAAAACAACCCCTTGAATCCGATCGTTCTCTATGATCAAACGATCAAAGCGGTAAGGTCCAGTGCCAACTGGTTGAATGTTAAAAGGGGCATCCATAAGCTCCTGAAAATTCATATTTCCTAGCAGGTGACTGGGTAAAACGCCAAAAGACAGGTAATCCAGAAATGGAGCGAACGGCTCTGGCAAACGAAACTGGATATTGTTCTGGTCCAGTGCAATGACTTCAACATCTTTCCAAAAAGACTGAAGATCAGAGGGAACAACTTCCCCTCCCTCTCGTAGCAAGTCAACCGTAAATAAAATATCGTCACTGGTCAGCGGTTCGCCGTCATGCCATTTGATATTGGGACGTAAAGCAAAATTATAAATCATGCCATCCCTGGAGATCCCCCAGGACTCTGCTAGATCCGGCTGAGGAATCCCCCTTTCATCGAAACGGATCAGACCACTGAAGATTAGCCGGTCAACATCTCGATCTACAGAATTGTAAAAATCCAATACGGGATTCAGCCGTTGCAAGTTGCCGGTTAAAGCCTCGACATAGGTTCCCCCTCGAGCCGGTTCTGGCGATAATGGCTGCAAGTTCCCAGGCTGCTCGCTCAACAATAGAATTCCCACCACCAGACCAGTGAGAAATATAATCATTAACTGCCAGCGAAGTCTTTTCATAATTGTGCATTAAAAAGGGCGTCCTCCCCAAGCGGTGAGTCGCCCTTAAGCCTTTTACCGCTTCACCTACTTACTGATGATAACAGTCGCCAGCGTCAAAATAAAAAATACAACACTGGTACCTATGGTGATCCAGAATAAAGTTTTTTCAATACCACGCCGTGCGGTGAAAATGCTTCCCGAGTCGCTTCCCGTCAAACCGCCCAAGCCAATACCCTTATTCTGAAGAATCACACTGGCAATCAGAGCAATTGACGTTATAATCAAAGCAATATCAAAATATCCTTGTAGAGACACTTTCATCCTCCAGATTTTTTCAAAAGCCACATGATTATACCTTTTGAATATGCAAATCGTCAACCGATGCATGAACTAATCCTTAACCTGCACATGCACAGCATTTACTCGGATGGCAGCGGCACCCACACAGAGATTGGCCAAGCTGCACTGAAATCCGGAATAGACGCAGTGATCGTGACCGATCACAATGTGTTCATCAACGGCTTGGATCAATATTACCAGAGTGACAGCCGACGCGTTTTACTTATGACAGGGGAAGAAATTCACGACCCATGTCGGGAACCTCAAAAAAACCATCTGCTGGTTTTTGGCGCTGGACAAGAGTTATCGTTATACGCTAACAATCCACAACAATTAATAGATAAAGCAACTAACCTGGACGGACTAACTTTTATCGCACACCCATTCGAGGTATCTTTGCCAATCTTTGACGAAGAAGATATATCGTGGGTTGATTGGGACATCCAGGGTTACACCGGAATCGAACTCTGGAACGGGTTCAGCGAGTTTAAGAGTGTGATCCAGTCTAGGTTCCACGCTATTTTCTATGCATTTTTCCCTCAGTTTGTTGCCCGTTCACCAGCTAAAGCTGCTCTTCAAAAATGGGATGAGCTTCTCACAAAAGGCTTGCAAGTAGCTGCAATCGGCGGAACAGATGCCCACGCATTAATCAAACATTTGGGACCTGTTCGGCGCATCATCTTTCCCTATAATTTTCACTTTCGCACCATTAATACGCACTTGATTGTACCCAGTCCTCTGAGCGGGGATTTGCTTGACGATCGTCATATGATCCTTCAAGCCTTGCGAGAGGGTCATGCGTTTATCGGTTATGATCTACCCGCTTCAACACAAGGCTTTCGTTTCAGTGCTCAGAGTAAGGAGCACCTTGCCATCATGGGTGATACAATATTTTTGAACGGCGGTGTAACATTCCAAATCAAACTTCCCTTGAGGCATGCCGAATGTCGTTTGATAAAGGATGGTAATGTTATCAAGTCCTGGAAAAATCAGGAGGTTTGTACCTATATTGCCAGCCAGCCCGGAGTTTATCGCGTGGAGTGTTATATCCGATTTTTAGGACTTGAACGAGGCTGGATTTTCAGCAACCCTATTTACGTTAGAGAGCCATGATGACGAACAATGTCATCCGACTCTTGTCTGCTCACAAGATTCCTTTTGAGGTCTTTGAGCTTCCCCAAGAAAAAATTGGTGCATTGGAAGCGGCACAGCTACTCAATATCCCTGCACATCTAATGTTCAAGACCATTGTAGTTACTCGAGACAAAGGGAAGCCTATTTTAGCTGTTATTCCTGGAAATAATGTAGTTGACCTTAAAGCTGTCGCTTCCTTCATGGGCGAAAAGAAAGTCCATCTGCCGACCCAACGTGAAGCCGAGAAACTTACTGGACTTCTTGCCGGGGGAATCTCGCCGCTTGCTCTGTTAAACAAAGGGTTCACTGTACTCTTGGATGAAATAGCCAAACAGCATGAGCACATTCACATCTCTGGCGGGCAACGCGGGTTGAACATTCGTCTACCGGTTAATGCTTTTATCGAGTTGACGAGGGCTCGCCTCGCTAAAATTAGTAGCCCGCAGGTTATGAAATAGCAAGAGATTGTCATTGTATAATAACAACATATGAAATCTCAGCTAGATCGAATTGAGGCGCGATTACGGGTTTTAATTGAGGGAAGTGCCCAACTCTTACCATGGCATAGTTACAAGCATCAGCTTGCCAATCGGCTGGTAACTGCATTACAAAATGCACTTGCGGAAAGTATCAGCGAGCATACTATCTCAGCAACCCACTTCGTTATTACCCTTTCACCAGAAGATTATTCCCTCTGGTCAAATGAGCCTTATTTATTAGAGACCTTGGCGAGCATGCTTCATGAAGCTGCGCTTGAAAATGGCATGACCTTTCCACGTCCTCCGACCATTGAGCTTGCTCAAGACGCTCAACTTCCCACCCATGAAATTCGCGTCAGCATTGCCCAGCCGCAGCGTTCGGTAGATGAGACTGCTGTTTTAACACTGCCTCGCGACGACGCCGAAGATGCTCGCGAAGCTCGCGCTCCACATGCTTTTCTGATCATCAACAACACTCAAACCTATCCTTTGCGTGATATGGTGATCAATATTGGGCGACGACCCGATAATCACATCATCATTGATGATCCCCGGGTGTCACGCAATCATGCCCAACTGCGTGCCAGCCGTGGACGCTATGTGATTTTCGACCTCGGTTCCACGGGCGGTACCTTTGTGAATGGTATGCGCATTACCCAACATGTGCTTAAGCCAGGCGATGTCATTTCTCTAGCTGGTATTCCTGTAATTTATGGAGAAGATGCCCCACAATCTTTGGAAGATACCGGTAACTTCCCTTCTGAGTCGGGTACACAATCAACCGAAGACAGACAAACAAGCAGATGAGTGGAATCCTGGTCCTCACGTTGAGAATACTGATTGCAATTTGTCTATATGCCTTTCTGGCTTGGGCGATTTATACAATCTGGCGCGATCTTCAACTGAGCAGCGCATTGCTTTCATCCCAGATTGTGCCAACTCTGACGATCACTTTTCTTGATAGTGAAGAACATGATCAGCGCGAATACAAAACCAGCGAAATCATCATCGGACGCGATCCTTTGTGTGAATGCGTTCTTTCAGACGAAACAGTTTCGGCACGTCATGCTCGCCTTAGTTATCACCACAAGCAATGGTGGCTGGAAGACCTCAACTCAACCAATGGCACATTTCTAAATGAGGAACCAATTTCAACCGCAACGGTCATTATTTCAGGAGATGAAATTCGCTGCGGACGGGTCAATTTTGAGGTCACTTTCCAATAAAGAGGAGGAAATGCTTCATATGAGTGAAAAACCTATCATTGCTGTAATTGGTGGAACCGGGCTTTATCAGTTTACGGGGTTAGAAGAAATTCAAGTCCTTGAGATAGATACACCTTTCGGTCGCCCAAGTGCTCCTCTAATTATAGGCACGCTGGCGAACAATAAAGTGGTTTTCCTGGCAAGGCATGGCATTGGTCATCATATCATACCATCAGAGGTCAATTACCGCGCCAACATTTATGCTCTAAAAAGTCTGGGAGTAGAACGCATCGTCGGTGTCAGTGCTTGCGGTTCGTTGCGTGACGATTACGCTCCCGGACATGTTATCATTCCAGATCAACTTATTGACTTTACCCGACAACGTGCCCGCACATTCTTTGGGGAAAGTCTGGTTGCTCATGTTAGTATGCCAGACCCGTTCTGTCCCAGTCTATCCAGCCTTGCATATCAGGCACTGACACAATGCAATATAGTTACTCATCAGGGCAGCATTGCAATCACGATCGAAGGACCGCGCTTTTCCACAAGAGCCGAATCGCATCTGTTTCGTGCTTGGGGAGCTTCGATTATTAATATGACCACCTGCCCGGAGGCTTTTCTGGCGCGTGAGGCAGAAATGTGCTATACCAGTATCGCTCATGTGACAGATTATGATGCCTGGCATACAACTGAAGAACCCGTTACAATCGAAATGGTCATTCAAACACTGAATCGAAACACGACCATTATTCAGGAAGCGCTCCGTAAGCTGATTGAAACTCTTCCGACGAAAGACGATTGTGCCTGCCGGCATTCTCTGGAAAAAGCCATCATCACCGACCCTGAAAAGATTTCCCCTGAAACACGAAAAAAGCTTAACCTTCTGGTGAATAAGTACCTGCCTGTATGATTTCGTTTTTCCCCGCTACTGCGCTGCCAAAAGATCGCATTCAAAGCCATCTTTTACGACTGGCAAGCCTCTTTTTATTTCTAAATGCCGTCGTTTTAACACTCTCACCCAGTGTTCGATTACGTTCCTGGGATGTTGATTACCGATGGGCGCATTGGCTGGGTTTTTTGGTTTGGCTGGTCGGATTTAGCCTGATCCACCATCTGTTTTCCAAACTAATTCCCGAGCGAGACCCATACATTCTACCTATCTGTGCCCTGCTCAGCGGCTGGGGATTGTTAACGATCTGGCGTCTGGATAACAATTTCGGCTGGCGCCAAACTCTCTGGTTGGCAATTTGTCTTTTTGCAATATGGGGTGGATTAAAAATTCCCAATTTGTTGATCCTTCTTCGCCGCTACAAATACCTCTGGTTAACCAGCGGATTGCTTCTGACTGCATTGACATTTTTCTTTGGCACATATCCAGAAGGCATAGGTCCACGTCTCTGGTTAGGTTGTTGCGGCATTTACCTTCAACCCTCCGAGCCACTCAAACTTCTTCTCATTATCTATTTAGCTGCTTATTTGGCAGACCGTCTTCCAATTAGCTTCAATTTGGCGCAGTTACTCATCCCAACCCTGGTTTTGGTTGGAGCCGCATTATTAATTCTGCTGGCACAACGTGACCTGGGTACTGCATCCCTTTTCCTAATACTCTACTTTCTCATCATTTACCTGGCTTCTGGAAGCTGGCGCGTCCTACTGATCGGACTCGCGATAATAATGATTGCCGGGGTGGCTGGGTATTTAATGTTTGATGTAATCCGTTTGCGAGTTGAGGCTTGGCTCAATCCCTGGCTTGACCCAAGCGGACGTTCATACCAGATTGTTCAATCCATCTTGGCAATGGCAACAGGCAGAGTGCTTGGACGTGGATTAGGACTGGGCAATCCTGCATTGGTTCCAATTTCACACTCCGACTTCATTTTTTCCGCTATTGCGGAAGAAAACGGTCTGACAGGCAGTCTGGGCATTTTGTTATTATTGGGCATCCTCACCACAAGAGGGATTCTCATTGCGCTAAAGGCACCTAACAACTATCAGCGCTACCTGGCATCTGGCTTGTCCGCTTATCTTGCAACACAGAGTGTTTTAATTATTGGCGGGACAAACCGCCTGTTTCCACTCACCGGTGTCACGTTACCTTTTGTATCCTACGGCGGTAGCTCGCTACTTACCGCCTTTCTAAGCATCCTGATTTTGAGCCAGATCAGCAATCATTCAGAAATGCAACCTGCCCCTCTTCCACAAAACCACCCTTATCTGATTCTGGGAGCAGCTATCCTAACAACATTGGCAATGTTGGGTTTAGTAAACGGTTGGTGGTCTGTTGTGCGTGCAGACGATCTACTAGGTCGGCAAGATAACCTGCGTCGTTCGATTGCCGGCCTATATGTCAAACGAGGAGCTATTCTGGACCGCAACAACCGACCAATCAGTATAAGCGTTGGAGAACCTGGAGAATATAAACGTCAGATTCTTTATCCAGCGCTATCCCATGTTACTGGTTATACCCATCCAGTTTATGGACAGGCGGGAGTTGAACGTTCTCTTGACGGTTATCTGAGTGGTTTGCAGGGTCTCCCCGCTTCCACTGTTTGGCTGAATGAAATGATTTACGGAACCCCACCCCCTGGTCTGGATGTCCGTTTGAGCATTGACCTTACCCTTCAGGAAAAAGCAGATAAGTTACTCGCCAATCATAGTGGAGCCTTGGTATTGCTTAATGCAGAGACGGGCGAAATTCTAGCGATGGCTTCACATCCTTTTTACGATGCAAACAAAGTAGAAGAAAAACTTGAGGAGTGGTTGCATGATACACATTCGCCGCTGGTTAACCGCGCGACTCAAGGACAATATCCACCTGGCACAGCATTTGGACCCTTCTTGTTTGCGGAAATCCTCGACCGCCGCCTTCCCTTAGAACCGCCACAAGAGCTGACAACAAGGCTCAATGGCTCACTTTGGGGCTGTTCGCTAACAACTAATGAAAAAAATGAATGGGGAACAATCATTGGAAATGGATGCCCCGGTGCTTTGCTCGACCTGGGTCAGAATCTTCAACCGTCACAGTTACTGGATCTTTACAAAAAATTAGGATGGTTAGAACCTCCATCCATTCAATTACCAGTGGCTTCGTCGAGCTCTATTGACGCTTTTTCTGATCCACAACTGGCAATACTTGGTCAGAGCGAAACCAGGATTTCACCCTTGCAAATGGCTCTAGCAGCCGCTCTATTGAGTGCTCAAGGTAACCTGTCTAAACCCTTATTGATCAACGCTATTAACACGCCCCAGGAAGGTTGGGTGATTCTGGGAACATCCTCCCAATCTCCCGTCTTCTCTGAAAAAGCAGCTTTTGATACTACCCATTACCTTGGGTATCCTAACCTGCCGATCTGGCAAGCAGTTGGACGCGCAAGAACAGACTTTGGTGTGATTACCTGGTACATTGGCGGTACTCGGGCGGAGTGGAAAGGTATTCCCATTGCTCTCGCTGTTTTACTGGAAGAAGACAACCCAGCAAAAATTGAGCAAATTGGGCATCAGATGCTGAAAGATACAATCATTCACTAGGGGAGAATAATTTAGTGTTTGACTACCCGCAAAAAATGCCGCTTCCCGACCTGCAATACACCAGGATGTGGAAAACGTTGGTTTGCCTCACTGATTACCTCGCCATCCAATCGGACACCTTTTTGATCAATTAGACGGCGACCTTCGCTCTTGCTGCTGACCAAACCGCTCTCCACCAACACATCAAGGACTGTCTTTTCTCCTTTAAGGTGATATTCTGGCATTTCGTCCGGAATATCTTTGCGCTGATGCACTTTGACAAAATTTTCCTGCGCTTGATCAGCCTCAGCTTCTGAATAAAACGCACTGACGATTTCATGCGCCAGCATCATTTTTGCGTCTCGCGGGTGCAGTTTGCCTGAAAATATATCTTTTTCGATCTTCTCAATCTGGGGAGGTGTCCAACGTGTGGTCAGACGAAAATAGGACGGCATAGCTGAATCAGGAATGCTCATTACCTTGCCATACATATCATCTGCGGTAGTGTTCAGAGGAATATGATTTCCCAACGACTTGCTCATCCTTACCACACCATCCGTTCCTGGCAGGATACCGAGAATGATTGCAATATTGGGTTTCTCACCCAAAAAAGCCATCACCTTTCGCGCTGCCGTGACAATGTTAAACAACTGGTCTGTTCCGCCGACCTGAACATCGCTACGCATGGCATACGCATCATATCCTTGCATAATAGCATAAAAGGTCTCATGCAGATAAATTGCATCTCCACGTTCCCAACGTAACTTAAAATTCTCGCGCGTCAAAAACTGTTGTAAGGTGAAAATGGAAGCTAGTTTGATCAGATCCGCCAGCATCAACTTCGATAACCATTCGGCGTTATAACGCACAATCGTCTTTTCGGGGTCCAAAACCCGCCATGCCTGCTCTGCATATGTCCGTGCATTCGCTTCTACTTCCTCTGGTGTCAATTGTGGACGCAGTTTATCTTTATCCGATGGATCGCCAATCAGAGAGGTATACGTACCAATCAAAAAAGTCACTTCATGCCCCAGGTCCTGAAACTGCCGAAGTTTACGCATGGTCACAGTATGCCCCAAATGTAAATCAGTCGTACGCGGATCATATCCGCAATAAACCCGCAAAGGACGCCCCTCTTGCTGACATTCGATTAAGCGCTCCCGCAGCTCATTCGCCATCATTTGTTTCAACGTTTCATCCCCGTATTCGGTACCTTGCATCAGCAGTGCAACCTGTTCGTCTATGTTCATATTCACCTCCCGTCACACCAATCTTATCAGAGCAAGTAAAAAATAACCGCAAGCGCAATCAGCAGCAAATTATAATGGAAAAACCACCTGTTTGTGCTACTTACCCAGGCAACAGATCAAAACATTGCTTCAAGCGCTTGCTTTAAGTGTTCGTGTTGAAATTGGAAACCGAGCTCGAGCAGCCGTTGGGGAACAACCCGTTGCCCTTTCAATACCAGTATGCTCATTTCACCCAACAACAAACGCAATACAAAAGCCGGAACAGGAAGCCAATATGGGCGATGGATAACTTGCGCAAGAATTTTGCCAAATTCTTTCATTTGCAACGGGTTAGGGGCTGTCAGGTTAAAAGCGCCATAAGCCCTGTCATTCTCTAGTAAGAACATCAAAGCGCGTACTTCATCTTCCATGCTGATCCAAGACCACCACTGTTTACCACTACCTAAAGGTCCACCAGCAAACAACCGATAAGGCGGCAACAAACGCGCCAAACTCCCCCCTGTTGGAGAAAGCACCAGACCTGTCCGTACAACCGCCCTCCGAACACCAAAATTTTCTACTGCTTGGGTGGAAGCCTCCCAATCTACGCAGAGCTGCGCCAAAAAATCCGTCCCTGCTGGTGAGCTCTCGGTAACAATTTGATCATCCAGAACCCCATAATAACCAATCGCTGAAGACTGAATCAATGCGCCTGGTCGGCGATCAGCCTGTTCAACTGCTGCCGCAATTGCTTTGCCTGCATCCAGACGACTGGATACAATTCGCTGTTTCCGCTCGGCTGTCCAGCGACCAGCGCCTAAGTTTTCACCAACCAGATTGACGATGGCATCTACTTCCTCAACCAGATGACCCCATCCCTGCGGCGTATGTCCATCCCAACCTGCAACACTGACTCCCGCTTGCAGATTCACAGCTTCCGGACGACGGGACAATATCCAAACAGAATGACCCTCCTTGACCAGCTTGGCGACCAAGGCTGACCCAATCCATCCACTACCACCCGCAATCAGAACACGCATATTTCCCTCACAAATTGTTTGTCTTTATCATTTATCAACATTTATATCAGTTTGGCAACCAAAAAGCTATGGTTTGTATTACCCAAGATACAACAAAAACCTGATCCATGCAATCTTAACAAGTCACATGGAAAAGACCAATTACCGATCCTTTAGCTTGATTCCAATACTGAATAGCTTCCGGGGTTGTCAAGGCAATGATCTGACAATTCTTTTGCTTAAAAAACTCCGCTGCTTCATCTGAAAGTTTTGCCTTGCCCAATTGTCCGGTACCAATAATGATCCAACTCGCACCCTCTTCATAAACGTAGTCAGCCTCAGCCAGTGAGATGATGTGAGATGTTCCAAAAATTTCTTTGGAAAGCTTCTTCTTTCGTTTTTCCACCTTGCCGCTCAATCGAATCAGCACATCATGAGAATATTTTTCCCCTGCTATTGTGATCGAACCAAAATTGGTCTTATCAATTTCGGGTTTCATTTTGCGCTTCCTTCTCCAAAATTAGAGAAATATCAGGAGTGAAACATAATGATTAAACCTATTTTACCGCCGAAAATACAACCGAGACTAAAAAGGTTTGTACATACGACTCAACCCTGACAATTCAGGGTTCTCATGTTTGACAATGAACCCCGCTATTCAAAAACTCATGCTATAATCTCGCAGGGTTTATTTGATATGAACACCGTTCTTGTGTTAAACGCCAACTTTGAACCCATCAATGTCTGCGATTTGCGGCGCGCAATCGGCTTAATCTTGACAGAAAAAGCCTCACTGGTGCTAAACGGGCGTGGAGAAATTCGCACAGCCAGCGCCACTTACCCATTGCCTTCCGTCATCCGTCTCCAGAATATGATTCACCGACCTAGAGTTCGTGTCAGGCTTTCTCGCCGAGAGGTATTCCGACGCGATAATTATACCTGCCAGTATTGTGGAAAGACGTCAGGTTCACTGACGATAGACCATGTTATCCCCCGACATCTTGGCGGCGAACACACCTGGACCAACGTGGTTACTGCTTGCTCAGCTTGCAATCACCGAAAAGGAGGGCGAACCCTTACAGAAGCAAATATGCACTTGCTGCGTCCCCCTCAGGAACCCCCCAGTTCCGCCTATTACGTATTTGGACATCACCTAGCAAAATACGCTGAATGGGAACCATTCCTGATCGGTTGGTAACATGAAGAACTCTCCTATTTGACTAACAATAAAGCCAGACGCGGTGTAATCCAGGCTTCAATTGCCGCCGCCAACAATAGCAGTGGAATAACAACCCCTGCCATAATCTTTGTCCAGATTGCTATTGATACGATCCATACTTCTCCAACCGTACGATCAGGTGTTGGAGTACCCATCATCACACCGGCTCGTAGAATGGCAGCGGTTGCCAAAATCGCCGCTGGAATTTCTATCACCGCATGTGGCAATATAAATGCCAGAATTGTAATGACTGGTATGCCATTCACGGTTAACAATGCCATCAGGTAACCAGCCGCACCCATAGATGCCATCAGTGGTAAAACCCCAAGGATGCTAAACGAGAATATTCCCAGAATCATTGCTAAAATCAAAACTCGCATATTTTGCCACCAGATCGCCATGACCGGTTTAAGAGCAAAAAGAGGCCAGGCTTCCACAAGCAAACCGATTCTTTTATCCAGCTCAGCCAATGATTGCGAATCCAGCGGAACAAAAAACTGCCGGATCAAATTCGCCCCCAAAAGTGCGCCCACCAAAGCCAGCCCCAAAGTAATCAAAATCGAAATCCGCATGTCGCGAATTGTTTTTGAAATTTCAAACCGATACCATTCTGGCAAAGAACGCGCCTCTCCCCAGAAAGATTTTTTGAAAACTCGCCAGATCCAACGCACATTCAGCACGTCAATCTCCCGTCCAAGCAATTCTTCGCGTTGAAAGTGAGCCAGCCCCACTCGAACCAGCAAAGTAGCCATTACTATCAAACCAAATACAGCCCACCAGAGCGTCGAATATGTTCCCCAGAACATCAAGATACTCTCACCCTGAATCAGCAAAGCTACAGGGATGACAATAAAACTTGCCAGAAGATTAGCCGCTCGAACAGAAGTTGCCTGGCAGGAAACTACTACCGCCCCGCTAACCATAACAATTGCCTGAACAATTGTAAGAAGCACGATTAAGATCATCATTGGTGTTTCAGGCCAGGGAACACGCTGAATTCGCAAACCCGTCAAATATACCGCCATACCCAGAAAACTCGAGAGCAACGGTGGTACGGTCGAAGACAGCAGTTTTCCCAGGTAGATTTGCCAATCTCGCAATGGTGTATTAAGAAGCGGCTCAATACTGCCGCGCTCTTTCTCGCCAACAAAACTTTCCAACGCAATTACTAGGGAAACCGAAATTGGGAAAAAACCAACTACCATTAAGAGAAACGGTACAAGACGCTCGCCAATGATTGTAGCACCATACTTTTCAACAAATCCCAGCATTTGCTGCGCAGTGAAGTTCATCAGGAATGGGAAGAAAAGTGTCAAACCAATAACGGGAAAAATGATACGCCAATCCCGAAACTGATCGCGCACCTCGCGCAAGGCAATAACAAAAACTGGATGCAGATTATTGAGCAAGATTTTCCTCCTTAACTGCCTCCCGCCGCATAACCTCCAGATATGCTTTCTCCAAACTGCGCGGGATCTCCTGAAAGGTAACTACTTCCATTTGGGTGGACAACATCCGCAACAGCGTAGGATTTACCCCTGACGGATTTTGCACCCGAAAGCGCAGCCAGTTTTCACCGCGCTCCGTTAAAACCACACCTTCTGGCAAATCTGCACTCCAACCATCTACTGACCTTGAAAATGTTGCTTGAAACTCGGCAGGACCAAGAATATTTTGCTTGATATTTTCGAGAGTGTCGCACAGAACAATTCTCCCGCTGCGAATAATAGCCACCTGATCAGCAAGCTCCTCCGCCTCTAATAGATTATGCGTACAAAGCATAATGGTACGATCATTGGAACGAAGGCTGGTAATTGCATCGCGAACCACCCGTGCACTTTCCGGATCCATTGCTGAAGTTGGCTCATCCAGAAGCAAAACTGGAGGATCGTGAAGCAAAGCCCGAACCAGCGCCAGCTTTTGCCGCATACCTTTTGAAAACTCACCTAGCCGTCTAAAACGGTCATTCAAAAGCCCAAAACGATGTAATAACTCTTCTGCACGCTGGCGAATTTGCTTCAACTCCAGCCGATATAGCTTTCCAAAAAACTCCAGATACTCCTGCGCATTCATGCGAGCGTATAGCCCATGGTGCTCGGTCAAAACTCCAATATTGAAACGCACCTGTTCAGCCTCGCGCACAACGTCATATCCTGCAACAAACGCCCGTCCGCGTGTCGGCTTTAGAATAGAGGTCAACATGCGCACAGTAGTTGTCTTCCCTGCTCCATTTGGTCCAAGCAATACTAATACTTGGCCTGGGAGTACTCGTAAATTTACCCCGTTCACAGCCAGGAAATTGTCAAATTTTTTGGTTAGGTCTTCTGCATGGATCATTTGGTGAAAACTCGCTTACTCCCCAGCCACCTTGTTCGGCCGATCATTTTTGTGGCGATAAACAAAAACAAAAGCCGAAAATAGAACCACACCAACCATCAATGCCTGATTAACATTCAATCCGCCCACCAGAGAAGCATCCAACCGCAGGAACTCAAGCGCAAATCGTCCAACCCCATAAATCAGCATGTACAAAAGAAATACATCACCGTTTTTCAATCGTTCTTGATATTTTTTCCCAAACCACAGCAAAAAACTCATATTCAGGAAATTCCAGATTGACTCGTAAAGAAACAACGGATGATAATATGCCTGGTCAGCAAACCCTGGAAGGCGATGTCTCTCATCTATAAAAATTGCCCAAGGCAGATTCGTGGGCGCGCCATACAATTCTTGATTAACAAAATTTCCCCAACGGCCAATGGCTTGTGCCAGTGCCAGTCCCGGCGCAATGAAATCCATCCATAACCTGAAATCCTGTCCATGCCTGCGCGCATACAGATACACAACGAGCGCACCTCCCATCACTGCTCCCGGGATACCCAATCCCCCCTTCCAAATCATTAAAGCCTCTAAAGGATGTTGAAAATAATATGCTGCTGTAATTCCCTGTGATTGTGTTGGTGTCAAAACATGCCACAAGCGCGCCCCAACCACACCACCGAGAACAACCCACGGCAACATATCCCACACATATTCACTAAGCTGACCACGTTTTTTCGCCAGCCAGTATGTCATCCATGCAGCGGCTACAACACCTGTCATTAAAATCATTCCATAAAAATGAATACACAATGGTCCAATTTGCAATCCAACACATTCCATAATTCATTCCTTTCACTAAATAAGGATACAAGATTCAGTGAACTTATATCCTTACAATCACTTTACTCTTGCAGCGAACGCTGCGCACACGCCTGCCGTCGAACATGGGCAATCCGTTGAAGTGCAGTAAAATTCGCCAGCACACCAATTATCCAAACAGCTATAGCTGGGATATTAAACAACAAACCGGGCACTAGAACAATGTAACGTTCCAACCGTGACAAAATCCCAATCTTCACAGAATAGCCCAAACTCTCCCCGCGAGCCCTGACATAGGAAACCATTACTGAGCCAATCACTGCCAATGTGACGCCAATACAGGAAAACAAGTTTTGTTGTTGGTAGAAATAAAACATCAATGCAAAAAACAGGACAAATTCTGAATAGCGATCAGTAACCGAATCCACAAAAGCTCCATATGAGCTCGATTCACCTCGCAGGCGCGCCATGCTTCCATCTAGAAAATCAAACAACCCGGAGAACAGTGTCACTACACCAGCCCAGGCAAGAAACCCACGAATAACCAGATAAGCCGCAAGAAAATGCCCTAGAAGTCCTAAAAATGTCACTGTATTTGGGCGCAATCCCAGCCGGTTTAAGAAACCAGCTACCGCATCCGCATAATCTTTCAGGTAAAAACGGGCATAATCTGACAGTGTTTCAGGTTTACCACTTCCAGCACTTTGCATAGCTCACTCTAACGATCAATTTTTTAGAACCGCTTTATGCTATCCTACCCAAACCAAACTGTCAAGAAGTGTCCAAAAGAGGCTTTTGAAAAACAAAGTCCCTCCCCCATATATGGCAGCAAAACGGTTTTTTTTCGTATAGATAGAGGTCAAATATGACTTTCTCAATACCCTCGCCCCAAAACGCGTTGGATAGCAGGTCGTCATCCAATACCTAACGAATGTTTCAGGAACTAACCAGCCTCTTCGTCAAAATCTCTCTCTTCACCCAGAGATGCTTCATCCGATGACCAAAGCACCTCACGCTCACGTCCTCCCCCTTGTGCAGGACCCACAACACCTAATGCCTCTAACTCATCAATCAAGCGCGCTGCGCGCGGGTAGCCTATTCGCAGACGTCGCTGTAAAAGAGAGGCGCTCGCTCGCCGTGTCTGACGAACCAATGCAATAGCCTGTTGCAATAGTTCGTCACTGCTTTCTTCTTGTTGTAGATATTCTTCCCACGGCGCAGGAGTCTCCTGAACAGGGAAAACTCGTTGCCAAAAACCCACCACACGCTCAATTTCATGATCAGTCACCAGAACACCCTGAGAACGCAAAGGGGTTCCCACCTCTGGGTTAAGGAAGAGCATATCGCCGCGCCCCAGCAAGTCTTCAGCACCATTGCTATCCAATATCACACGCGAATCAACTGATGTGGCTACGTTAAAGGAGATACGCGCCGGGAAATTGGCTTTGATTAATCCGGTTACTACGTCTGTGCTCGGACGTTGTGTTGCCAGCACCAGATGGATACCCGTTGCACGCGCCATCTGAGCCAAGCGAATCAAACTGTGTTCGGTTTGGTCAGGCGCAGTCATCATCAAATCAGCCAATTCGTCAATAAAAATGACGATGCGCGGTAGAACAGGTTGTTTACGGCGTTCAGCCTTACGATTGTAACTATCCAGATCCCGAGCGCGTGCCGTTTCCAGGATGCGATAACGATTATCCATCTCCGTCAACGCCCAGCGTAATACTGCCAACATACGCTCAGGCTCACTTTCAACCTGTCCTAAAAGATGCGGCAGCCCGTTGAACCGGGCAAGTTCAACCATTTTCGGGTCCAACATCGCCAGGCGCAATTTCTCTGGACTGTTATTCATAACCAAACAAACGGTAAGCGCGGCAATGCAGACAGATTTTCCCGAACCAGTCGTTCCAGCAATTAAAAGATGTGGCATACGCGCCAGATCAGCCACGACCGGCAACCCCGAAACATCTCGTCCAAGCGCTAGAGCCAGAGGGGAACCCAAACGTTGAAAAGATTCCGATTCCAACAAAGGGCGTAGCCTGACCACAGCGTTCTTGCGGTTGGGCACCTCAATACCAACAAATGAATGACCCGGCACTGGTGCTTCAATGCGTAGACGCTCAGCAGCAAGAGCGCGTGCCAGATCTCGTTGTAACGCAGCAATTTGAGATACACGCACCTTCTGGCGCACGAGTTTTCCATCCAAACCCGGCTTTTCAATATACCCCGGCTCTATGGCATACTGGGTTACGACTGGACCAACACGAAAACCGATGACGCGTGTCGGAACACCCAATTCCAGCAAAGTTTTTTCAATCAAAACAGCAGTCGCTTGAATACTTTCCTCATCCAGGTTGTTGTTATGATCCTGAAGCAAAAGGTTTAATGGAGGCAATCGCTCATCTCGCCTGGAAACTGACCCAGTGTCAACGACCGTACCATGACGCACTTCTGTCGAGTTGCTTGAGGGAACAATGTATTCCACAGAAGAACCAATAACCTCTTGCTTCTCTTCAGCCATGCCACTCGCAGGGTGATCAGCACGTAATAACCATTGTTCAAACAACCTAATAGCCCACCCCCAAAAACCCAAACCATATAAAACTAAGAAGACCAGCGCCAAAACAATCAGAAGTGTACTCCATGGCGGCGGCAGGATCATATCGAGTAAAGTTGCCAGCCCCCATCCGACCAAACCGCCGTGTTCTCCTTGAGAAGCTTCGGTTAGAGATAAGCCGCTGCGAATCGCCAGAAAAGTGATCAAAGCAAACCCAGCCAGCTCCAATGCCAGAATCCTGTTCAGACGAGGACGCGAAAGTCGGGAAAAATGTTGTCGCAAAACAAAAAGCCCCGTAACAGCCAATCCCAGACCGACCAGATAACTTCCCCAACCCAACCAGCGCCTGATCAGCCAGATCCATAAACGCATCAATGCGCCTGTGGTCAATCCCAATAACCCCAACAATGTTAGAAGAGCGATAGCCAGAAGTAAAACACCAAAAATATCTTGAGCGAAACGATTGAAACGCAGCCACCATCCCCCCAGACGATCCAACCAGGTAGATGAGGGCGATTTCCTTTCAGATTTCGGTTGTTCAGGCTTTTTTGATGAGGACGGACCTTGCGTCCTTCTTGGAGATGAGGACATTCAGAACTACACCTTCACTAGCCCCAAACCCAATCTGCGTCGCTCACAATCAATATGCAAAATCTGCACCTGAACCATCTGACCAGAATACAAATACTGATCCAGACTCTTATTTTCAGGCAATGACTTAATTGACGAAATATGAATCAATCCTTCAACACCTGATTGACTGACAGATTTTATGTAACCTCCAAGCACAGCGACGATAGAATCGCAATCGGATTCAACGCCTGGCGCTTGGAGGCAAAAACCGGATGTGGATCTGGACCGGGTTCAAACCAAAAGAAAGGAAGCA
>DAOTYY010000045.1:0-3562 GCA_034434695.1 Anaerolineaceae bacterium
GATCGTACTCAACTTGAAACGCATGGTCAAATTGCTGTGGGGAATTGGCTTCAAAACCCCAGCAGTCAGTCTCAACCGGGGGTGAAGTGCCGCTGGTGGTCGAAAAAGCAGCAAAAATCGAGGTGATCATGCCAAAACTACAACAACATTGCCCCCCTCACCCTTCCGCCCATCCCTCTTTTGGCGGTGTGTTTTACCAGAAAAGGCTCTATACCGCCAATTGCCTTTATTTTTCAACACCCTCTGATTTGGAAAGAAAGGAGGTATGCGGATTCCTCTGCCGCCTGAAGGCGGCAGTCCCCGCCGCTAATTCCTTATGGCTCGGTGAGAACAGCCATATTTCCCAGAACACTCCAAGAAGCGAGGAACTGGTCTAAAGGACGCACCAGATATTGATTGCCGTCAATATAATGCACATAACGGTTGTTGTATCCGATCACGATGATGGTGTGTTCATAATGGGCGACGATCGTGGTATTGCCATTTGAGGCAGTATAAGCAATTGGGCTCCCCGTTGCCAAGTTGTAGATCACCCAAGCAATTACCGGACGTCCAGACGCAATCTCACCCTGAATGTCTGACCAGAGCAATCCTTTTATGCCTCTTGCCGGAAGACCATACTCGGTTAACAAGGCTGCGATGGGGGCGGCATGTACTCCATAAGAAGACGGTGGAATCTGGCCCTGCGGGTCCCAGTAATTTCCCACGAATCCCTCATCTGGATCATCGGAGCGGGGCAGACGGCTGAGAAATTCATTCTCATCAATGTAGATACCATGAAAAGCTGCCAGATCAACCGCTGAGCGCGCCTCACAATCCAGGGTATAGAGCTGAGCATAACCAATGACCCCACCGATGTATGCTTCAGCCGGAGGAAACTCGGGCGTCTCGGTGGGAGGTGGCAAGGTGGGCGGTTCAATGGTTGCAGTCAGCATGAGGGTTTCGGTTGGTGTGGATGTTTGACTGGCAGTAGGGGGCAAAGTTGGTGTAAGTGTGATGGTCGTTGTAGCTGTTGGAGAAGTGGTCGAGGCTGTGGTTATTGTTGGCAATGGCTGGAAAGGCGTTGGAGTTGCGGTGAATGGCGGCGCGATGCCCAATGTCCCTCCATCGTTTAAAGCAATGAACCAGATTGACTTCAGAAGAGCGTCCCATTGCCCGTCGGAATAAAGCGTCCAGAACCATCCCATGAGCAGTAGGCTGCCGATCAACATTCCTGCACAAAGGATGAGAGCGATCCAGATGAAATGAGAAAAACGGCGTAATACTACCATGTGAGGGAAATTCCCTCTTGAGTGTCAGGGTGTTGGCGCTTCAACAATGATTTCGATATAAAAGGGATCTCCAAAAGGTTGACCGGCTGGATTGTATGCCTGCCATGCACTGCGATATGTCCCCGGTTCGTTTGGCGCGGTGAACATGATGCGGATCACTGCTTGACTGCCGCTCAGGGCGGGATAAAGTGCTTGCTCAGGTTCGGCTCCCATCTGGTCGCCTGAGATAAACCGCAGGGTGTACTTTTCGTTCCAATTACATGTGCCGGTATTTTTTACTTCCCAGCGTTTATCCATAGTTGAACCCGGTGAAACAACCGTGCCGTCTGGGATGGTCACATCGGCAACAAATGACAGCGCGTCAACGCAACTGGTTGGGGTTGCTTCAGCAGCAGGGACAACGGGAACGGGCGTTTCTGTGGGAGGGGGGAGCGTGGGTGCGAGAGTGGCAGGTACAAAAGGCTTTTGCTGTTGTTGTAGCTCGGAGGGGGAAGATAATTGCCGAACACAACCGGTCGTTATCACGACTCCTAAAACCAGCAATGTGCCGATGATCCGGTTGCTGCACTTCATTGCAAGCTTCTCCTTTTGTCTTTTGGATTCAACTCGACAGAAATGATGCAAGTACTATACCAAATCAGTCTGCAGTGACTACTCTTCCGGTAATATCTCACTATCTTCTGCGGTGCTCAACACGTTGAGCAAAAGGTCTGCGCCAGTTGCCCGTTCGCGAATAGCCAGTTCGATTTCGTTGGCAACGTCTGGATTTTGGCGAAGAAACTCTTTGGCATTCTCGCGTCCCTGTCCCAGCCGCAGGTCGCCGTAGGAATAGAATGCACCGCGTTTCTGAATAATCTCCAGGCTGGTTGCCAGGTCAATAATATCGCCAACTTTGGAAATACCTTCGTTGTACATGATGTCAAATTCTGCGGTTCGGAACGGCGCCGCCACTTTATTTTTAACCACACGCACCCGCACACGGTTACCGATGATTTCAGCGCCCATCTTAATGGATTGAATTCGGCGCACGTCCAGACGTACCGAAGCATAGAATTTGAGCGCCAGACCACCAGGGGTGGTTTCCGGGTTTCCGAACATGACGCCAATTTTCTGCCGCAGTTGATTGGTGAATACCACTGCGGTCTTGGTCTGGTTAATGGCGCCGGAAAGCTTGCGCAATGCCTGTGACATCAACCGCGCCTGCATACCCATGGTTGCGTCACCCATGTCGCCTTCGATTTCGGAACGGGGCACCAGAGCCGCCACCGAGTCAATGACGATCACATCCACTGCGCCGGATCTAACCAGAGTTTCGGTGATTTCCAACGCCTGTTCGCCAGTGTCCGGTTGAGAGACCAGCAAGTCATTAATGTTGACACCCACCCTGGAGGCATAAGCCGGGTCAAGAGCGTGTTCCATGTCCACGTAAGCAGCAATGCCGCCCATTTTTTGCGCCTCGGCGACAATGTGTAAACAGATGGTGGTCTTACCCGAAGACTCGGGTCCATAAATTTCGGTAATGCGGGCGCGCGGTATGCCACCCACACCCAGTGCCAGATCAAGCGACAATGAGCCGGTTGGGATAACTTCGACTGCCAGATGTTGCGCTTCACCCATTAACATAATAGAGCCATCCCCATAGCGTTTGATAATATCGCCGACCGCCTTTTCCAGAATCGCCCGGCGAGCATCATTGATTGCTGGAGAGGCTTCATGTGGAAGTGGTTGATTGCTAATTGGTTGACTTTTTCGCGCCATTATGGTCTCCTGAATCTTTTGATAATTTTATTATATATCGCAAATCCGCTCTTGAACATATGTATATTATAGTACATATGTTCTGAAGGTCAAGTAGGATTAGACGAGGGTGTTGAAAAACAAAACACACTCCCTATATATGGCGGTAAAACAGCCTGTTTTTCGTACAGATATGCGCCATATATGACTTTTTCAACACTCTCATCCCAGGAACACTTCTCGCACTTGTCCTGTTTGTGGTTGCGTTGATAAAGCAAACCCTCGTACCCAAGTTCTTTTCTCCTGTGTATCCTGTGGGTTCTCTGCTCCTGCGGATACTGCAGCGGCTCGGAACATCCGAGCCAGGGCAGTCGTCAACCTGCCGATGGTCTCGAACCCCGTGGGTTCAGGGACAAGGGGGCTGTCTGTAAAGAACGTTCAGGCAGCCCCTTTGGTATGGAAAGAGAGGTCAAAAAGACCCGTTTTGACCAGCGAAAAAAAAGCCGTCGATTCAGGCGGCCAATTTTCGCAGATTATGGGCTATGCTTACCAGC
>DAOTYY010000046.1:0-1597 GCA_034434695.1 Anaerolineaceae bacterium
GAAATAGGAGGAAAACTTCCGTCATCAACAATAAAGATGTCTAAGTTATTACCACGAATACTCCTCAAAGTCTTTTCTAACCCTGATTGATCTTGGTACACCGGAATAAGTAAAGCAATATCATTTACCATTTCACTATTTCCAAAATAATCTTATATATGGAGAAACGCCAGAAATGATTAAACTATAAAATGCAATAAATTAATATATAAAATAATAACAAACCAAATATACTTGTTAATATAAAACTAATAGACTGTCAAACCTCAATCTTAGGGTAGAGGCTTTTTAACTTTACCCGTGCGTCGGCGGTTGTGAACTGCCAATGAACCTTAACAACTGCAGAGTTTCGTTGATCTTGCCAGGCTTTTACCTCCTTGACCATGGTCCCCTTGTCTGGGATGCGGCGATCTAAACATTGACGAACCAAAGCACTCAATTCAATCTCAGCCATATTCAACCAGCTGCCATGTTTGGGGGTGTAATGAAACTCAAACCGCTCCACCAAGCCTCTGGCTTCCTCTGGTTCGAAGACTTGATAAAACGCCGCCGGGGTATGTGTGTTGAGATTATCCATCACGACAACGATCTTCTCCGCTTGCGGGTAGAGTTCATCCGACACTTTTTTCATCACGTGTGCCCATTCTTGCCTGAGGCGTTGATCGGTGATTTCAATATAACGCTTCCCAACCAGAGGTTCAAATATCATGAACAAATTAGCTACTCCGCCCCGTTTATATTCGTAATCCTGACGCATTGGCTCCCCTGGCCTCACGGGTAAAGGCTCTCGCGTCTCCATTAATAGCTGTTTGGGCATCTCATCCATACACAGCAGCGGTCGTTTGTCATTCAAAGGGCGCTTATAGACTTCCAACACGTCTTCCATGTTGCAGACAAATGCCGCATCCGCCTTGGGCGCAATGCACCATTGCTCTCTCAGCCAGGGCTTGAGTTCGTTTTTTTAAGGACGGTGCGGATTGTTTCATGGGAAATGTTGTCCACATATCCCAACTGAATGAACCGGTCTTTCAGTAAACGTAAACTCCAAACCTTTCTGCCTTCTGGCGGTTCACTGCAAGCCAAGGCGATTAAATGTGCTTCTTTCTCGCCGTCCAAAGCATGTGGTAATCCCGTTCCGGTTTCTTTCGGGATAACGTTGCCTCTAACCCCTTTTCGACGAAACTCTTGCGGATGTTCAATACCGTTACCGGTGTCACGTTGAACGCGGCGCAGATTTGTTCATATTTCCAAGCTGTTCCTTCACCCTTACAGTCGGATTTGAGTAAGATCTGCGCTCGCTTCACCATCCGGGCTGGTGCGATCCCAGAGGAGGTTATCTTTTCAAGGTACTGACGTTCTTCATCATTCAATTCAATTATGTATTTCTGGTTCATAGCTCTTGCTCTCCTTTTTAGGTTTCCCTTATAGGGAGCAAGATTCGAGCCAATTATTGTTTTTAGACTAGTACTCTGTCAATTATGAAACTTATATTTGCGATAGGGTTGAACACCCCCAAATATGGGCAAATGAGGTCATTATAGGCCAACATATCCAGCCAGCAGGGTATTACTCAAATCCGGCCAAACTGAAAAATCAG
>DAOTYY010000047.1:0-16722 GCA_034434695.1 Anaerolineaceae bacterium
GACTTCACCATCCAACAGGGAGGACAGCCCGGTCGCGGTGGTTTGCCCAAAGGCGCTTATCAGATAGTCGCTGTACAAGTCCAGGAGTTTGCCGTTTTTCATACACCAAGTTTACTCAAATCTGCGTAAGGTGAGATCTTAAGTTATGCAGGAATCAGATAAAATTAAGGGGTTGTATAATCTTTTAAGGAACTATGATTTCGTTGGTTATGGTCATCGTACTGTGATAGGGAAAGGGAAGGCTGATGACAATTTCCACTCGCCCTCCGGGCTTTAAGAGTTATGAACTGTTGTTTCAACTGAACCGGATTCGTCGGGACACACTGGGTTTTTTGTTAGATTGTGCAAAAAGGTTTGGCGACCTGACGTATTTTGAGGCGGGCAGACAGCGCGCTTTTCTGGTTAATTCTGCTGATGGGGTTCGGCATGTTCTGCAGGATAATCATCGCGCCTATACCAAAGATACCATTCAGTACAATGCACTGTCACAAATTACCGGGCGGGGGTTGCTGACCAGTGATGGTGATTTGTGGTTTCGCCAGCGCCGGTTGGAACAACCAGCTTTCTCGCGCGCTCGCCTGAACGCGCTGGATGAGGTGATTGTGCCGGCGGTGCAAAAGATGTTGCAGCGGTGGGAGCAACATGCCGTCAATAATGAGCTGGTGGATGTAGATGGTGAGATGATGCGCACCACACTGGAGATTGTCGGTAAGGCATTATTCAGCATTGATCTTTCAACGCAGACACATCAACTGACCGAGGCGGTCTTGACCGTGTTGGACCACATTGTCTATCAGGTGCAAAACCCAGTACGCCTGCCCGAGATTTTACTCACGCCGCACACGGTGCGCTTTCGGGCGGCGCTTTCCACGCTGGATATGGCAGTGTATGAAATGATTGCTGGGCGACGCGAGCAGGCTGATCCCGGCGAGGATATGCTGGGGATGTTGTTACGAGCACGCGATGAGCAAACCGGTCAGCCAATGAGCGAAGAGCAGGTGCGTGACGAGGTGATCACGTTGCTCATTGCCGGACATGAGACGGTTGCCAGTGCGCTCACCTGGAGCTGGTATTTGCTGGCGCAGCACCCGCAGGTCTGGGAGAAACTGCACGCAGAGGTCAATTCGGTGTTGCAGGACCGCCTGCCAACGACAGCCGACCTGCCTAGTCTGCCTTATACGGCGCAGGTGTTTTCTGAGGCGTTGCGGCTCTACCCGCCTGCCTGGTTAATCACCCGCAAAGCGGCTGAAGAAGACGAGATTGAGGGTTATCGCATTCCCAAAGGCGCATTGATCATCATCAGTCCGTATGTGATTCACCGTCATCCGAAATATTGGGAGAACCCGCTGACGTTTGACCCTGAACGGTTCCGTGAAGCGGGCGGCAAAAGCTACCCACGCTATGCCTATATCCCCTTTGGCGGCGGACCGCGTCTATGTATCGGTTCGCAGTTTGCACAGGTGGAAGCGATCCTGATTTTGGCGATGGTTACCCAGTACTATCGCCTGGAATTGCCCAGAGGCAGTCAGGTCAAAGTGGATGCGCTGGTGACACTGCGCCCGCACGGAGGTTTAGCCATGCGAGTTATTCGTGCGGTGTGAACGTGTTCAGCTTTTATTCCAGCACTTTATAGACGACATCACCTTTGCGTACCGGTTCTTCGACGCGCAGCGCAACTTCCTGTCCGGCATGGACGGCTTCCACTTTCTGGTGTTCAATTTCCATTGAGGTTACGCGCTGCTCCAGTTCTGTGGTGTGTCCTAAAATTAACACCATATCGCCAATTTTTAAATCCCCGCTGAGCCGTAAGACCGCCACACCTATGCGGTTGTAGTAATGGGTGACCTGTCCGATTGGAACATTCATAACACATCCCTCCATGGAGTTTTTGCGTCCGAGAGATGCTTGCCAATGATGATTTACTATAATGTAGCCAATCTGAAGGCAAAATGCAAGAACTTTCTGATAAGGTAGTGTATGCGTGGACAAATGGGGATGCAGTTTTGTTATCTTTATGGCAGCGTTGAAAGCCTACCCTATAACACAAACAGTGACGCCAATAGCGCACCGCTCAATGCGCAGAAAGTGTTCACCCAATCGTTATTCATCCAGCGCCAGCCGCGCTTAAAGACGGTATTTGACCCGCATGTGTGCAAGGGATGGCGCTCGGTTTCCTTGCCACAGGCAGGGCAGGTATAAATCGCCTGCACGGTGGCGCCCAACAGTGAATCCACCAGACTGGCAAGCAGACCGCCCAGCCCAACCGCTCCCATCCAGCGGATAGCAGCGACTTGCCCTGTCCCAAAGGGCAGGGCAAGCAGGGCGATGAACAATGCCCCGCTTAATGCTGCCAGCGTTCCTTCAATGGTGACGCCGCCGGAACTGCCGCGCTCAACCAGTCTGCCATTGGAGATCAAGCGAGGCTGGCTTCTTGACAGCACGCCCAGCTCGGTTGCCCAGGTGTCGGCGTTGACCGCTGCCATTGCCCCGGCAAACGCCGCCCAGGGCAGGACGGATTGAGGAAAGAAGAGATGCAGGATGACAAGGCAGCCAGCGATTGCACCGTTTGCTGCCACCTGTCCGGCGTCCCGTTCTGAGCCTTTGGAGAATTTTTCTGAAAGCGTTTCTTTGCGCTTCTGGGCAAAACGGGAAAGTGCACTGGATGAGATGAAAAAACCCATCAACAGCACCGCCCACCCCAGCCCGCCCAACCCAAATACGACGCTGCCCAGCACGAAAGCCGCCAGCGCGCCGCTGTTATTCAGGGCGTGCGCTTTGCGCGCCGCCAGCGCGACCAATAAAGCAAGAATGATACCAGTGAGCAGTTGCAAAGTGTTAATCATTTTCAGCGATAAACTTAAGAACGTTTTTTATTCCTGGATGAATAAGCCCATGTTTATCATACTTTGCCGCTTTTTGCAATAACCTCAAGCGGCTTTGCTTGCCCTAAGTGTTACTCCCTGCTACAATTTTCTTACCTATGAACCGCATTTATTTCGGTGATAATTTGCCTATTTTGCAAGCGTTGCCGGCGGAATCGGTTGACCTGATTTACGTTGATCCGCCGTTCAATACCGGCAAACGTCAGAACCGCCTTCAGATCCGCACTGAACAGAGCGAGAAAGGTGACCGCACGGGTTTTGGCGGCAGACGTTATCTCACTGTTAAGGTCGGTCAACGCGGCTATATGGACATATTTGATGATTACCTGGCTTTTTTAGAGCCTAGATTGATGGAAGCTTATCGTATTCTGAAACCGCATGGCAGCCTCTACTTTCACATTGATTACCGCGAGGTACATTACTGCAAGGTGCTGCTGGACGCAATTTTTGGGCGCGACCATTTTCTGAATGAAATTATCTGGGCGTATGACTATGGTGCGCGTACAAAGCGTAAATGGCCGCCTAAACATGACAATATTCTCTGGTATGTAAAAGACCGTTTTCACTATACTTTTAATGTGGATGAAATTGAACGAATCCCGTATATGGCGCCCGGACTGGTGGGCGCAGAAAAGGCGGCGCGTGGCAAGCTGCCAACCGACACCTGGTGGCATACTATCGTGCCGACCAACAGCCATGAGAAAACTGGTTACCCAACGCAGAAGCCGCTCGGTGTTTTGCGGCGCATCATTCAGGCGTCGTCCAACCCTGGCGAAGTGGTAATGGATTTTTTTGCTGGCAGTGGAACGACTGGCATGGCAGCCTGGGAACTGGGTCGGCAGTTTATTCTGATAGATAACAACTTGCAGGCGTTGGAAGTGATGGCGAAACGCTTTGTGCAAGTCCCGCAAATTGAGTGGATCGGTTACGATCCGCATCCACTGATAAATGGATCGTGAGAGGGAGGGAGATATGGCTCTGCGTAGATTTTGGTTTGTGGTCCTAATCGTTTTGTTAGGCGCGTGCTTTCCTTTGCCGGGTCAGCGGGAGGCGCTGGAGACAGAAATTGCAGGCAAAATATATCAAACACTGACCGCCGCAGTGCCCCCTGCAACACCAACGCCGATGTTCACGGCGACCCCACCCTTGCCACCTACACCCTTACCAAGCCCGACACCTCTGCCGCAGGCGGTGGTTTTGTCGGTAAACTTGAATTTGCGCGAAGGACCCGGCTTCAATTACAACCCGATCAAACTGCTGGCGCGCGGCGACTTGCTTTCCATTGTTGGTACATATGCCGAGTGCGGCTGGTTAAAGGTGCGTATAGCGGATGGTACGGAAGGTTGGGTCAAGGGGGATTCAACTTATGTGTCATACAAAGAAGACTGCCGCACCTTTCCGCCCGGTACATTTCGACCGCCGAACGGCGCTATTTTTTCCGACCAGCGTAAACTGTTCGGTCTGGGCGAATTGGCGATTGAAAATGGCAGTGATCAGGATGGGCTGGTTGTTTTATCAGATAGCGTGAGTAACCCATTGGTAGCGTTCTATGTACGTCAGGGTGAAACCTTTACGCTTACCCGCATTGCCGATGGCAGTTACCAATTGTATTTCAAGCTTGGTTCCGAGTGGGTTGGAGATGAACTAAGGTTTCTTAACGTCTCTGCGGTCAAACGCATGGATGAACTGCTGGCGTTTGCGACTAGCGGGGCAACCTTCACAACGTGGAAGGTTAGTCTGCAGCCTGTTCCCGGTGGAACCGGCAGGGCAAGCGAAATCCCTGAAAGCGAGTTTCCCGCGCTGAAATAAAAATCCGGAGGCAATCATGAGCGAAACCCCGCCTATTCTGGAATACGATCCATCGCCGCGCGCCATTGTCAAACCGCAAACCAAATTTGAAGGACGGGCACCGGCTCGTGCGGTGTTGTGTTTTTTTTCAAGAAGTGTTGCAGAAACTGTTGGCGGAAGGTCAGCTCAGGATAGTTGGACATCTGGTCTCCGAAATTGGGCGTAACCCGATTTACGAACTGGAGCGGCAGGGCGGGCGGCTGCTGGTACTCCATCCGGGGGTGGGTGCGCCGCTGGCAGCCGGCTTTCTGGAAGAACTGATTTCGCTGGGTGTGCAAAAGGTGATTGTCTGTGGCGGGTGTGGAGTACTGGATCACGTTATTGCTGCCGGGCGGCTGGTGGTTTTGCGTTCTGCGGTGCGCGATGAGGGGACGTCTTATCATTACTTACCCCCAGTCCGCGAGGTAGAAGCCAGTCCGCAGGCGGTTATGGCACTGGAAGAGACTCTGCGCCGCCGCGGCTTGCCGTATCTGGTGGGCAAGTCCTGGACAACAGACGGACTATACCGCGAAACCGAAATGCGGCGGTTACGGCGGGTGATGGAGGGCTGTCTGGTGGTAGAGATGGAAGCGGCGGCTTTGTTTGCTGTGGCGCAGTTTCGCAAGATAACGCTGGGGCAGATTGTTTATGGCGGTGATCTGGTTGTGCCAGAAGGCTGGGATGAGCGCGCCTGGTTTGAGCGCAAAAGTGACCGCGAGTTGCTCTTCTGGCTGGCAGTGGAAGCTTGCGCAGGGTTATAAGGCGGTTATTGTGTGCCGCCGTATAACTGTCGGTGCACGACGCTTAGCGCGCGCACTTGCTCGGCAGCATGGTAAGAAGAACGCACGAGTGGGGCGCTTTCCACCCAGCGAAAGCCAATGCTATACCCATAGTCGCGCAATTCCTGAAATTCTTCCAGCGTGTAGTAGCGGCTGATGGGCAAGTGCCGGCGGCTGGGTTGCAGATATTGCCCGATGGTCAGGATGTCCACCTGCCAGTCGCGCAGGTCGCGCATCACTGCCTTCACTTCATCCATCGTTTCGCCCAACCCAACCATAATACCGGATTTGGTCAGCACATCTGGATCAAGCTTTTTAGCATTGCTCAGGACTGCCTGTGACCATTCATAATGGTCTTGCGGCTGAACGAGCTTAAACAGACGCGGTACGGTCTCAACATTGTGATTGAGGATTTCCGGGCGGGCGTCCATGACGATTTTCAACGCCTCGAGACTACCCTTAAAATCCGGAATTAGTACCTCAATGGAACAACCGGGATGCAGTTCGCGGATGCGGCGAATGACCATCGCAAAAATCGGCGCGCCGCCATCTTTGCGTTCATCGCGGTTGACACTGGTGATCACAGCGTGTTTCAGATTCATCGCTTTGACTGCCTGAGCGACGCGCTCCGGTTCTTCCCAATCCAGCGGCAGTGGGCGTCCGTGTTTGACGTCACAAAAGCCGCAGGTGCGCGTGCATATATCACCCATCATCAGGAAAGTGGCAGTGCCGCTCCCCCAGCATTCGCCCATGTTCGGGCAGCCTGCTTCTTCGCAAACGGTGTGCAAAGCCTTTTGGCGCATCAGATTTTGCAGCCATTCGTAGGTTTCACCGGAAGGGGCGCGCACTTTGATCCAATCCGGGCGGCGAATGGGTTTGGTGTCCATGCGTTCTGGATTTATGCGATCTCGGGTCGGATTTATCGGCATATAACCTCCTGCCGCTCATTATATATGGTTTGAGCGGTCCTGTAAAGCTAAAGATTGCCCGCCACCCGCAAACCGGTCAGCCGTTCCAGCAGTTTGCGCAAGAACCAGATGGGCGGCAGCAGAATCAGGTGCAGGATTAAGCTGATGGCGAAAACAACGGCGAGTGCTTTTAATGCAGCGTTCAAGCCAGGTGCCAAATAAGTCAGCATCCATTGCCCGGCGCCTGCCAGCAAGGCGATCCCACCCAGTGCAGCAAGCAGCAGAACTAACGGCAGCCAAGCGCGGCGGTCTGAGTCGGAGGGCAGCATGGTGCTGCTGACTGCAAATGCCAGATAAAACCACAACCAGAAATCCTGCCGGGAAGGCATGGCAAATAGCGAACCTATCAGTGCATTCCACGCCCGTTGCGATGCTAGAGCCGCCCAGTGGCTCATCCCCAGCGGCTGCAATCCTAAATAAGCGGTGATCAATCCGCCGCTGACCAGCGGCGCCATGCCGATCAAGGCGTCACGCAGAAAGTCGCTGCGCGCGGTTTCCACGTATCCCAGCCGGACATGTCCATCCGGCAATATCTGCGGCAGAATGGAAAACCTGCCCGTCCTCACCCTCAGAAGACGGGCAGCCAGCCAGTGACTTAATTCATGCACCAGAACACCGGGTAAAAACAATAGCGAGAACAGCCCAATGGTCAGTGCCGGACGGCGGGTAAGTAATAGAAAAACCGCCTGAATTTCCAGATGCAGCCGGCGGTTAATAAACAGGAATGGCGCCAGCGTTAAGAGCAGCCAACCAATTCCGCTAAAAGCGATCCCTGCGTCTTCCAAGGTTACTTAAGCCGCAGCTGCCTTTGTAATGGCGACAAAGTCATCGGCTTTCAGGCTCGCACCGCCGACCAATGCGCCGTCAATTTCCGGCTGGGTGAAGAACTCTGCCGCAATATCGCCTTTGACAGAACCACCGTAAAGGACGCGAACTGCTTCAGCCACCCCCCGCCCGAACATGCTTTGCAAGACAGGGCGGATATAGTTGGCGATGACAGCGTTGGCATTCTCGCCGCTGGAGGCGCGCCCGGTGCCGATTGCCCAGACCGGTTCGTAAGCGATGACGATTTTGCCAGCTTGCTCAGCCGGGATTCCTTCCAGCCCGGCTTTTACCTGTCGGGTGACCACTGAGGCAGTCTGTCCGCTTTCATTTTCTGCCAGCGTCTCCCCGACGCAGACGATCGGAATCAAACCGATTGCCAGCGCCGCTTTGGTTTTCTTATTGACCGTTTCATCAGTCTCGCCAAAGTAAGTGCGGCGTTCGGAATGACCAATGATGACGTACTGGCAGAACTCTTTTATCATTGCCGGCGAAATTTCGCCGGTGAATGCACCAGAGGCTTCCCAGTACAGGTCTTGTGCGCCCAGACCAATGCCGGTGCCTTCTAGTAATCGCGAAACCGCCATTAAAGCGGTAAATGGCGGGCAGATTACCCGTTCAACAGATGGAACGGATTGAAGTCCCAGCAACATCTGCGAGACCAGCGCGGTAGCTTCGCTGACGGTTTTATTCATCTTCCAGTTTCCAGCAACCAGTGGTGTACGCATTGTCAACCTCTTTGTGAAGAATATCATTCACCCCCCTGTGTTGCGAAGGGTGGTATGTACGTTTGCTATTTTAGCAGAGAACGGCTTATTTTTGCAAAGTCGAGTGGTCAGGCGACCTGTGTATAGACGTTGAAAGCAGGAGGATTTTCCATGTGCTTTTTGACTGCGCAAAGCTCTGCCGAACGCACCAGTGCATCACGGTAGCGTTCCGGGAAGGTAGCTGGAACCTGTATTTCGATGTCCACTTTTTCGACCATCCCAGTCATCGGGTTGCTGTGAGTACGCTGAATCAGGCGGATGCCCTCTGTGGGTAAGTTGCGCTGGCGGCAAAACCCAAGCACATAAATACCGGCACAGGTGCCAAGTGAGGCTAAAAACAGGGCGAACGGTGTCGGGGCAGAGCCTTCCCCGCCGCCCATTGGCGGCTGGTCAGTTTTGACAGTGTAAGGACCAAAATGGGCGTCCACGCGCGCCCCACCGGGAAAATCAATCAGCATTTCCATCGTTGTTGTCTCCTTGAGAATTGTTCAGGTTCAGATTACGGTTAATCAGATGACACACTGGCGCAAAAAGTTACATGTCATACTGTGTTTTCCTCATTTATCATACTGAATCTGGCAAAAGGTATGAGTTTTGTCAGTACTTTATAAGAAAAGTGCCACTATTCCACACACGCAGGTCTAATTAACATAATTACAATATGTTGCGTGAAGAACTTGCCCATCTTCCCCTATTTGAAGGTTTGAGCGCCGAACAGCTTGAGCAGTTTGCCGCGCTGCTGGATGTTTGTTATCTGACCAAAGGCAGGCGAATTTTCGAACAGGGTGACGCGGCTGAATATCTTTATATCCTGCTGGAAGGGGAAGTCCTGATTCGTTACAAACCCTATGACGGGGATGAGATCACGGTGGCGCGTGTGATGCCGGGTGGCGTGTTTGGCTGGTCGGCAGCGCTGGGACGTGCAACATATACTTCCTCTGTAGTTGCCGTCCAGGATGGCAAAGCATATTGCCTGCGGGCTGAGAAACTACAAAAGCTGTGCGATCAATGTCCCGAAACCGGTGTTATACTTTTAAAGAAACTGGCTGAAGTCATTGCCCAGCGTGTGCAGGTAAGCCATGAACAGGTGTTTGGCATTCTAAGCCAGGGCATGGATAGCAGTGGAGATTGTATGAGGGAACTTGAAGATGGCAGACAATAATACCCCCAATTACTCAACCGATGAGCAACTGCGCGGCTTAATTGAGCAACTGGATGCCTATATCAGCCACTATCACGGCGGCAGTGTGCAGTTGGTTTCTTTTGATGGTAAGGTGGTGAAGGTTCATTTGGGAGGTGCGTGCGAGGGCTGTCCGCTTTCTCCCATCACGCTGCATGGGTGGGTAGAAGGCACCATCCGCCAGTTTTTCCCGGAGATTGAACGGGTTGAGGATGTAAAACCCTGAGCTTTTAGCGCCGCTCGTTTCGGTGCTCCCATTCGGCAACGGCGGCGCGCAGCAAAGCCTTTGCTTCTTCGTCGTCCACAGAGTCAATCCCGTGATACCGTCTGGCACCGATCCAGACGGTAACCCCCTCTTTTGGATCTTCTACCAGCTTAATGATCTTTCCGGCTAACGGTGAATTCGGCAGCATTTCCTGCAATACTTCGTCAATCTGCTCTACAATGCTAAGTAGGGTTGGGGGAACTTTCTTTTCTTCTAGAACTTTGCTGACAAGAGGTTTTTGAGCTTCGTTTGCGGCTATCGGAACAGACGGCGGGGATGTTTGCGACTCTTCGATGATGGCAGACGAGGACGATTGTGGTGGTGCTGTATCGGCAGCGGCAGGCTTGTGTCGGGCTGGCTTTTGGCGCTCTTCAGCCGGCGCTCCTATCCAGATCAACCATTCGCGCGTCAGCAATGCGATTTGTTGACGCAAACGCTCATCCATTGCCTGTGCGCTTTCGAAGCGTTTTTCGTCCAATATGGCAATTAATTTCCCGCTGGAACGCGAACGCAACAGACGCAGCACTTCGATTTCATTATCCAGTTTGGTGATTGGTTCCTCTGCGGCGGTTGCTTCAAGTTCTTGCTGTTCTTCGGCAATTGTCTCTTTGTCTGGTTGATCTTTCTCGGCGTTTTCTTTGCCTCGATCGGCAAATAACATTGCCACCAACGCACCCCCAATAAAACCCACCGTAACAAAGACCAGCGCTAATATCAGAATATTTCCCAATGCCATACCTTACTTCTCCAATTCAAACAACTTATTAGATTGTAGCACGACTTACAGGCTGGCAGTGCGGGCAAAAGTGCGTGCTGCGTTGACTAATGAGGATACGCTGGATGGGCGTGCCGCATGTCAGACATGGTTTTCCTGCTCTTCCATAGATGCGAAAGTGATTTTGAAAATTGCCGCCGCGATATACCCAATCAATGCTGGCGCCATTGTGACGGATGCCCTCTTCCAACACCTGACGGATAGCATACCATAACCGTTTTGCCTGCTCTTCTGTAAGTTGATTGGAGCGTGTCTGTGGATGGAGACCGGCAATATGCAGAGCTTCATCGGTGTAGATATTTCCCAGACCAGCCAGAAAGGTTTGATCCAACAGCAAGGGCTTGAGCTGGCGATGCGTGTCTTTGAGCAATCGGTAAAATTGCTCTGCGGTGAAGGTTTGCTCCAGCGGTTCAGGGCCCAGATTGCCCAACACTTCTGCAGGGTCATGGACAAACCAGATGCGTCCAAACTTGCGCGTATCGTTAAAGGCAAGCCGCCAACCATTGTGAAAATAGAATAACGCTCGGTCGTGCGGTTCGACAGGGCGCGGGTTTGCCTTTGCATCAAAGCTGGTTTCCAGCCGCAGGTCACCGCTCATGCGCAGATGAATGAGCAGATAGTCCTTGTCCAGCTCAATGACGATGAATTTTCCGCGCCGACAGAGTCCTCGAATCACTCGACCGGGCAGGGTATGATTCAGGTCTTCCGGAGTTGGTGTGGCGAGAGTGCGCTGCCAGAGCAATTCTACCTTTTGGATGCTGTGTCCCGTCAGGGGTGGATGTTCTCCATCCCCCTGACGCAGGTTGCGCACAATCGTCTCGACTTCAGGCAATTCGGGCATTACCGCTTACTCGTTAAACATCTCTCCCACACTGCGTCCCTCATTGGCACGGCGGATCACCTCACCCAGCAGTTCTGCAACGGTCAGCACTTTCAGCCGGTTTCCTAAAAGGGCGCGTTTGTGTTCCGGGATGGGGATGGTATCGGTGGTAATAAACTGAGTCACCGGCAAAGCAGCCAGCCGTTCGCAAGCGTTGGCAGAAAGGACGGGGTGAACGAATGAAACATAGACATCCCGCGCCCCGCAGGATTTGACTAGTTGCACCGCTTCAACCATTGAGCCGCCGGTGTCCACTTCATCATCTACAATGATTACATCACGATTTTCAACCTCGCCGATCAAGGTTAATGCTTCGGCGTTGGAATCATTGCTGACGCGTCGCTTTTCAATAAAAGCCATCGGCACGTCCAGCGCGGCGGCGTAGTTACGCGCTTTTTTGGCAAACCCCAGATCGGCAGTGACGACTACCGGACGGTGCATCTGCGGTTTGAGCGATTTGACATAGTCACTGAGGATGTAGAAAGTAGTCAGGACATCGCCGGGAATAGAGAAGAACCCCTGTATCTGCCCGGCGTGCAGATCAAGGGTAATGTAGCGGTCTGCGCCAGCGATCTCGATCATATCTGCTACCAGCCGCGCCGTGATAGGAACACGGGGCTGGTCTTTCTTGTCGGAGCGGGCATAACAAAGATAGGGTACAACAGCGGTGATGCGCGCTGCCGAATCCAGCCGCAAGGTTTGCAGCAAAATCAGCAGTTCCATCAGATTATCATGCACCGGCGCCGGCGTAGTCTGGATCACATAACAGTCTTGACCGCGCACGCTGCCATGCAGCTTGACAAACAAGTTGCTGTTGGGGAAAGTAATAATATCCCGCCCGCATAACGGCAAACCGAGATAATCGGCGATCTTTTGCGCCAGTTCCGGGCAGGCGGTTCCGGCAAACAGCTTGATTTCGCCATACATTTTCTCGTGCCGATGAATGGGTAAAGGCATCTTGCCTCCTTACTTTGCTGTTTCAGCATCCTGCCATTCGGAGCGCAGGATGCTCATCAATAGAACATCCACAAATTTCCCATCTTGATAACGTCCCTGTCGCAGTCGTCCTTCATGGACGAAGCCGACATTTTCGTAACTTCGAATACCGCGCTGGTTGGTTTCATAGACATGCAACCCCACCCGGTTCAAGTTAAGCGTGTTGAAGGCGTGCCGCAGCATTAACCGCATGGCTTCCCGCCCATACCCTTGATTCCAATACTGTTTTTCACCGATGAAAATTCCGACTTCCGCACTGCGATCGTACCAGTTAATGTTTGTCAAGCCAATATTGCCAATGGCTCTCCAGCCCGTCGGTGTTTTGATTTCAATGGTAAGGGGACGCTCTTCAGGAGGACGCTGCTGCACGGAAACAAACCAGGCTTCTTCTTCGGTCATCGAAAGCGGCAGACGCAGCTTGAGATGCTGGCGCACTTCTGGGTCATTCAGCCAGCCGACAAATCTTGGCACATCTTCCCGTTCAATTGCCCGCAGGCGGATGCGTTCGCCGTAGATCATTGTTCCACCTCTCTAGATTTATGGATGCAGGCGGTTGGGCCCGCGGAACAGGAAAACGCATTCGCGAATGTTGGGCACATCCAGCATGACCATCAGCAGGCGTGAAAGCCCCATGCCGAAACCTCCATGCGGCGGACAACCGTATTTGAAAAAGTCCAGATAGAACTGTATAGATTCCTGCGAAACGCCTTTTTCCTTTGCCTGACGGAGCAAGACGTCGTAGCGGTGTTCACGCTGCGCACCGGTGACGATTTCCAGTCCGCTGGCGATCAAGTCAAAGCTCTTGGTCAAATGGGGCTGATCTTCATGGCGCATGTGATAGAAGGGACGTACGGCAATGGGCCAGTCAATGACATAAACAAATTCATGATTGTATTTATCTTTGATGTATTTTGCCAAGGCGCGTTCGCCGCCGGGATCAAGATCGCCCTTTTTCTCCGGCGGGAGCTGATAGCCCACCTCTTTGAGAATCTCATGCGCCTCTGCCATTGTGACGCGCGGGAAAGGTACTTCTGGAACGATCAGCTCTTTATGGAAAACCTCTTTGATCTGCTCGCCATGCACTTCTTTGACCCGCTGATAAGTGTATTGGAGCAGGTTTTCCAGTACACGCATCACGTCATCATGCGAATCAATCCATGAGATTTCCATATCAATACCGGTAAATTCGGTCATGTGGCGGGCGGTAAAGGAGGGGTCGGCGCGAAAGACGGGACCTATTTCAAACACTTTCTCGAAACCAGCTGCCATCGCCATCTGTTTGTAAAACTGCGGCGATTGCGCCAGATATGCTTTGCGGTCAAAATAGGTCATCTCAAACAGTTCAGCGCCGCCTTCGCTGGCACTGCCCATGATCTTAGGTGAGTGTATCTCCATGAAGTCATTTTTGAGCCAAAATTCCCGCATTGCCATTTCCAGCGTGGTTTGCACTTTGAAAATCAACAAGCTCTCGGTGCGGCGCAAGTCAAGATAACGCCAGTCGGAACGGAAATCGGTTGAGGGCAGTGTGTCGCCAAAAGGTTCAAAAGGCAGAGGCGATTGGGCAAGACTTTCCACTTTGAGCGTCTCAAGCTGGATTTCCAACCCACCCAGCTTGACAATCGGATTATCCACGACCTTTCCGGTGATGGTCAACGCTGATTCGGTGGTCAGTTTGGATATTTGCTCCGCCAGCGCCGGGTCGCTTTCACGCCAGAAAGCCACCTGCACCGCACCACTGCGGTCGCGTACAATCAGAAATTGCATCTTTTTCTGGTCGCGTAAGACTTGCAGCCAGCCCTGAATTTTCACCTGCTTGCCAATGTGTTGTCGCAAACTTCCGATAGGTGTGGTCTTCATAAAAAAAGCTCCTTGATTAAAATAAATGCGATTGTTCCAATAATTTTACAACTGCCTGATACGGTGATACCGTTCTTTGCAAGACCTGCTTGAAGATGATCTGGTACATCTCCTCTGGAACACGCTGCTGCCAGCGTGCCATCAGTTCCGCCTGAAGCAGGCTTTTCAATTCGGTATCCAGCCGTTCCCGTTCTCGCCGTTGCCATTCGCTGTTGCGCCGCAGGTATTCACCATGTTCGTGGACTGCCCGCGCCAGCTCCTGGACGCCTTCGCCGCGTACAGCGATGGTTTTCATGATAAATGGTTTCCAGCCGGGCACTGCTTCATTCTGTTCCGTCCGGTCGGGAAATGTCACAAATCGTCCATGATGCATTATCATTCGTTCTGGCTTCGCCAGCTCCAGCATAGCGCGCAGGGCGCGTTCAGTTTGTTCAACGCCTGGTCGGTCAGCTTTGTTGATTACCAGAATATCGGCGATTTCCAGAATGCCAGCTTTGATGGCTTGAATATCGTCACCCAGTCCAGGCGCTTCCACGACAATCGTTGTATGTGCCAGACGGGCGATATCCACCTCGCCCTGACCTGCGCCAACCGTTTCAATGAGAATGATGTCAAACCCGGCAGCATCAAACACCTGAGCCACTGCTGCCGTGTGGCGAGCCAGTCCGCCCAGTGCGCCGCGTGATGCCATTGAGCGGATAAACACACCCGGGTCGCCTGCCAGATCGCGCATGCGCACCCGATCGCCCAGCAATGCACCGCCGCTGAACGGACTGGAAGGGTCCACAGCAATCACCGCTACGCGCAGTGGAGGGGTGCCATCTGTGGGATGGCGAAAGGCATAGGCGAGCTGGTTGACCAGCGAGGACTTGCCTGTGCCAGGCGCTCCAGTAATGCCAATGAGATGAGCGCGTCCCGTATGCGGGAACAACTCATCCAGTGCTGACCATCCCTGCGGCGTATCATTTTCTACCAGCGACAATGTGCGTGCCAGTGCAAGACGATCTCCAGCGATAACCTGTTCAGCCAGTTTCATTATATGCAATTGCTTACACCTGCAGCGCTGGCTCGCCTAAAACGATGCGCCGGACGTCTTCCACAATTTTTTCAGTTGAGGTTCCGGGTCCATAGACAGCTTTAACGCCATGCGCTAGCAAAGCCGGCACATCTGCATCCGGGATGATTCCGCCGACAAAAACGCAAATATGATCCTGTCCATTCGCTCGCAGCAATTCCATCACGCGCGGCACAAGCACCATATGCGCCCCTGAAAGAATGGAAAGCCCTACCACATCCACATCTTCTTGCAGGGCAGCTTCTGCGATCATCTCCGGAGTCTGGCGCAAGCCGGTGTAGATAACTTCCATTCCGGCATCGCGCAGCGCCCGCGCCACCACTTTGGCGCCGCGATCATGACCGTCCAGTCCGGGTTTAGCGATCAACACGCGAATTTTTCGCTCTGCCATTACGATCTCCACAGATTGAGATGGCTACACTTTCATTATACCGCGCCTTGTATATTCCTTCAGCTACATGCAAGCAAAACAATCGCTGGAGCAACAAGACAGGGTTGACTCGTGCTTGACGGTTGGCGGCCACGAAGTATAATTCAATTAAGGTTGAAATAACTAATTGTGAGAATGTATGGCTAAATCTGTATTTTCAAATGAGGAATGGATGAGTCTTGCGCAATGGCTTAAAGTGATTTGTGAGCCAAACCGGTTGCTTTTATTGGAGAAGATTATTGAAGGTGTGCAATGTAATTGCGAACTGGGCGAAGAGCTGGGATTGGCGCCAAACCTGATTTCGCATCATTTGAGCGTTTTGCGCGAGTCTGGGCTTGTAGATGCAGAACGTGACCCGGCAGATGCTCGCTGGGTGTATTACTCAGTCAATGTATCGGTTATGGAGGAACTTATAAAAGAGTTCTTGGCGTTTTTTAATACAGAGCGTATTCAACCGCGTCGGCTGAACTGTGGTCCTCAGGCAGTATTTCGCTCTCATGAATCGAAAGTGCAGCAATGATTCGGAGGTTAAGTTGTGAGATTGGAAATGAATGTTTGAGAAGATTCTTTTCCCCACTGATTTTTCCGTTTACGCTAATGCTGTGGCAACCTGTGTGCCTTCTATGCAGACAGCGGGGGTGAAGGAAGTAGTCCTTCTTCATGTCATCCGTGCCAGCGATGTACCGCTTCCTGAAACGTATAATCTGGAAAGTTACAAGTTTATTCGTTGGAGTGCCGAAGAACAATTATATCTGATAAAGATGGCTATGGAAGGGTATGGTCTGCGTGTTCGTACTCGCATTGAATATGGATCGCCGGTGACAGAGGTGGTCCGGGTTGCGCGCGATGAACATGCAGGAATGATCATCATTGGTGCGCAAGGGACAACTTTGTCTCAGGAATTGATGATAGGCAGTACGGCTTTTGAAGTGGTGCGGCGCTCGCCGATTCCTGTGTTATTAGTAAAAGCTGAGGTGGTACAGGCAGAAGGACATAATCATTGTCGCATTGCCTGTGCTGAGATGTTCCAGCGGGTTCTGCATCCAACAGACTTTTCTGTTTTTGCAGATGAAGCATGTAACATAACGTGAATTCGGGTTAGGCGGGCAAGGGCAGGTACTCGTCCAAGCCCAAAGACGGTTTTGATGGACGGCGGCAGTAAGCAATCAAGCCGCACAGCACATTTACAAAGAAGTTGATGATACTGCGATGGCGAGAG